>SHLT01000037.1 GCA_004282875.1 Chromatiales bacterium | reverse complement strand
GAGCCTTACGAGGTCAATCCGATCGCGTCTGAAGCACTCGACCTGCTGTTCATTCTGCACGCCGACCACGAGCAGAACTGTTCGACGTCAACCGTCCGCATGGCGGGTAGCTCCGGCGCCAATCCTTACTCGGCTATCGCGGCCGGTATTGCAGCGCTCTGGGGTCCGGCCCACGGTGGGGCTAACGAGGCGGTTCTCAAGATGCTCGACGAGATCGGCGACGTCAGCCAGATCGGCAAGTACGTCGAAAAAGCAAAGGACAAGAACGACCCGTTCCGCCTTATGGGCTTCGGCCATCGCGTCTACAAGAACTTCGATCCGCGCGCGACGATCATCCGTGAGATGTGCCACAAGGTACTGGATGCGCTGGACAGGGAAGACACGCCGTTGTTCGACCTGGCACGCGAACTCGAACAGGTTGCCCTGAGCGACGATTACTTTAAAGAGAGAAATCTCTACCCGAACGTCGATTTCTACTCAGGAATTATCTACAAGGCACTGGGCATCCCGACCTCGATGTTCACGGTCATGTTCGCATTGGGCCGTTCCGTAGGCTGGGTCGCACATTGGCGCGAGATGATCTCGGATCCCAAGGGCAAGATTGCTCGCCCACGCCAGCTCTATATCGGCGCGGACAAGCGAGATTACCAGCCGATCGAGAAACGTTAGACACCAACACGGCGTTTGTAACCTGGTGTAACAACTGGCGTCGCCCGCTTGTCGGGGCGCGCCATGCCCGTATGATGACTGTTGGTTCCAGCAGCATCGAATTCCCATGAACGAAGCACTTGAAATCCCGGCTGCGAGACGTCCAAATCGGCTGGCCACGCTCCTTGAACTGCGTGCTCCGCTGGATTGGGCGACGGTCCTGTTGCGCGCGCCTCATCTGCTGCGCGCGCCACGGGGTGATGGCCGGCCAGTCATGCTCTTGCCCGGCTATGGCACGAACGAGTCTTCGATGCGGCCGCTCGGTCGCTATCTGAAGTTCCTCGGCTACGATGTGTACGAGTGGGGGCTGGGCCGGAACCTCGGCAAGGTTGACTCCTATACACAGCAGATAGGAGCACGCACGAAGGAGCTGCACGATGAGCTCGACGGCACACCATTGACCCTAATCGGCTGGAGCCTGGGCGGTGTCATTGCCCGGGAGACGGCGCGGCTGTTCGCCCCGTACGTCCGCGAAGTCATAACCCTCGGGACTCCCATCGTGGGCGGCCCCAAGTACACCGCCGCGGCGGAGCGTTTCGCCGAGGCCAGTAATATCGACCTCGACAAGTTCGAGGTAGAAGTCCATGCCCGCAATTCCGAAGGCATCAGCCAACCAATTACATCGATCTACAGTCGGCTCGACGGTGTCGTCGGCTGGCGCGCGAGCGTCGACGTATACAACGAGCATGCGCGCAATATCGAGGTGTACAGCTCACATTTCGGCATCGGGGCGAACGGACGCGTCTGGCGGATTATTGCCGACACGTTGAAGGGGCCGGCTCCCGCCTGAGCTTCTTGCAGTCAGACGTGTTCGAGCAAGGCCTGCACACCGGCGGAGTCAACCCGCCGCATCGGTTTGCCGTCGACGGGGCTCATCGGCGCCTGGCGGATGCCGTCTACCGGGAACACGGTTGCCTGGATCGGGTTGTTGCCGTGATGAAATTCAAAGCCTGCAAAGGTCTCGAACTGGTCCCGCCGGCTCTTGAGGCGGCGTTCGTACGGCTTGTAATTCACCCCGATGTCCGCGAGTTCCATTGCGACCATCTCCGGGCTGTCGGCAAACAGGTGCAGATTGACGGCGGAATTTTCGTCGGCGGTTCCGGATAACACCGGGCCGACGAGCCGCGGCATAAATGGCGAGAGCAGTTCCATGGCTGACAGGGCAGCCACCCGCAGCAGGCGCAGGCGATCCTCGTGGGCCTCGCCGCCAAAGAGCTGCAGGTGATTCGCTACTGCTGTTTCTATCTCGGCGTTACCCGGCAGCGAGCCGCGAGAACCCACGCCCAGGCGCTCGGCGGCCTTTTGTTTTGCGACGCGATAGTCGCGAATGCCATGGTCGACAATGATGCGCGCAGCTTCCTGCGCGAGCACCTGGCGCGCGCGCTCGGTTTCGTTATTTCTTTTTCTGGGCATGGCTCAGAATAATGACTCGCTTTCTTCTTCCGTTTCTTCTTCCGCCTCTTCCTCAGGCGGAGCGTCGATGCCTGCTGCGTCATTGAATATATCAGGCGCTTCCTCCGCGACGTCGCATTTAGGCACCCGGCCTTCGCGAAACACCTCGAACAGCACGTTGCGCTGCCGGGATTTCGCGGGACAGCCGGTTTCGCTGTCAATCAGCACAGAGACGATGCCCTCGGGCATCGGCATCGGGTTTTCAGGAACGCCGTCCAGGGCGATTCGGGCGTACTCTACCCAGATCGGTAGCGCCGTTCGGGATCCTTCCTCGCCAGGACCCAGGGGCAGGTCGTCGTCGTAACCGACCCATACGACCATCGCGAGGTCGGCATTGAACCCGCCGAACCAGGCGTCACGTCGGTCGTTGGACGTACCGGTCTTGCCGGACAGGTCGTTGCGCCCCAGGGCCATGGCGCGCCGGCCGGTGCCTGCGCGGACGACGTCGCGCATCATGTCTTGAATGAGGAACGCGTTCTGCGGCGAAATAACCTGCGGCGCAACATTGACGTCCTTGAACAGCTCCGGGGCCGTCGTCGCATCCGGCTGATACACGGTCGCGATCTCGGCCATTTCGTCGAGCGTCAATGCCGCCTGTGGCCTTCTCCCAAACGGATATTCGGGTTCGCGTGGAACACACTTGTCACAAACGATGGCAGGATCCGCGCGGTACAGCGTTTCATCTTCGGGGCCATAAATCGCGTCGATCACATACGGCTTGACCGCGTGCCCGCCGTTTGCGAGCACGGCATAACCTTGTGCCATGTCGAGCGGCGACGCCGCGCCGCCACCGAGTGCCAACGAGCCGTTGTGCGGCAGGGCGGCATCGCCAAAACCGAACTTCTTGATATGTCGTACGGCATTGCCTACACCCGTCTCGAACAGCAACAGCCGCACCGACACGAGGTTCATCGACCGCTTCAATGCTTCACGCAGGCGGGTCGGCCCGTAAAAACGGCCGCTGTAGTTCAGGGGTCGCCAGACGGCCTCGAGCTCCGACGAGTTTATGACGACAGGAGCGTCGAGGACCACCGTGGCCGGCGTATTGCCATGCTCGAGCGCTGCCGAGTAAATGAATGGCTTGAACGACGAGCCCGGTTGGCGATAGGCCTGCACGGCCCGGTTGAATTTGCTGGTCGTAAAGTCGAAGCCGCCGGTCAGCGCACTGATCGCCCCGTCGAAAGGGTCGACGGATACGACAGCGCCCTGGGCTTCGGGTACCTGTGCCAGCGCCCATGTACTCTTGGTCGTGGGCATCACATATATAAGGTCACCGACGGAAAGAACCTCGGCTGCGGTTTCCGGTGCGGGGCCGTAGTTCTCTCGATCGATAAACGGATTAGCCCAGCGAATACCCGACCACGGCAGGCTCGTTGCCTCACCGTCACCCAGCATTATCGACGCGGTGTTGTCATCATGAACGGCGGTCACAAGCGCTACCGACAGCCCGCCCGGCGCATACTGTTTCAGCAGTTCGCGGATCTCTGCGGGCCACTCGGCATAAGGCGTCGCGAGAAGTGCGTCCGTCAGCTCCACGTTCTGTATCGGTCCGCGGTAGCCGCGGCGCCGCGTAAACTCCAGAAGGCCGTTCCGCAGTGCGTAGTTCGCGGCTTTTTGCATCCTCGAGTCGAGAGAGGTAACGACGACGTAGCCGTCGGTCGAGTAGGAGTCGCCGTAACGCTTCTGCATATCGGCCCGCACCATTTCGGCGACGTAGGGCGCGTTGAGCTCTATGGCGGCACCATGCATTCGCGACTCGACGGGAAACGCCATGGCCTCTTCATACTCGGCATCATCGATGAACCCCAGTGCGAGCATGCGGCCGAGCACGTAGCCGCGACGGTTCTGCGCGTTCTCGGCACTGGTGACGGGGTTGTAGCGTGACGGCGCGGGGAGGACGCCGGCCAGGGTCGCGGCCTCTGCAACGTTGATGTCGGCGAGGTTCTTGTTGAAGAACACCTGCGACGCGGCAGCAACACCGTAGGCCCGCTGTCCGAAGAACATCTTGTTAAGGAAGAACGCCATGATTTCTTCCTTGCTGTACTCGCGCTCGATGATGACCGCCAGAGATGCTTCCTTGAACTTGCGAACAAAGCTCTGCTCCAGCGACAGGAAGTAGCTGCGTGCAAGCTGCTGGGTCAGCGTGCTGCCGCCACTTTCCACACCGCCCGAGGTCGCGAGCTGAGTAAACGCTCGAAGTATGCCTCGGTAATCAACACCCGGATGTACGAAAAAGCGCTGATCTTCTGCGGCAATGAAGGCCTGGACCACGTGTTCCGGGACCTCTTCGTAGGTAATCGGAATGCGCCGTCGTTCACCGACCTCGCTCATCAGGTAGCCGTCACGGCTGAAAATCCGCAGCGGAATCTGCAGCGGAATATCGCGGATAGTCTCGGCGTCGGGCAAGCTTGGCTGCACAAAATAATAGGCGCCAATGACGCCCGCGGTGGCGCCAATCCCGCCAATGGCGCCCAGGCCGAGCACGATTACCAGCAGCCGGAGCAGCTTATGTCGCCTAATGTGACGCAGGCCCAATTTTTTTTCCGTTGATTTATGCATAGTTACAAGCGTTTTCGGCTGAATGCCCCGAATTCTGCAGGCCTTACAGGTCCTGATTAAAGATTAACGTGGTGTTCAACCGGTGACGAGAATGTGGCTTTTTCGGGGCAGTTGCTCGTGGAAGCGGTATCAGGCGGCGATGATAGTCATACCTGCCTGAACGCTGCAATAACGAGTCTCGGTTCGGCCCGACGACTGGTTCACGGAATCTGTGCCAAAGGAGCCCTAATATGGGGATTGTCGGATCGTGAACACAGTCACGTTTTATTTAACATTTTATTGATATATAGTTAAATCGCTTTGCTCAGGCCCGGCTTAGTTTTGACTCGCAACTTACCGACTTAGAAGGAAAAACACGTGCTATTTGGCAACAAATCACAGCCGCTGCTAGGCCTCGATATAACGACGTCGTCGGTCAAGCTGATAGAGCTTTCCCAAAGCGGGAAACGCTATCGGGTCGAGTCCTACTCAGCAGAGCCTACCCCCCCGAGTTCGGTGAGCGAAAAAGCCATCGTCGACGCGAAAGCAGTCGGCGAAGCAATTCGTCGCGCCGTAAAACGCGCGGGTGCGAAGGCAACCGATGTGGCCGTCGCCATCAGTGGTGACGCGGCCATTACCAAAGTCATCCAGATGCCTTCGAGTCTTTCCGACAGGGACCTTGAGGGCCAGGTCGAGATCCAGGCCGACCAGTACATCCCCTTCCCGATGGAAGAAGTCAGCTTCGACTACGAAGTGATCGGCCCGAACGAAAAGGACCCCGAGCTGATGGACGTGTTGCTGGTCGCGACGCGTACCGAAAACGTCGAGCAGCGCCAGGCCGCCGTCAACGCCGCTGGCCTCGCAACCCAGATCGTCGACGTCGAGGCTTTTGCCCTGGAAAACGCGTGCCGCCTCCTGAGTCATCAGATTCCGGATGGAGGCATAGGACAGTCAGTCGCTGTTGTCGACATCGGCGCATCGAGTACGACCTTCAGTGTTCTGGCGGACCTCAAGGTTGTGTATACGCGTGACTTCAACTTCGGCGGGCAGCAGCTCACTGAGGAGATCATGCGTACCTACGGACTGTCGATGGAAGATGCGGGCCGCGCCAAGAAACAAGGTGGCCTGCCGTCGAATTACCAGCCCGAAGTCCTCGAGCCGTTTATCGACGACATGACCCAGCAGGTGAGCCGCTCACTGCAGTTCTACCTCGCCTCGGGTGGTGGACGCGAACAGCCTGACATGATCCTGGTCTGTGGCGGCTGCGCCAATATTCCGGGCATTTCGGACGTCATCTCGAGCCGTGTCGGTATCCCGACGGAAGTCGGCGACCCGCTCGGTCAAATGAAAATCTCATCCAAGGCCAAGTCACAAGGTGTGAATAAAGATGCAACGGCACTTCTCACCGCCTGCGGTCTCGCACTCAGGAGTTTTGACTAATGCCAAGTATTAATCTACTCCCCTGGCGCGAGGCGGAACGGCAGAAACGCCAGCGCGATTTCGGCATAGCAATGGGCGGCGCCGTGGTAGCAGGCATCGCTGTTGTCATGCTGACAATACTTGCCTACTCGCAGATGATTTCGGGTCAAAAGGCGCGCAATGATCGCCTGACGGCTGAGATCGTCGAGCTCGAGAAGAGCATCGCTGAAATCGATGGTCTTGAGCGGCAGAAGGAACGGCTGCTTGCGCGCATGGAAATTATTGAACAGTTACAGAAGAGTCGCCCGGAGATTGTGCATCTCTTCGACGAACTCGCACGCCAGCTGCCCGAGGGTGTCTACCTGACCGGCATGAAACAGACCGGCAGCCGGGTCGAGATTCGCGGTGTGGCCCAATCGAGTACGCGGGTGTCGGCACTGATGCGCCAGATCGATTCTTCGGAATGGCTGGGTGACCCCGAAGTGGAACGAGTGGAAACGACCCAGGCGGGTGCGTCACGCCAGTCCGAGTTTGTGGTTTATCTGAAGCAGCTGCGTTCGGATTCTGATCTGGAGGATATGGAATGAACCTCGTTGAAGAACTTCAGAGCCTGGACGCGAATGACGTCGGTCGCTGGCCGCTGCCATTTCGAATCGCAGTCATTGTGATTGTCTTCGTGCTGGTAACGGGCGTCGGTGTCTACTTCTTCATTGTCAAAGATAAGGCGCCGCAGCTGGAGCGCGCAGAGCAGGAAGAAGTCGACCTGAGCCAGACCTTCGAGAACAAGCAGAAGAAGGCGGCAAACTACGATGCCTACAAGGCACAGCTCTCACAGATTGAGCAGTCCTTCGGCACCATGCTGCGTCAACTTCCGGGTGAAACGGAAATCCCGAGCCTGATTGTTGATATCTCGCAGACCGGTCTCGCGGCTGGCCTGCAGGAAAAACTGTTTGTGCCGCAGGCCGAAATCCCCAAGGACTTCTACGCGGAGAAGCCGATCAAAATCCGGCTCACAGGTGGTTTCCACGAGGTGAGCAAGTTTGTCAGCGGCATTGCCGCGCTGCCGCGAATCGTGACCCTGCATGACATCAACATCACGCCGGAAAACGACGAGGGCTTCGACAACCTGAGTATGGAAGTGACCGCCCAGACCTACCGCTACATTGACGAGGAGGCAGAGTAATGAATATCGCTTCCCCAACATTGAAGTCGGTCATCAGGTTCGGCCTGGTTGCCGTCATGACGCTCGGACTCGCTGCCTGTGGCGGTGACATGGACGACCTTGACGAGTACATCAACGAAGTCAAATCGCGCCCGGGTGGCCGTATTGATCCGCTTCCTGAAATCACGCCGTACGAAGTATTCACGTACATCGCAGATGCGGAGGGCATACGTTCGCCTTTCGTGCCGGACACGCCGCAGGCAAGCGGCGGATCAGGAGGCGGGGTTCGGCCTAATACGGATCGCAGCCGTGAATACCTGGAAAGCTTTCCGCTGGATACGCTTGGCATGGTTGGCACGCTGAACATCGGAGAGACGCTGTACGGTCTGGTACAGACATCGGACGGTCTGATTCACCGCGTCGTTCCAGGCAACTTCATGGGTCAGAACGACGGACGAATCACGGAAATTTCCGACGCGGAAATCACACTGGTGGAAATAATTTCTGATGGCATCGGCGGCTATATCGAAAGAGACGCCGCGGTTGGTCTTTCAGACTAACGCCTGAATGGAACTGGGAGTAATGGGAATGATGCTCAAAACTAAACGGACGGTGACACATCGCTTTGCGACGTTCGCCGCACTGGCACAGGCAGCACTGCTGCTCTTCTGGGGTGCTTTCGCAAGCGCTCAGGAAGGTAACAGGCTGCAAGACATTCAGGTGCAGAGTCTGCCCGGCGAGCGCGTCGAGCTGAAACTGATCATGAGTGACACGGCTCCGGAGCCGCTGGATTTCACGATCGAGAATCCTGCACGGATCGCGCTTGACCTGCCGAATACGGCACTGGCCATGACGTCGCGTCGCCGCGACGTAAACCTGGGGCCGCTCGACACGGTACTGACGGCCGAGGCTAACGGCCGAACCCGTGTCGTACTGAATCTTGGCACAATGGTCGGGTACGAAACCCGTCGTAGCGGCAACACGGTAATCGTGACGCTCGGCGACTCAGATGACTACAGCGCAGGTACCACCCAGTTCGCCAGTGCGCCGGCATCTGACAGCCGTTCCTATGCCGCCCCGGGAGCCCGGTCCATTTCTGCCGTCGATTTCCGCCGCACCCGAGACGGTGGCGGCCGCGTTGTCGTCAACCTGACGGATCCGTCAACACCGGTCGATATACGCCAGGAAGGCGGCCGCGTTGTGGCTGTGTTCAAGGACACGAGCCTGCCGGCCGAGTTGATGCGTCGTCTCGACGTCAACGACTTTGCCACGCCGGTTACCACGGTCGACGCACTGCGGACGAATCTCGACACGCGCATCGTTATTTCGGCTGAAGGCAAGTATGAGCAGCTTGCTTACCAGTCCGACAACGAGTTCACGATTGAGATCAACCCGGCACCGGAAGAGTCGCAGGCCGAAGCCAGCCTCTTCTCGGAATCGAAAGAATATGAAGGCCAACGCCTGTCGCTGAATTTCCAGGACATCGAGACGCGCTCTGTACTGCAGCTGCTCGCCGAAACGTCCGGTAAGAACATCGTTGTATCCGACACGGTGCAGGGCAACGTCACGCTGCGTTTGCGCAACGTGCCCTGGGACCAGGCGCTGGATATCGTCATGACGACGAAGGGTCTCGACATGCGCCAGAACGGCAATGTCATCATGGTTGCGCCGGCTGAAGAGATTGCCGCGCGTGAAACCGCCGACCTCGAAGCACAGTTGGCCATCCAGGAGCTGGAGCCGGTTTACTCCGAGTTCCTGCAGGTCAATTACGCGAAAGCCGGCGATCTGTCGGACCTGATCATTGGCACAGAGAGCGGCTCCATGCTTTCCGAGCGTGGCAGTATTGCTGTCGACGATCGTACCAATACGTTGCTGGTACAGGACACGGCCGAGCGCCTGCAGGACATTCGTCGCATGGTGCGCACGCTGGATATTCCGATCAAGCAGGTTCTCATCGAGTCGCGCATTGTTGTTGTCAACGACGACTTCAGCCGCGATCTCGGCGTGCGCCTCGGCGTCACCGCCTTTGACCTGACCAGCGACACGCTGACGACAGTCTCCGGCACGGGCGCTGGTACCGACAACATGATCGGCTCGTTCCTCGACAGCCTCCAGGGACCTGCTCCGGTCACGCCTTCTATCGAGTTTCCGGGGCTGAACGATCGTTACAACGTTAACGTGCCGATCTCTGACGCGGCCGGTCGTTTCTCGCTGGCGGTTCTTGGTACCGACTACCTGGTCGACCTGGAGCTGACCGCACTCGAAGCTGAAGGACGCGGCGAAATCGTATCGACACCGCGCGTGATCACGGCTAACCAGAAAGAAGCCACGATCAAGCAGGGTGTTGAGATTCCGTACCAGCAGTCGGCCTCTTCGGGCGCAACGACCATCCAGTTCAAGGAAGCTGTGCTTGAGTTGACGGTTACACCGCAGATTACGCCGGACAACAACATCATCATGGACCTCAAGGTTCACAAGGATAGTGTTGGTGACATCATCTCCACGGGCGGCCTCGGCGGCACGGTGCCGAGTATCGATACGCGCTCCGTTGAGACGCAGGTCCTCGTTGCCGACGGCCAGACGGTTGTACTCGGCGGCATCTACGAGACGGAGCGTCGCGAGACGATCAACAAGGTACCGTTCCTTGGCGACATCCCGGTGTTGGGCGCTGCCTTCCGCAGCAAGCAGCGGGTGGACAACAAGGCCGAGTTGCTGATTTTTGTAACACCACGAATTCTTGAGGAAGGCACGAGCATCTACTAAGCTTGTCCTCCTAGAAAGATTCAGAGAAAGCCAACCTTCGGGTTGGCTTTCTGCTTGAGGGCCCCCAGAATCCGGATATGAAGCAACCGAAGAACATCTTCCTCGTCGGCCCAATGGGCGCGGGCAAGTCGGCAGTCGGCCGGCACCTGGCGCGGACGCTGCACCTGAATTTTGTCGATAGCGATGACGAGGTTGAGGCGCGCACGGGCGTCGATATCGCGTTCATTTTTGAAAAGGAAGGCGACGAGGGTTTTCGTAAGCGCGAAGCCGCCGCGATTGACGACCTGACGAAAATGGACAACGTGGTGCTGGCGACAGGTGGCGGCGCCGTCATGAACGCCGACAATCGCAGCCATCTTGGCGGGCGCGGATTTGTCGTGTACCTCTACACATCGGTCGATCAGCAGGTGGCGCGCACCAAGAAGGGCCGTGAACGACCGCTCCTCGAAGGCGGTAATCGCCGCGAAATTCTCGAAGAGCTGCTGGCGAAGCGCGATCCGCTGTACCGGGAGATCGCTGATCTCATTGTCGAGACCGACGGCCGCAAGGTGCACTCGGTGGCTAACGAAATCGTTGAACACCTTGCCTGAAGAAAGTGTCCCCCCTTCTGCTATCAGGTAATCTACGGCGCATGAGCACAGCCGTTACAGTGGAGTTGGGGGATCGCAGTTATCCGATTGTTATCGGTCGCGGGCTGCTGAGCGGCAATTTCGATCTGAGCGAATTCATGCGTGGCACGGATTGCGTGGTGGTCAGCAACGAGACCGTGGCGCCGCTCTACTATGACAAGTTATTGCCGAACTTCGGCGAGTGCGGCGTAACGGGCATTAACCTCCCGGACGGTGAGTCGTTCAAGACACTCGACTCAATGCAGGCCATTCTCGATAAGCTTGTGGAAGCGCGTGCCAATCGCGACGTCGCCGTGGTGGCCCTGGGTGGCGGCGTCATTGGCGATATTAGCGGGTTCGCTGCCGCCTGTTACATGCGGGGCGTCGATTTTATCCAGGTTCCGACGACGCTACTGGCCCAGGTCGACTCATCGGTCGGCGGCAAGACCGGTGTCAATCATCCGCGTGGCAAGAACCTGATCGGCGCCTTTCATCAGCCGCGGGTCGTGCTTATCGATACGGACACGCTGGATACGCTACCCGAGCGTGAGCTCGCAGCCGGCCTGGCCGAAGTCATCAAGCACGGCGCAATCTGCGATATCGAATTCTTCGAGTGGCTTGAAGCCAATATGCCCCGGCTACTGGCGCGGGAGCCGGATGCGCTCGCACATGCCATTAAGCGTTGCTGCGAGATCAAGGCCGCAGTGGTTGCTGAAGACGAGCGGGAAGCGGGGCGCCGTGCGATTCTGAACTTCGGTCATACGTTCGGGCACGCCATCGAGCACTGCCAGGGATACGGCGAATGGCTTCACGGAGAAGCTGTCGCGGCCGGTATGGTCATGGCCGCGCGTCTGAGCGGTCTCGCCGCCGGCGAGGTTGAGCGGCTGCAAGACCTTGTTGCTGCCGCGGGCCTGCCGATCCAGCCACCGGCTATCGCGCCGGGCGACTGGCTTGCTGCGATGGGAATGGACAAGAAGGTGCAGGGCAAGCAGCTGCGCTTCGTGCTGCTGGACGCTATCGGTGAGTGCCGCGTGTCTTCGGACTATGACGACGAACGCCTCGATGAAATCCTACGCGGCTAACGAGTCAGCCAGCCGGGGCCGACGCTTCGACGAACCGAGGCCCGCCTTTCGCGGCGAATTCCAGCGCGATCGGGACCGCATTATCCATTCCACGGCGTTCAGACGGCTCGTCTACAAAACTCAGGTATTCGTCAACCACGAGGGCGACCTCTACCGCACGCGCCTGACGCACTCGCTCGAGGTTTCGCAGATCGGACGCTCGGCGGCAGTGGCGCTGGGACTCAACGAGCCGCTGACCGAGGCAATCTGTCTCGCTCACGACCTGGGGCATACGCCCTTCGGCCACGCCGGACAGGACACGTTGAACGAGTGTATGCGCGACCATGGCGGGTTCGAGCACAACCTGCAGTCGCTGCGTGTGGTCGACGAGCTTGAAGCCAAGTACGCCGATTTTCCCGGACTGAACCTCATGTTCGAAACTCGCGAAGGCATTCTCAAGCACTGTTCCGTCCGTAATGCCCGCGAGCTCGGTGATGTTGGTGAGCGCTTCCTGGAGCGCAAGCAGCCCGGACTCGAGGCACAGATTGCCAACCTTGCCGATGCCATCGCCTACAACAACCATGACGTTGACGACGGTTTCCGCGCCGGCCTGCTATCGCTCGATCAGCTTCGCGAGCAGTCCCTGTTTGCGGAACAATATGACCGCGTCCATGCAAAATATCCGAGCCTCGAAGACCGTCGTCTCATCTACGAGATCATCCGGCGAATGATCGGCAAGGTCGTCACTGACCTGATCGAGGAGACGGGGCGCCAGATTGAAGCGGCTGGTGTCAGGTCGATCGACGAGGTGCGCGACGCAGGCCAGCCCCTCGTGAACATGTCACCGCCGGTCTACGAGCAGCACGTGGCGCTCAAGCGCTTTCTCAACAAGCACCTCTACAGCCACGAGCAGAAGCTCGACATGACACGCCGGGCGCAGGCGATCGTCAGGGAGCTGTTCGAAGCCTATTCCAGCGACATCGGCCGCATGCCGCCGGAGTTTGCCGACCGTGCTGCCAGCCTCGACGGTGCCGAGCGCGCCCGCGTCATTGCCGACTACATCGCCGGCATGACCGATCGCTATGCGATCGCCGCCCACGAGGGGCTTGCAGGCTGATAGAATGCGCGTCCTCAGAAGGAGCGCATGCAGTGAAGCACAAAGACATCCCCGCCAGAGACCGGCTGATATTCGCCATGGACGTCCCGACCTGTGATCGGGCAAAAGAGCTGGCCGAGGAACTTGGCGACTCGGTGACCTTTTACAAAATCGGCCTCGAACTGATGATGAGCGGTGAGTACTTTGAGTTACTTGACTGGATGCTGGCGCGCGATAAGAAAGTTTTCTGCGATCTCAAGTTCTTCGACATCCCGGCCACGGTCGGTTCCGCGGTGCGGTCGCTCAAGGATCGCGGCGCAACGTTTGTTACGGTTCACGGCAATCGCTCTATCATGGAGGCGGCTGCACAGAACAAGGGCGACAGCCTAAAGGTGCTGGGGGTCACGGTGCTGACAAGCCTGGACCGCGGCGACCTCGATGATCTCGGCTTCGACTGCGATGTGGGCGACCTCGTGTTGTCGCGCGCGAAACAATGTCTCGAGTCGGGCTGCGACGGCGTTATCTCATCGGGTCTCGAAGTGCCCAAGCTGCGCGAATTCGTCGACGAAAAACTACTCGTCGTATCGCCCGGCATTCGACCCGTGGACAATAAGCCCGTCGGCGACCAGAAGCGGGTAGTGACGGTCGAGACGGCCTTCCAGAACGGCTGCGACCACATCGTCGTCGGCCGACCCATTCGTGACGCGATCAGTCCGCGCGCCATGGCCGAAGCCATGCAGGCCTCGATACTTGAACAGGTTGGCTGATATGAGTGAACTGAAAAACGATTTGTTCCTGCGCGCGCTGCAGCGCCAGCCGGTTTCGCGAACACCGCTCTGGATCATGCGCCAGGCCGGCCGCTACCTGCCCGAATACCGGGCAACGCGGGCGCAGGCCGGCGATTTCATGAGTCTGTGCCGCAATCCGGACCTGGCCTGTGAAGTCACGATGCAGCCGCTCAGGCGCTATGCGCTGGATGCGGCAATCCTGTTCTCTGACATCCTCACGGTCCCCGATGCGATGGGGCTGGGCCTGTACTTCGTGACGGGCGAGGGCCCGAAGTTCAAGAATCCGGTGCAAACGGCCGAGGCCATACGCAACCTGCGGGTTCCGGACGTTGAAAAGGAGCTGGGCTATGTGTTCGATGCCGTGCGTACGATCCGGCGCGAGCTCAACGGCAAGGTGCCGCTGATCGGTTTTGCAGGTAGCCCGTTCACCTGCGGCACCTACATGGTCGAAGGCGGGTCGAGCAGGGAATTTCCTACGATCAAGGGGCTGGCGAAGGAATCGCCGGAGGTGCTCGACGAACTCATGGACAAGGTGGCCGAGACGACGACCGAGTACCTCAATGCGCAGATCGAGGCGGGGGCCCAGGCCGTGCAGATCTTCGATACCTGGGGCGCGGCGCTGGAGCCCGATGACTTCCGTCGGTTCTCGCTGGCCAGCATGCAGAAAATCGTGGATGGCCTGACCCGCGAGAAAGACGGTCGCAAGATCCCGGTAATCCTGTTCACCAAGGGCGCAGGACCGCTGCTCAAGGATCTTGCCGAGACGGGCTGCGATGCCCTGGGCGTAGACTGGACTACGGACCTGGACCAGGCTCGGGAATACGTGCAGGACAAGGTGGCGTTGCAGGGCAACCTCGACCCGGCGACGCTGCGCGAAAGTCCGGAGACGATACGCGAAGGCGTGGCGAGAACCCTGGCCAGCTACGGCAAGGGGCCCGGGCACGTCTTCAACCTGGGTCACGGCATTACGCCGGACATCGACCCGGACAAGCTCGGCGTCCTTGTGGACGCGGTGCACGAGCTAAGCCCTCAGTATCATTCCTGATCGCTGACGCATACGGGTGTCTGCTACCGTGGTATCGGTAGCAGTACACGACCGTGGGACAATGGAATGGATATTCTCTATCTGATTCTCGTTCTGCTCGTCATCACCCGCGTGTTCGCGGAACTCGCGGAGCGCATTCGTGTGCCGGGAATCGTCGGCGAACTCATGGCCGGCGTAGCGCTGGGCCTTTTCCTGGAGTCCTTCCACGACAAGCTGCCCGTGCTCTGGTCGGCCACGCAGAGTGAGACGTACGCGTCGATCGTGAGCCTCGGTATGTTCTTCCTGATGCTGCTGGCGGGCATCCGCATGGAGCCCGTCGACTTTGCCCGCACGTCGAGATCCGCCATTATTGTGGCGCTTGGTGGCATGGCCGTCCCCGTCAGTGCCGGGCTGTTGCTCGGCACTCTTATGCTGCCTGAGTCGCCTCTGAAGCTCGTACAGAGTCTGTTCCTCGGCGTGGCGCTGGCTATCACGGCGGTGCCGGTTGCCGTGCGTATCTTCCTTAGCATCGGCGAGCTTGAGACCCGGGTCGGAAAGACTGTTATCGCTGCGGCGCTGTGGGACGATCTCATCAGCCTGTTCCTGCTGGCGCTGCTTATCGCGACAATGTCCAACGGCGGTATCGCAGTATTCGCCGCGAAGGACGCGTTGCCATTGCTCGCCAAAGTCGTCTTCTTCTTCGCCGTAACGATTCCTGCCGGCCTGTTCCTGTTTCCGCTGCTTGGCCGGTACTTTCGCTACCTGCGCTTCCCCGAGGTTGATTTCAGCATGCTGCTGATCGCTGCGCTCGCCTATGCGACGTTCGCGGAATGGATGGACATGCACTTCATCATTGGTGCTTTTCTTGCCGGCATGTTCTTCCATCCCGGCGTCGTGCCGCCCGATGTCTACGAGCGCGTCGAGAAACAGATGTCAGGCATTACGCGCGGCTTTCTCGCGCCGATTTTCTTCGTGTCTGTTGGTTTGCACCTCGATTTCAGTGCCATTGCAGCCGTGCCCGGCTTTGTCGGCGTGCTGATCCTCGTGGCGCTGGTGAGCAAGGTTGTCGGGGCCGGGCTGCCCGCCTACTGGGTCGGGCTTTCGAAACCCGAAGCGATGATGGTCGGCATCGGCATGAGCGGCCGCGGTGCGGTCGAGCTGATCGTCGCCGGCGTCGCGCTGGAGGCCGGCCTGTTCCTGCAGCCGTCCCCGCCACCGCCGATCGTCGCCAGCCTCTACTCGGCGATCGTGATCATGGCGCTCGTGACGACAGTGTTGACGCCGCTGCTCCTGCGACGGATGAGCGGCTCAAAGCGGCCCGGAGCACATTAGCAGGCAAAAGCAGGGTCGAGCTTCACCATCGTGGGATCTAACGACGCGGCTGGATGACATGGACGCGGGGTAATTTTGCGTTCTGCCCGGGACTCAGCGTCGACACATGTTCGGGCACTTGATTGTTACCGTGCGCCCAATCCAGTGTATGCCGAGTACCGCCGCGACCCGAGCCTCGCGACGGGTCAAAGAATGCGATCAAAATGTCGCAGCGTTCGACCATCCAGGCGGCGGCACGCTCGAAAGCCACCGTCTTGAGATCCGGGTTCGATGCAAAGCTGTCAGCGGTCAGTCCGGGCGGCGTCATATCCGCGATAAATGACCCCGGGATGGACTCCGGAAACGAAGACAAATGGTCGAGCATGAATTCGGCAGGCTTCCCGGTGGCATCCGGCGGCGCTACAGCATATTGCCACTCATCGTCTGCGTGGTTGCCCGCCATGAAACTGTCCACAAGCACCTGTGGCGGCAGGGGCCTCAGCACAATGACGCGATGCGTGATGCAGCGTGCGCTCAATCGTTCATGCAGGGCTTCGGCGAGTATCATGTCCGAACCCGGCGCAAAGGGCGTACACAGGCTGACGCAGTCGAATTCGTGAGCGACAAGGATGTCGGACAGTATTCCACTATCAAGTTGCTCAAGAATGTTTGACTTGTCTTCCTGACTTACCTTGTTGTGGCCAAGGAGTCCGATCCTGACTTCCCGACGAACGGTCGGCTCGCCGCGGCCGCCGGAGAGGTAGTCTGCGAGCACACGGACCTGATCGCGATCAAATTCTTTCAGGTCTTCCGGCAGTTCAGCGTAAGGAATCAGTGCCGGATGCCGGCGCATAGAGTCACACCGCACTCCGGGCTTCCAGCCATCGAGCAGGCGACCGATGATCCATGATTGATGCTCGAGATCGGCCAGGTGCTCCAGTTCGTCTTCGGTACTGCCGAGTTTAAGGGCCGACGAGGCGACGAGCTTTTCCGCTTCACGGATAATGCTCGCGCTCAGCAGCTTCACTGGCAGGTGATCCGCGGCTCGACGACTCGACGCTCGAAAAGTTTGTTTGAGCATCGACCAGTCCTGGTCATTCTCCGCGCGATCGCTGGAGGGGGTGCTCACGTCCACGCCTTTCAGGCGAAGATACGATTTATGAATGCACTCCGCGAGCTGCTCGCGTTCCCCGTATATGGCGTCGAGTCGGCACATGTCCTCTGTAAATCCAACCGGCGTGATCGCCAGAGAAGGATCGATTTCCTTCGAGCGCTCGCCGAGCAGGCCCGATAGTGTGCCGTGCCTGTCGAGGTGGGCGTAAACCGGAGCACGCCATCGACCGGACTGCTGGCTACGGTCGCGGATAGCGAGCGCAGCCGCCGCTGTCGCCGCATCGGCACCGGTCGAAACAAGTACCGCAGTGACGGCATGATCCGGACCAGGCTCAATGGCGGCCAACTGCTCGTCTGTCGGGATGTTGCTCGCCTTCTCGAGACGACGAATGTCAATGTCCAGAAGATCGGGCAGCGCTGGCTGCAGAGCAGTTAACTCATCGCGCACTGCGCCCTCATCGTGGACGAGCAGACTGACGGTCGGGTATGGAAAGTCCCTGAACGGGGCTAACCGGGCAAGTTGCTCGAGCACGGCCAGCACAAAAGGGGTCCAACCTAGACAAACGAGATGAACCCGGCGTTGTGCGCGCAAATCGGCATGATCAACCAGGGGGTGCGCATCGAAAAAATTCCTCGCAGCGCACCCGGACACATTGAATACCGTCACGTCGGCACTTGTGCTGTCTGAAAACTCATCGTCCCGGTTCAGCTGTCGTGCCAGGAGCGCATTGTCTATACGAATGATGATCTCGAGGTCATCTCCCATTGCGCGCCGGACGGCATTTGCTGACGACAGGACCGCGAGGTTCTCTTCATCGTTGCCAGTTAGAATGATCAGGCGTTTTGCCCGCGATACGCCGGCCGTTGCGAGGAGGTCCTTGTTGCGGGCATCGCCCGCAAAGAACAGGGCGCCCGCGCTATGTGCCGCTTGCCGGATTGCCGGGTTCTCGAGCCGGTCGATAACGACCGGCCGCGCGCCCATGGCACAGCGGCTATCTGTGAGGAAGAACTGGCCGCGCTCTCCGCAACCGACAATTATTGTATGCCCCTTTCTCCTCATTGCGCGCAGGACGTTGATGCGAGTACCAATGAATTCTGCGAGCAACTCGAGGATGACGCCGGCCGTCGCTGCCGGCGCAAGAATTCTTGCGATTGCCAGCTTGAGGTTCTCTTGCCCGGCATCGAGACTGGCCTGGCCCAGGAACAGGCTGATCGTCCGCCAGGCATTATTCAGTACCTCGGTTGCAGCCTGGGTGAACGTGGCTGGCGACGATACCGGGTACACGTCCATGTAGCCCCAAAACCCGAGTACGGAAGCCGCAATAGCAGTTCCGATGACCAAAGCGAGTACAGCAGCTGATCGGGTCTCGCGCATTGCCTGTAGCCGTCCTTTTGACTGCCCGCCTTCGCGGCAAACGACTCCGAGTGTACTGAAAATCGATAACAGCCGCCCGGCCCGAAAGCCAGAGATACTCGTAATCGGTACAATGGCACCGCAGCGTTCCCACTCACGTGTGTCGCCTGGAGCTTTTATGCAGCTGTACGAGCGCCTCAAGGCCGAAACACCAAAACGCATTCTCTCGCTTGACGGCGGGGGTGCACGCATCATCCTGTCGCTCGGCTTTCTCGAAGAAGTAGAACGAGTATTGCGAGATCGACTCGAGAGACCGGACCTGCGTCTTTGTGACTACTTCGATCTCATCGGCGGAACCAGTGCGGGTGCGCTTGTCGCATCGGCGCTCGCTACCGGAATGGGGATGTCGGAGGCAATCGATTACAGCCTGGACCTGGCTGAGAGAATCTTTCACAGGAAGAAGTGGAAACCCTGGGAAGCTATTTATGACGAGGCGCCGCTGAGGTCTATTTTGCAGGAGCGTTTCGGGGATATGCAGTTGAGCGATGCAGCCATATGTACAGGGCTTTGCATCGTCACAAAGCGCGCGGATACGCGCAGCACCTGGCCATTTCACAATCACCCGGATGGCCGCTTTTATGCTGCAAACAAAGATATTCACATCAGGGACATCGTGCACGCGAGTGCTGCCGCTCCGATCTACTTCGAACCAGTTGGTGTGGCGGTCGGCGGCGCTGAAGAAGGCGCCTTCTTCGACGGTGGTGTCAGCATGGCCAACAATCCGTCACTCCAGTTGTTCGCACTTGCGACCTTGTCCGGATACCCCTTCGGCTGGGCCACGGGTGCCGAGCGCTTGTTGCTGACTTCGATCGGTACCGGTAACTGGGGTCACGATGCGAATGTGCGCGAAGTCCTGAGCGGCAAGGCCTGGGACTGGGCCTGGGAAGTACCGATGATGCTGATCGACGATGCCAACATGCACAACCAGATGATGTTGCAGTGGATGAGCCAATCGCCGACGAGCAGGCAAATTGACGCAGAAATCGGCGATCTGTCCGGTGATCAACTGGGTCCGGAGCCTATGCTGCACTACCTGCGTTACGACGTTTCCCTGGAGCAGGACGAGCTGGAGCGGCTGGGTTTCTCTATGCCGGAGAAGAGGATTGAAAAAATCAGGGGCCTGACCTGCGCCAGCCTCAAGGACGAGCTGCTGGGTATCGGGCGCGCCGCTGCACGCATACAGATACGGACCGCACACTTCCCCGAGGTTTTCGATAAAGGCATACAAGCTCGCCAAGTTCAGCGCGAATGAGCTATATTTCAGTCAAAGACCAATAATAGATAGGCCCTCAGGCCAGAGGCCAAATGTCATTCACGAAACATTGTCGTAACGATGTTTTCATCAGCTACGCTCACGCGGACAACAAGGCGGGGCTGAGCGGTGACCGTTGGGTCTCGCGATTCACGCAGTTCTTGGATAACAGCTTGCAGCAACGGCTGGGCTGCGGCGATTGTCTCAAAGTCTATTTTGACAATCGTGACCTGAGTTCCAATGATCAACTTGAAGATCTTGTAGACGAAGTTCGAAACTCGGCGATTTTCGTGGCCGTAACATCACCCAGCTACGTGCAGCGTGACTGGACGCGAAAGGAACTCGATGCGTTCGCGCAATTGTCCGGCTCCTCCGATCGACTGTTTGCCATCGAGATGCTGCCGCTTGATTCTCTGGAAGACTATCCCCACCCGATCGATTCGAAGCCACGCGCAAAATTCTGGCAGCAGACTTCACCGGACAGCCGCACCCCGTTGTCGCTCGACCCGGAGCTGGACCGGCAGATCTATACGCAGAAGGCCCTGGATCTTGCGGAACAGATTCGGAAACGCTTGCTGGAATTCGAATCCCGGGCGGCAAGCCCGGCGGATGCAGAAGCGATGGTGTCCGACGCGGACAGCATCGGCAAGGTTTTGCTCGCCCAGGCAACGGATGAGCTGGAATTCGAGCGCGAGCAGCTGAAGAGCTACCTGCAGCAGATGAACGTCAGCGTGCTGCCCGAGCACGACTATCCGCAGGGCGGCGAGGCGTTTAAGGACGCACTTGGAAAAGACCTGAAGGATGCCGACATCTTTGTGCAGCTCCTAGGTAATGCCGCCGGCAGAAAGCCTCCGGATCTGCCCGAGGGATATATCCAGGCGCAATTCACAATGGCTTCCGAGGCGGGCAAATCGATGCTGCTGTGGCGTCATCCGGAGTTGGACGTGGAACATGTCGCCAGCGCCGAGCAGCGCCAGTTGCTGACCAGCGAATCTGTTGTCGCATCGGGACTCGAGAGCTTCAAGAGCGAAATTATCAGCGCCGTCAAGCTTGTGAACCAACCGAAGCGCAGTGTGCCTTCGTCGTTCGTTTACATTGGTGCGGAGCGCTCTGACCTGCCCGTGGCCAAAGAGGTCTCAGATGCCCTCAAGGCACGGGACTATCCGGTCATGCTCCCAACTTTCGAGGGCTCGGCCGAGGACATCCGGCAGGACCTGGAGGACAGTCTGCTCGAAAGTGATACCGTCGTTTTTGTTCATGGTTCTGCGCCCACAACCTGGATTCGGGGAAACCTGCGGCGATTTCACAAGCTGATGTCGCTGCGCGAAACGCCCCCGCAAAAAGTGGCCATCTTCACGGCGCCGCCGCCGAAAGACGGCGACATCGGTATTTCGTTTCCCTACGTCGAAATGGTAGACAGCTCGGAGGGGCTCGACGTCGACTCCTTGTTGTCACTGCTCGATAAGGGCGGCTGACCGTGCGCGAGTTCCGTCTGCCGTATCCGGGCCTGAGAGCCTTCGACCGCGAAGAGGCCGATCTGTTCTTCGGGCGAGACGGCGCGGTTGACGACATGATCGACCGACTGGCAGGGACGCGCTTTCTGGCAGTCCTTGGCGCATCGGGCTCGGGCAAATCCTCGCTTGTAAAGACAGGGTTGCTGGACGGGCTGGAGCTCGGGCTGCATCCTGCCGGTCCCCACTGGCAAATCTGTACTTTTACACCCGGCGGTGGCCCGTTTCGCAACCTGGCGACCGCCCTGTATGAGTTGCAGCAACGCTCGCTCGATTCGGCTTCGTCAAATACCGACAGCGGCACCGCGATTCTTGAGGGGTTCCTCAGGCAGGGGCCCCGTTCCCTGATTCGCTGGATCCAGGACGGGTACCTGCCGGAGGGGCACAACCTTCTGCTGCTCGTCGACCAGTTCGAAGAGCTGTTTCGCTACGGCGGCTACTCCGAGCGTGAGGACGCCGAGGCCTTCGTCAAGCTGCTGATCGAAAGCACGTCCGCCAAGGACGTCCCGATCCACTGTGTCCTCACGATGCGTTCGGAATTTCTCGGTGCCTGTGCACTGATTCCGGGGCTCGCGGAAACGATCAACGCCGGCGCGTACCTGACACCGCGAATGTCGAGGAGCAACTGCAGGGAAGCCATCGTCGGACCGGCGCGCATGAGTGGCGTAGAAATCGAGAACTCCCTGGTGAATCGCCTGCTCAACGATCTGATCCGATTCGCGCCCTGGGAAGGCGATGAAGACTCGGACCAGGCGAAGCAGCTGGCTCGCAGAGCCGATCAGCTCCCGGTCATGCAGCACCTGCTGAATCGCATATGGCAGCATGCAAGCGATGCGGCCGGCGACGCGGCGGTCAGACTAACCGAACAGGATTACGAGGCGCTCGGCGGCCTGAGTGGTGCGCTCGATGCACACGGCGCCGAGCTACTCGAGAGATTCGATGAGGATGAGAAGATCCTCGTGGAAAGAATCTTTCGGGCGCTGGTCGACGGCACTTCGCCGGCTACGGCAACACGCCGCCCACTCAGGTTCAGCGACATTGTCGCTTGCACCGACGCGGACGAGGAAGCGATTCGTCGGGTGATCGACATGTTCCGTGCCGACGACTGCAACTTCCTGCGGCCGGGGCCGGCCGTGACTTTGCGCGATGAGACGATCGTTGATATCAGCCACGAGAGCCTGATCCGACAGTGGTCCGTGCTCAGTGACTGGGTCACAGCCGAAGCGCGTGCTGCAAACCTGTGGCGTCGGTTGTCGACGTCGGCCGGGCGCTATCAAAGGCAGGAGGGCGAACTGCTCGCGGGGCTCGATCTTGCGAACCTGTCCGCCTGGTGGGACGAAGAGAAGCCCCAACCAAGCTGGACGAGCCGGTACTCAGACGACTTCGACGCCGTGTCGGGCTTCGTGCAGAAGAGCGTCGAGGCCGAGCGCGAGCGGGAGCGCGCCAGACAGGATCGCGAGCTACGCGAGCGCAAGCGCCTGCGAATCGGCCTTGCCAGCGTAACGGCGCTCGCGATCGCAGCTTCGGTGCTCGCTTACTGGGCCTTCCATGCCGAGAACACGATCGCTGAGATAAACCTCAAAGCCGCTGTTCTGCGAATCAATGCCGACGACGATTTTCTCGCCGCCATGGACGAGGGTCAGAAGGCGCCCATCTCGGAGCGCTATGCGGAGATTCAGCAGCGCGGCGCCGAAACCGAAGGCGTTACCGCCAGCCTCGAGGATGAAGAACAGGTGCTCCTGAGGCGCGCCATATGGCTGACCCGCACGGCGGACATGCTGCTGGATGCGGGCTGGGTACGCGAAGGCGCTGAACGCACCGCGGCACTGGAAGAGCTCGTTATCCGGAACGCGAGACTCTTCACCAGCAAGACCAGCGCGGCCATCTACGCCGATGCATTGGCGGCCATTGCTCGCGGCTACACGGAGCAAGGCGAATACGATCGCGCGAATGCGCGTCTCGATCAAGCGGAAAGCGCGCTGGGCACTGTCGATGACGCAGATTTCGCCGCGTTGCGCCGGCATGCCAATGTGCTTTATCGCCGTTCCGAAGTCGCGTTGGGCGAGGAGCGTTACGCCGTTTTCCTGCGCAGCGTCGATGCGTTGCGAAATATCTATCGAGAAGTTTACGATGTGGCGACGGAAGCCGCCCGGCAAAAGGGGTCCGCTGAGGCGGTTGCGGATATCGAACTGACCGAGTCACCCGGGCAGTTGGACTCGGCACGGGTGGAAAGCGATCCGGAGCGGCTGACCGAGTCACCCTGGCAGTTGGTCTCGGCATTGCAGGAAAGCGACCGGGAGCATGCCCGTGACATTACTGAAATGTTCGCGCGGGCGCAGATGCGCGCCGTGTCAGTGGTCCACAATATTATTGCGAGCTCGGCTCGCGGCGAATCGCAGCTGGACGAACTGGTCGCCGAGGTGGATAAGGCGTTTCGATTCTATGCCGCCATCGAGCAGGAAGAAGCGACAGGCCGCCGCGCCCTTAGTGCATTTATTGCCCGGACGACAGCGGACTATTACCTCGACACCGTCGAGAACCGGAAACGTAGCCTCGCCCGCGCCAACGAGGCTGTTGCCGTCACCGCGGGCCTGCTCATTGACGATCCGGGCGACCTTGGATTCCGCAGCCAGTTCGTCATGGCGCAAATCCAGAGGGCGCAGGCACTTTCACAACTCGGGAAGACCGACGAAGCGCTGGCAGGCCTCCGGCTGGCCCGCCGGGTCGTGTTCGATACCAAGCTGAAGCGGCCGCCCGGCCCGTTGTGGCGGGCACATGATCGTTCGATTTCCTTCAACCAGTATCGCGTGCAGGAACAGGCGGGCTCGCCCGAGAAAGGACAAACGCCCGCCTGGCGGCTGAAAGCCGAAGTCGACTACGCCGCGCAAAGCCGGGAGGATGAGATCGATGAGGATGCGGTATTTCCGATCTGGGCGCTTGTGACGAGCGGGGCCGTGAACGACATTCCCAGAGACCGCGTTGTTCCTTATCTGCAATGGCTGCTGGACCTGGACTCGCAGGCGCGGCCGGAGTTTGAAGATGACTACGCACGCCGCCGCCTGCGCTCGTGGGGTTTCAGCCAGGCGCTGTCGTTGCCCATCGACATGGTCGGCGAAGACACCTGGAAAACCTGGTTCGAGCAGGCGCGAGTCAACGGAGTGGTCGACGATGCCAGTGCCCAGGACTATGTGTTCGGACTCGCCGTGTTCCGGAGCATGCCCGTACCGCTGGCAGGACACATACCCTCGGACCATGCGCTGCTGGCCAAGCGGGCGATCGAAGACCTTGACGAACTCAAGAACATAAACGAGGAAGACGACGCGCAGGCGCTGGCACGAATGAAACGCGCGTTCGCCGAGATCGTGGTTCCGGATGGGCCGCGGGATGCGCAACTGGCCTACATGTACTTGCTCAATGCCATCGCCGCGAAGATGACCGATTTTGCGTCCACCGACGATGCCATGGCTGACAGGCTCGAGGTTCTGAATGCGGCGATCGCGGTCAACGAGGCGCCGGACGAGGGCGGCGACGAAGCCATGCTCATGCTCAACTACCTGGTCGGGACCCGGGCTGCCGCACTGCAGAAATCCGGCGATGACGAAAGGGCCATCGCGGATTATTCCCATGCCCTGAAACTGGCGGAAAACGCGTTCGAGGCGAACAGCAAATCGAGGGCCAATCTCAGGAACTCGATTTTCTATGCACGAAAGATCCTGGATATGACGACAGCAGACGGCAGCGCGTCTGCGCCGACGCTCGCAAGGCTGGACCGGCTGTTCAGTGACATTCTGCCGGCGTATGGCAACCGGCGCCTGCTTGCGGAGTCGCGGAGCTACCTCACGAGCCTCGAGAGAAGCATCAAGGCGCGGCAGCGAGGGGCTTCGGCGGTCGACCCGCAGCGCCTCGAACACTATCTCTCCACGGTCACCGAGGCTCTTGCCAGGACGGACCCCGACAGCGACGCCGGCGGGCTGTCGGACGATGCCGGTGTCGAGGCAGGCGGTGATGCTGCGTCCCTGTCCGGTGACGGTCCGGAACGGGTTGCCGTTACAGAACGGGCGAATACCGACTTTCGCAAACTCTACTCTGTTACCGACGTCGGCGATTCCGGGTACCTCAACTGGAGCCGCGAGCCGCTGTATCCGGGATCGTGGCGCACGATGTTCGACGAGGAACGCGACGCGTTGCTCAATCGCCTGCCGGCCGCGGTGCGGGACGAGGCGGAGCACGTCCGGGTCTTGCCGTTGCCGTTCTACGAGGATGGCAGGCTCGTCGAGGTCGAGCGCAATCCGCGAGACGGGGAAATCGCAGTGCGGACGTACCTGGCCTTCCCCGACTCGATGTACTCCCTGAACGGCACCTCGCCGCCGATCCATGAGGCGAACCGCAAAGCGCCGATCCTGCTCGAAACCCGGGACCAGGCGGCCGCCTACCTCAGGTTCTTCTCGATGTACGTCAACGGCAAAGAGGGGGCGTTCTTCATTGTCGATAACGGCAATGAAATCGAATGGCGAGCAACGGCGGAAGAAAGCCGTATCGAAGACGTCCGGCGTCGTATCCGGCCGTTGGTCGTATGGCCCGACGAGCAAATGGACCGGCATTGGCAGGCGAGTGCGACGGTGCAATATAACGATGCGTTATTCGGGGTCATTTTTCGCGTCTACCCCACGGGCATGGTCGAGATGCTAAGCGACGCGCCTCTCGCGGCAGACCTGCCGATCGACAAAATCGTGATCAGCAATCGCGGCTCGGGCGTCGTTCGCGAAACCGACGACCTCGACGACCTCGACGACCTCGGCATCATTGCGGTGGCCAGTTTCAAAGACGAAGTCGTCGCAATTATGAGGAAACTGGACGAGGCGGGCCCCGAAGACCTGGACCACGTCCTCGAGGAATACGCGTTCTACCTGCAGGACAAACTCTTCCTGGCGACTCACGAGGATGCCGACGTTCTTGTCAACGGCTTTGCCTACAACCTGGCGGAGCACGAAGTGCGTCTCGACGATGCGAAAAAGCTCGCGTTGATCGCACATGAACTCGACTCAGACAATCCCGATATCAAGGATACGTATGCCTGGGCTCTGATTAAGAACGGCGCGATCGACGAGGGTATAGAGGTGTTGCTGGAGGCCGGGAAGATCTACGACGCCAAGCCGGGCTCAGACTTCACTATGCTGCAGTATTATGCGCATCTTGGCCACGCCTACCGGATTAGCGATCAGGCTGACCTGGCGCGCGAAGCACTGGAGAAAGCGCTGGCCTATGACGTGCCGGGTGACTGGCTGGATTTTGCGAACTCCGAGCTGCAAATGCTGGATCAGACCGCGCCCTGAGCGCGTTGCAGCGCGCTTAGTCGCGCAGCGCCCTGCGCAATA
>SHLT01000204.1 GCA_004282875.1 Chromatiales bacterium | reverse complement strand
TAAACCTGCTGGCCTTCTACGATCGCAACCGGCAGTTTGCGCCGTACCTGACAGCGGGAATTGGTTATCTTGGCGCAAGCGTCAATGGCGGTGGTGACGAAAATCGACCCTCCGCAACCGCCGGCGCCGGCTTCAAGTGGCGCCTCGGGCAAAGCCGATTCTCGATCCGGAACGAGTATCGTGCCCGGCTTGCCTATGAACAGGACTTCAATTTCATCGACTTCATCGCCACGCTTGGCCTTGAGTATCGATTCGGCGGACCGAGACAGCGTGATGACCTGCCGAGAGACTCGGATGGCGATGGCGTACTCGACATGTGGGACGAATGCCCGGATACACCGCCTGGCGTGGCTGTTACCTCGCGCGGCTGTGAAATCAAGCGCATGGACCGCGACGAAGATAATGACCGCGTCTTTGACGATCGGGATGAATGCCCCGGAACACCGGAAGGTATGCCGGTTGATCCGTATGGCTGCTCGCTGGACAGCGATCGAGACGGCGTGACGACCGAGAAAGACCGTTGCCCGGGCTCCCGCCCAGGTGCCCGCGTTGACGAGTTTGGCTGCGAGAACGACTCCGATGCCGACGGCGTGCCGGACCACCTCGACCGGTGTCCGGGAACGCGTCCGAACGCCCGTCGTGTCGACCAGTACGGCTGCGAAATCCGCGACGTCATCAACCTGCCTGGCGTGAACTTCCAGTCGGGTTCGGACCTGCTCCTGGCAGGTGCCGAGCGACTGATTCAGGATCTCGCGGTCACGTTGATCGAGAACGACTATCTGCAGATTGAGGTCGCCGGCCATACGGACGACCAGGGCAGCGTCATCGACAACCAGGGTCTGTCCGACCGCCGTGCGAAGACGGTCTACGACTACCTGATCCGCTACGGCGTCGACCCGACTCGACTGTCGTTCCGCGGTTACGGCGAATCTCAGCCGATCGCGGATAATACGACGGCCGATGGCCGCGCGACGAACCGCCGCGTAGAACTGCGAGTGGTCAGGGACGAGTGATAATACTGCGAACCCCTCAACGGGGCTCGCAGTACCACTCGTAGGTCCGGGCTATGCCGTCTTCCAGCTCGATAGAGGGCTGCCAGCCGAGTTTTGTCAGCCTGGCAGTGTCCAGCAGCTTGCGCGGTGTGCCGTCCGGCTTGCTGGAATCGAAATCAATCTCACCGTCGTAGCCGACGATGCGCCTGATCAGGTCAGCAAGTTCGGCGATGCTGATATCCCGTCCCCAGCCAACGTTGACGATGTCCGGCGAGCTGTAATCTCGCATAAGGTGGACGCAGGCGTCCGCGAGGTCGTCAACGTGGAGGAATTCGCGTCGCGGTGACCCGGTACCCCATACCGTGACGCTCGAAGCACCTGTCGCTTTGGCCTCATGGAATTTGCGCATCAGCGCAGGCAGTACGTGCGAATTCTCAAGGTCGAAATTATCGCCGGGTCCGTACAGGTTGGTTGGCATTACCGATATGGCATCGAAGCCGTATTGCTTGCGGTAGGCCTGGCACATCTTGATGCCTGCGATTTTCGCCACGGCATACCATTCATTGGTCGCCTCCAATGGCCCCGTCAGCAGAGAGTCCTCGCGCATAGGTTGACGCGCATGTTTGGGGTAGATGCATGAGGAGCCCAGGAACAGCAGCTTCTCGACGCCGTGCTTCCACGCCGCATGAATAACGTTTGTCTGTATGGCGAGGTTGTCGCGCAGGAACTCGGCGGAATACGTATCGTTGGCGCGAATGCCGCCGACTTTGGCGGCCGTCAGGTAGACCTGGTCGATCGAGTTACTGCGGAACCACGTATCCACGGCCGCCTGGTCGATCAGGTCGAGCTCTTGCCGGCTCGCGACCACAGGTTTCAGGCCGTTCGACTCGAGACGCCGGCAAATCGCCGCACCAACCAGGCCGTTGTGACCCGCAACAAAAACATTGCTCACGATGCCACTTCCCTATTCCTGCGGATCACGCACTTCATAACCGGCTTCTTTGAGCACAGCCGAGCGTCTCGCCGTCTCCAGATCGGCCGCGACCATCTCCTTGACGAGCTGCAGGAACGGCGTCCTGGCCGCCCACCCGAGTTGCTTCCTGGCTTTGGTGGGATCGCCGAGCAGCGTTTCCACCTCCGTAGGCCTGAAGTAGCGCGGGTCAACTGCAATGATTGGTTTGCCCGTATTGCGGTCAGTACCAACTTCGTCAAGGCCTTCGCCCTGCCATTCGATGTCCATCCCCAATTCGCCGCCGGCGGCCGCGATGAAATCGCGAACCGAGTATTGTTCGCCCGTAGCAATCACGTAATCGTCAGGCTGGTCCTGCTGAAGCATCAGCCACATCGCCTCAACAAAGTCGCGGGCATGTCCCCAGTCGGGCTT
>SHLT01000203.1 GCA_004282875.1 Chromatiales bacterium | reverse complement strand
AGACCTACATGCGCGAGGTCGCACAGCACTCGTCGATCCCGGTCATCAACATGCAGTGCGACGTCGACCACCCCTGCCAGACCCTCGCAGACCTCATGACGATTCGCGAAGAGTTCGGTAAGGAACTGAAAGACATAAAGATTGCTGTTTCCTGGGCCTACGCGCCGAGCTACGTGAAACCCATGTCGGTCCCGCAGGGCCTGATCATGCTGATGACGCGTTTCGGCATGGACGTCACGCTCGCGCACCCGCCGGAATACGCGCTCATGGACGAACCGATGCAGATCGCGCGCGACAATGCCGCTCGCTCGGGGGGACAGTTCACGGTCGTCGACAACATGGAAGACGCCTTCGCGGACGCCGACATCGTGTATCCGAAAAGCTGGGGCGTGGAAGCGCTGTTCAGCAAGCCCGAGGAAGCGATGCAGGTCGCCCAGCAGTACCGCCACTGGATCTGCGACGAGGCCATGATGGCCCGCGCCAAGGAGCGCGCCATCTACATGCACTGCCTCCCGGCCGATCGCAACTACGAAGTCACCGACGCCGTCATCGACGGCCCGCAGTCGCGGGTCTACCCCGAGGCCGAGAATAGGCTGCACACGGCCAAAGCGCTGATGGCGCTGACAATGTAGAGACGCTATGACTGCTTCCGACAAACCTTTGATCGTCATCGCCATCGGCGGCAACTCGCTGATCAAGGACGCCGAGCACATGGATGTCGTCGACCAGTACCGCACGGCGGGTGAAACGGCACAGAACATCGTGCCGCTCGTCAAAGCCGGCTTCAGGGTGCTCGTGACCCACGGCAACGGCCCGCAGGTCGGTTTCATTCTGCTGCGCTCCGAACTGGCGCGCGACACGATCCACCAGGTACCGCTCGCAAACTGCGTCGCCGATACGCAGGGATCAATCGGCATGCAGATCGCACAAAGCCTGCGGAACGAGTTCCGTCACGAGGGTCTCGAGCAGGCGGTGACCGCCATCGTTACGCAATGTGTCGTCGATGAAAAGGATCCGAGCTTCGGCCAGCCATCAAAGCCGATCGGTCCGTTCATGAGCGAAGAGGAAGCGCGCGAGCACGAACGCGATGATGGCTGGGTCATCGGGGAAGACGCGGGCCGGGGCTGGCGCCGCCTTGTACCCTCCCCGGCGCCGCTGGAGGTTATCGAACTCCCGGCTATTCGCACGCTACTCGATAGCGGCAACCTCGTTATCGCCGCGGGTGGTGGTGGCGTCCCGGTTATCTACCGTGATGATGGCGAGCTGCGGCCGCGTCCCGCGGTCATCGACAAGGATGCCGCATCCTGTCTGCTCGCCAGCGAACTCGGCGCGTCCGTGTTCATCATTTCGACCGATGTCGACAAGGTCGCGCTCAACTACGGCACCGCTGCGCAGAAGGAGATTGATCGCATGACGGCGGCCGAGTGCCGCGAGCATCTCGCGGCCGGGCACTTCGCCGCCGGCAGCATGCTGCCCAAGATCGAGAGCGCATTGAAATTCCTCGAGCAGGGCGGCGAGGAAGTCATTATCACGCAACCGCATAACCTGCAGGCAAACCTCAGGAGCATTTACGGCACGCACATCGTGCCCTGACGGACAACCGACATGAACGGATACCGTTGTTTCCAGTGTGACCAGACCCAGGCGGCCGACTTCTCGGGCTGGGTCTGTCCGGACTGCGGTGGCAACCTCGACGTGGTCAACGATCGCGATACGATCTTGCGCCAGATCAAGAAGGCGCCGTATAACACGAAGCGCATTCCGCTCCGGATCGGCAACACTCCGCTCTACCCGGCCGAGCGCCTGGGGCAGTCGATCGGCCTTCGCAACCTGTACCTCAAAGACGACACGGTGAACCCGAGCGCATCCAGCAAGGACCGTGCAAGCGGCGCTGTCGTCGTGCGTGCCATGGACGCCGGGGCGACCATCGTTTCAGCCGCGAGCACGGGCAATGCAGGTTCGTCACTGGCCTGCATTGCGGCAGCGGCAGGTCTGCAGGCCATTGTCTTTGTGCCCGAGAGCGCACCGGTCGCCAAGCTCACCCAGGCCCTGTCGTTTGGTGCGACGGTGCTTGCCGTGCGCGGTACCTACGACGATGCGTTCGACCTGTGCATGGACGCGTCCACGCGCTTCGAATGGTTCAACCGCAGCACCGGTATCAACCCGTTCACGCGTGAAGGTAAGAAGATCTGCGCCTGGGAGATCTGGGCAGCACTCGAAGGTCGCGTCCCGGACCGGGTGATTGTGCCGGCCGGCGACGGCAACATTCTGAGCGGCATGTGGAAAGGCTGGCGGGAACTGGAGCAAGTCGGCCTTATCGATCGCCTGCCAAAAATCGACTGTGCGCAATCGAATCGCAGCGATGCGATTAGTCGCACGATCCGGCA
>SHLT01000036.1 GCA_004282875.1 Chromatiales bacterium | reverse complement strand
GTAATGTACTCGGCTGCGGCTTCTTCGTCGGTGCCGCCGATCTCGCCGACCATGATGATGCCGTCGGTGTCGGGGTCCGCTTCGAAGAGTTCGAGGCAGTCGATGAAGTTCATACCGCGCACCGGGTCGCCGCCGATGCCGATGCAGGTCGTCTGACCAAGGCCATTCGTCGTCGTCTGGTACACGGCTTCGTAGGTGAGCGTACCGGAACGCGACACCACGCCGATCCGTCCTGCCTTGTGAATGAAGCCAGGCATGATGCCGATCTTGCATTCGCCCGGCGTGATAATGCCGGGGCAGTTCGGCCCGATCAGGCGGCAGTCGTAATCCTTCAGCGCCGACTTGACCTTGACCATGTCATTCACCGGAATGCCTTCGGTAATGCAGACGATCAGGTCCACGCCCGCATCGGCGGCTTCGAGAATGGCATCGGCCGCAAACGGCGGCGGCACGTAGATCATGCTGACGTCGGCGCCGGTTTTGGCGACCGCATTCTGCACCGTGTTGAATACCGGCACACCGAGATGTTCCTGCCCGCCGCGTCCCGGCGTGACGCCCGCGACAACCTGGGTGCCATACTCGATGCATTGTTCGGTGTGGAAGGATCCCTGGTTGCCCGTGATGCCCTGGCAGAGGATCTTGCTGTTCTTGTTAACCAGAATACTCATATCTATTTCCGTCAGGCTGCCGCGGCAACCGCCTTCTTCGCTGCGTCAGTCAGGTCTTCCGCTGCAATAATGTCCAGACCGCTGTTGGCCAGCAGTTCGCGCCCCTTGTCGACGTTGGTACCCTCGAGGCGCACCACGACCGGTACGCTGACACCCACTTCCTTGACGGCACTGATTATGCCCTCGGCAATCAGGTCGCAACGCACGATACCGCCGAAGATATTCACGAGAATCGCCTCGACGCTTTCATTCGAGAGAATCAGCTTGAAGGCTGCCGCCACTTTCTCGGCCGTAGCACCGCCGCCGACGTCGAGGAAGTTGGCCGGGTCGCCGCCGTGCAGCTTGATGAGGTCCATGGTCGCCATGGCGAGTCCGGCGCCGTTCACCATGCAAGCAATGTTGCCGTCCAGCGATACGTAATTAAGATCGTGTTCGGCCGCCTTGCGCTCCGCCTCGTCCTCTTGCGACGGGTCGCGCAGCTCGGCAACGGCCTTCTGCCGAAACAGCGCGCTGCCATCAATGTTGATCTTGCCGTCCAGGGCGACGATATCGCCGGCCTTGGTCGTGATCAGCGGGTTAACCTCAATGAGGCTCGCGTCCGTATCGACGTACAGCCGGTACAGCTTCTTGATCAGGTCACCAAACTGCCGCATCTGCTGCTTGTCGAGCTCGAGGCCGAACGCCAGCTGCCGTGCCTGGTAGTCCTGCAGACCCGCATCCGGAGCAATCGCCACCGAAAAGATCTTCTCGGGCGTCTCCGCAGCAACCTTTTCGATGTCCATGCCACCGGCCGCGGACGCAATAAACGAAATCCGGCTGACTTCGCGGTCGACGAGCATGCTCAGGTAGAGCTCGCGGTCGATGTCGGACCCTTGTTCAACATAAACGGTGTTGACGGGCAGACCCTCGGGGCCGGTCTGGTGGGTCACGAGAATCGTGCCCAGCATCTTGTCCGTGTACTCGCGCACTTCATCCAGCGAGCGCGCGAGCTTGACGCCACCGGCCTTGCCTCGCCCGCCGGCGTGGACCTGTGCCTTGACGACCCAGAGGTCGCCGCCGAGTTCCTGTGCGGCCTTAACCGCTGCGTTCGGCGATTCCGCCGGGATGCCGCGAGGTACGGGGATGCCGTAATCTGCGAACAATCGTTTCGATTGGTATTCGTGAAGATTCATTGTTTTTTATCAGTCTGCCAGCGAACGGGATGGGGAAATCGCGGTTGCCGCGAAAAAGTCGCCGTATTTTGGAGGTTTGCGCCACCCATGTCCATATTCGGTCTACAATTCGCGCATGAATCAGGCACAGACTGACGCCCCGTTGAGACGGACCTTCCTCGGCAGCCGCGACGTCCTGCTGCAAAAGGCCATCGACGAACCGGAACTCGGCTGGCGTGTGCTCATCACGCTGAACGCGTTCCGGTTGTTGATTTCGACGACCCTGCTGTTGCTGTTCGCGGCCGGTTCCGACCCGCGCTTCTTCGGCGACGCCAAGCCGACCCTGTTTGCGGCGACGGCGGCGGGCTACCTGGTCTTTGCCATCCTGTCGGCAGTGTCGCTGCGCCAGCAATGGGTGCCGCGCACGGCGCTTGCCGTCACGCAGCTCATGGTCGACATCGTCGCCATCGTCATGCTGATGCACGCCAGCGGCGGCATTTCGAGCGGCCTCGGCGGCCTCCTGGTCGTCTTCATCGGCGCCGCCAGCCTGGTCATCCCGGTAACCGTCGCCGCGACGCTGGCGGCTATCGCCACCTTTTTCATCCTCGGGGAGCAGTTCTACACCCAGCTCTCGGGCGCCAGCGCGGTCGCCAACTACCCTGCCGCCGGCATTCTGAGCGGCGTTATCTTCGCGATCGCGCTCGCTACCCAGCCGCTGGCAAGACGCATTCGCGCCTCCGAAGCGCTGGCCCGCCAATTTGGCGTCGACCTGCAGAACCTGTCCGAACTCAACAACTACATCGTCCAGCATCTGCGCGAGAGCATCGTCGTCGTCGATAACAACGACGCGAGCCGCCTGATCAACAGCTCGGCGTCCCAACTGCTGGGTATAGAGAATGCACCGCCCGGCACGCCGCTGCGATCCATGTCCGCGCCACTGGCCGAATACGTCGAAGGATGGCGGCAAGACCTCTCGATGTCTTCGCACCCTGAGCTGACGCTAATCACGGAAGGGGACAACGTGCGCATTACGGCGCACCTGGCGCCGCTCGGCCAGGACGGGCAGCGCGACGGGCCGATCCTCGTGTTCCTCGAGGACGTCAGTCATATGAACGCGCGCGTCCAGCAGTCGAAACTCGCATCGCTTGGCCGCCTGAGCGCCAGTATCGCGCACGAAATCCGGAATCCCGTCGGCGCCATGAGCCACGCCGCGCAGCTCCTTGGCGAATCGCCGGTCCTGACCGACGACGACAAGCGCCTGACGGAGATTATCCAGACGCACTCCAGCCGCGTGAGCCACATCATCGACAACGTGCTGCAGTTGTCGCGCCGCGAGTCCAGCCGGCCGGAACGACTCGCTCTCCAGGAATGGCTTGACGATTTCGCCAGTGAGTTCGAGCGCACGCTCGAACTCCAGGAAGGTGAGTTCACCGTAGGCAACCTGCCCGAGGACTTTGAGGTCCGCATGGACCGGGGCCATCTTCGGCAGGTTCTTTGGAATCTTTGTGACAACGCCGTGAAGTACGCCAGTGAGACTGGCGGCATCATGGTGGAAATCCAGGGCGGTCGGCTTGCCGGCCAGGGTCGACCTTACCTGGATGTGCTGGACTGCGGGCTCGGCGTCGACCAGGCGACAGCTGACAAGATCTTCGAGCCCTTCTTCACGGCGCGCTCCGGCGGTACGGGACTCGGTCTTTACATTTCCAGGGAGCTCTGCGAACTGAACAGGGCAACCCTGCTGTACCTTGACCGGCCCGGCGGAGGCAGTATCTTTCGTATCGTATTTGCCGATCCGGATCGGTGGGACGCACAGGACAAGCAATGAACCAACCGCTGGCGCTGGTTATCGATGACGAGCCCGACATTTGCGAGCTTTTGACGCTGACGTTGGGCCGCATGGATATACGCACTGAAACCGCGATGGACGTGGCCGGTGCCAAGGCCTTGCTCGACGCACACGACTTCGATATCTGCCTGACCGACATGCGCCTGCCTGACGGGGACGGACTCGAACTCGTCGAATGGATTCAGGGCAACGCCGCCGGACTGCCCGTCGCCGTCATTACGGCGCACGGCAACGTCGAAACCGCTGTGCAGGCGCTGAAGCTCGGCGCATTTGATTTTATTTCCAAACCGCTGGACCTCGGCAATCTGCGCACAATCGTCGCGAATGCGCTGAGAGTTCGCGCGGCCGGGGCCGACAGCGCCTCGAAACTGCTCGGTGAGTCGGAACGCATGCGCGAGCTGCGTGACATGATCGCCAAAGTGGCCCAGTCGCAGGCTCCCGTCCATATTTCCGGCGAATCGGGAACGGGCAAGGAACTGGTCGCACGCATGATTCACGACAGTGGACCCCGGGCCGAAGGGCCGTTCGTGCCCGTGAACTGCGGCGCGATACCGGCGGACCTGGTCGAAAGCGAGTTCTTCGGTCACCGCAAGGGCAGTTTCACTGGGGCCGTGAATGACAAGGCCGGCCTCGTCCAATGTGCCGTCGACGGCACGCTGTTCCTCGACGAAATCGCCGACCTGCCGTTGTCCATGCAGGTGAAACTGCTGCGCGTAATCCAGGAGAAGAAGGTCAGGCCCGTGGGTGCTGCCCGTGAAGAAAGTGTGGATATCCGCATTCTCTCGGCCACGCACAAGAGCCTGTCGCAGATGGTCGCCCACGGCGACTTTCGTGAGGATCTCTATTACCGGATCAACGTTATCGAACTGCACGTGCCGGCGTTGCGCGAACGCGGCGACGATATCCTGCTCCTCGCCGAGCACATACTGCGCCGCCTGCAGGCATCAACCTCGCTGGACGACGGCGCGCGTGATGCCCTGCTGCGCTACGCTTTTCCTGGCAATGTTCGCGAACTTGAAAACATGCTGGAGCGCGCCGTCACACTCTGTACCGGCGGCACGATAGCCGCAGGTGACCTGCATATGCGGCGTCCGGGCGATGCCAGCGGCACGCAGCCGGCCCTGGCGGGCAAGCTCGGCGAACAGGTTGAGGACGTGCAGCGCCAGGCCATTGTTGATGCACTTGAGAAGACACGCTACAACAAGACGGCGGCGGCCAAATTGCTGGGATTGTCATTTCGCCAGCTCCGCTACCGCATCAAGAAACTCGGCATCGAGTAATAGCGGTCATGAGCTGACACAAATTGTCACTTTGTGACAGTAAAGCGACAATCGATGGGCGCATTGTCACTTTCCGCCGACGCTGCTTATCGTTAGATGGGCACTGCCACAGCAATAAAATCAATTACTTATCGCATTTCCGTTCGAGTTGGCATGGCGTTTGCTTTATCTCCCGTACAGGCGATTTTGCCGTTTACTTAAATACTCTCAATTCATGGAGACGAACGAGATGAAGAAGCAACAAGGTTTTACACTTATCGAACTCATGATCGTAGTTGCGATCATCGGTATTCTGGCTGCCATCGCTATTCCTGCTTACCAGGACTACACGATTCGCGCACAGGTTTCTGAAGGTCTGAACCTGGGTGGCGGTGCCAAGGCTGCTGTTTCCGAGTACACGATGGACCGTGGCACGTTCCCGACCAGCAACACGATGGCCGGTATCGCTACGACCCCGACGGACATCAACGGCAAATACGTCGCTTCTGTGACTGTCGGCGCTGCTGGCCTGATCACGGTCGCTTACGGTGGCGACGCACACGCTCTGCTCACCGGTGACACGCTTCTGCTGACGCCGACGACGAACCCGGGTTCGGTCGAGTGGGCTTGCACCAGCGCGACGATCGCCGACAAGCATCTGCCGGCCGCTTGCCGCTAAGACATGATCTAGAGCTTTTCGCTTTAGTTAGAAAGTCTGAAAAGCCCCGGTTTACCGGGGCTTTTTTTTCTCCCGATAACTGCAGGGCCAACGCATAGTGTGAACCGCATCACATTCCCGGAAGCGCGTCGCTCAAGCGCTCGAAGCGGGCCCGTGACATGCGTTAACATCAAGGAAGAGACAGGCCATGACCGAGCCAATGACAGAGAGACAATCCGGCTTCACACTGATTGAGCTGATGATCGTTGTGGCGATTATCGGCATCCTGGCCTCGCTCGCCGTGTCGGCCTACCAGACCTATACCGTGCGGGCCCAGGTCGCCGAGGGCATCAATATGGCCGCGGGGGCAAAGGCCCCGGTTGTCGACGCCTACAACATGGACGGCGAACCACCCGCCGGCCGCGTCGAGGCGGGCATGAGTGCCCTCGCCACGGACACGCGCGGCAAGTACGTCAGTTCAGTCGACATCGACGATGGGCGCGTCGACGTGACGTTTGGCAACAACGCCCACGCCGAGATTTTCGGCCAGACCTTGTCTTTCACCCCCTACATGGCTCCGTCCGGAAGTATTTCCTGGCGCTGCGGCAACGCCGGCGTCCCCGGCACATCGGTATTGCTAGCAGGCGGCGGCGTCACCGCGGCCCATGCCGCCCCCACGGTCGACGACCGATACCTCCCGTCAGTCTGTCGCAACTAGTCCCATCCCGCCTTTTGCAGGGCTCTCGGGACGCCTGGAAGGGCGATTTCGAGGGTTTTACTTAATCAAATCTGATAACTGTGAACAGCAGCACGAAATCTTGTTGAATCGGTACCTTGGATCGGTAAAACTGTAACGCTCATCAAATAACGACAACTCGGGTCTTCATGGTAGCGACCGCTTCACAATCCAATCTTGCAGGCCTTCCGAGGCGTCTGGTGCAGGATGGCATCATTTCTGAAGAACAGCTTCAGGAAGCCGGCGAAGCTGCCAAAAAGGAACGCATCCCGCTGATCGCGTACCTCGTGGCCGAAGAACTGGCCGAAGCTCGTGCCGTCGCTGTTGCCGCTTCGCACGAATTCGGCGTGCCTTTGCTGGATCTCGAGGCCGTCGATATCGACCTCGACGTCATTCGCGCAGTCGACCAGAAACTAATTACCAAGCATCGCGTCCTGCCGCTCGTAAAGCGTGGCAAGCGCCTGTTCTTGGGGATAGCAGACCCAACCAACCTGCAGGCCATCGACGACATCAAGTTCGCCACGACGCTGAGCATCGACCCGGTCGTCGTCGAACAGGACAAGCTTGAAGAACGCATCAACAAGGCCATCGAAGCTGTCGACACGAGCATGGGCGGCCTCGAAGATGACGACTTTGATCTCGAAAACCTCGATGTCGGCGGTCGCGAGGAAGAAGAAGACGATATCCAGAAGGACGACATCGAAGATGCGCCCGTCGTGCGTTTCGTCAACAAGGTTCTTCTCGATGCCATCAAGCGTGGCGCCTCCGACGTCCACTTCGAGCCGTACGAGAAGATTTTCCGTGTGCGTACTCGTCTCGACGGCGTCCTGAGCGAGGTCGCAACGCCGCCCGTGATACTGGCCAACAAGGTTTGCGCTCGTCTCAAGGTGATGTCGCGCATGGATATCGCCGAGCGCCGGGTACCCCAGGACGGCCGCATCAAGATGCGCCTCAGCAAGAACCGCGCGATTGATTTTCGTGTCAATACCTGCCCGACGCTGTTTGGCGAGAAGATCGTGCTGCGTATCCTCGATCCCTCGAGCGCCAAGCTCGGTATCGAGATGCTGGGCTACGAAGACCACCAGCGGGCATTGTATGAGAAGCACCTGGCCAAGCCTTACGGCATGATCCTGGTGACGGGCCCGACGGGTTCCGGTAAGACGGTTTCGCTGTACACCGGCCTCAATATTCTTAACACCGAATACCGCAACATCTCGACAGCGGAAGATCCCGCGGAAATCAACCTGCCGGGTATCAATCAGGTCAACGTCAATCCGAAGGTCGGCCTGACCTTCGCGTCGGCCCTGAAAGCATTCCTGCGCCAGGATCCGGACGTCATCATGGTCGGTGAGATTCGAGACCTCGAGACGGCCGAGATCGCGATCAAGGCCGCCCAGACCGGTCACCTGGTCTTGTCCACGCTGCATACGAATGACGCGCCCAAGACCCTCACGCGCATGGTCGACATGGGCGTTATGCCCTACGCCATCGCGACCTCGGTCAGCCTGATTATCGCGCAGCGCCTGGCACGTCGTCTTTGCAACAACTGCAAGGAAGTGCGGGACATTCCTCGTGAAGCGCTCGAAAAAGAGGGCTTCACGGCAGAGGAACTGGACGAAGGCATCACGATTTTCGGCCCGAAAGACAAGGGCTGCAAGCAATGCAATAACGGCTACAAAGGCCGACTCGGTATCTTCCAGGTCATGGAAGTATCCGAAACAATGGGTCGCATCATCATGGAAGGTGGCAATGCGATGCAGATCGCCGAACAGGCGGCGCAAGAGGGGGTTATCGATTTGCGACAGGCCGGTTTGAACAAAGTCAAGGACGGGGTTACCAGCCTTGAAGAGGTCAACCGGGTTACAATTGAGTAGGTAAATCAGGTATTTGCACCGATAACGGATTTTGAAAAATGGCTGAGACAGCAACCTTAAGCAACACGCCGTTCCTGTGGGAGGGAACAGACAGGAACGGCAAAAAGATCAAGGGCAAGAGCCTGGCCGGCGATGAAGCGACCGTCCGCGCCGACCTGCGCCGCCAGGGCGTGGTACCGACGCGCATCCGCAAGCAGCGCCAGGGCATGTTCTCGGGCGGCGGCAAGATCACAACCGGTGATATTGCCCTGTTCAGTCGCCAGCTGGCCACGATGCTGGCCGCCGGTATCCCGCTGGTGCAGGCGTTCGAGATCGTCGGCAACGGCCACGAAAATGCGGCGATGCAAAAGCTCATTCTCGCGGTAAAAGCCGACGTCGAAGGCGGTTCTGCGCTGGCCGAAGCCCTCGCCAAGCACCCGCTCTATTTTGATGACCTGTTCGTCAACCTTGTCGAAGCCGGTGAGCAGGCAGGTGCGCTTGAATCCCTGCTCGACAAGGTCGCGACGTACAAGGAAAAGACCGAAGCGATCAAGAAGAAGATCAAGAAGGCCCTGACCTATCCGGCAGCGGTACTTGTGGTCGCGTTCGTAGTCACGACCATCCTCCTGATTTTCGTTATTCCGTCATTCGAAGACCTGTTCAAAGGCTTCGGCGCCGACCTGCCCGCGTTTACGCGCATGGTTATCGACCTGTCGGCGTTTGTCCGAACGCAGGGCGTGTTCCTTGCCATAGGAATCGGTATCGCGATCGGTGCCTTCCTCTACTTCAAGAAACGCTCGCGAAGATTCAGGCATTTTCTTGATCGCCTGATGCTCAAACTGCCGGTTATCGGCCCGATCATGCAGAAGGCTTCGATCGCGCGCTACGCACGTACGCTGTCGACCATGTTCGCTGCCGGTGTGCCGCTCGTGGAAGCCATGGAATCGGTTGCCGGCGCCACGGGCAACATCGTTTACGAAGAAGCCGTTCTCACGATGCGCGACGAAGTCGCGACCGGTCAGCGTCTGCAGGTTGCCATGGAGAATACGGACCTGTTTCCCAACATGGTGATCCAGATGATTGCCGTCGGTGAGGAATCCGGTTCGCTCGACGAAATGTCTGCCAAGGTCGCCGACTTTTTCGAAGAAGACGTCGACAACGCCGTGGACAACCTCTCCAGCCTGCTCGAGCCCATGATCATGGCGATCCTGGGCGTGCTCGTCGGTGGCCTCGTGGTCGCCATGTACCTGCCGATCTTCAAGCTGGGTGCGGTCGTCTAGCAGCACGCGAAATTGATAGAATGCGGCGTTCGGGGGAAACTCCGAACGCCGTTTTCGTATAGGCTTGCGGCAGTCACGATGGAGTTCTCCTGATGCTCGAATTGTTCACGGAATCAGCGCTGCTGTTCATTGCCGTTGTATTCGCGTTCTGCCTGGTTGTCGGCAGCTTTCTCAATGTCGTCATTTATCGCCTGCCGATCATGATGGAGCGGGAGTGGCACGAGCAATGCCGGGAAATGGCGAAGTCGCCCGCTGTCGCCGACGTCCCGGAGGAGCGCTTCGACCTGGTCGTGCCGCGGTCGCGCTGCCCGTCATGCGGCAACCTGATCACGGCATGGCAGAACATCCCGGTCGTCAGCTACCTGTTCCTCAAGGGGAAATGCGCCAATTGCGGTGAGTCGATTTCAGCACGCTATCCGCTTGTCGAAATAATGACGGCCGTGCTCGCTGCGCTGTGCGCCTGGCGCTTCGGGGCCGGCTGGGAAGCGGTCATGGCCATCATCATGACGCTGGCCCTGGTGCCGATCGCGATGATTGACGCTGACACGCAGCTCATTCCCGATTCGATCGTCCTGCCGCTGATGTGGATCGGGCTGGCCATGAGCCTGTTTCACCCCATGGCTGGCGCGGACACCCTGTTCATTGCGCCCAAGGACGCCATCGTCGGCGCAATGGCCGGCTACCTGAGCCTCTGGAGCATCTACTGGCTGTTCAAACTCGTGACTGGCAAGGAAGGCATGGGGTATGGCGACTTCAAGTTACTGGCGGCGCTCGGCGCCTGGCTGGGCTGGCAGCATCTGCACATCATCATCCTGATGTCTGCTGTGGTAGGCGCCGCCGTCGGGCTCACGTTGATGGCTTTGCGCAATCGTGGGCGCAGCGTACCGATCCCGTTCGGTCCCTACCTGGCGGCAGCCGGCTGGATCACGATGCTGTGGGGTCGTGATATCTGGAACCTCTATCTCGACAAGTTTGTCTGAGTGAATTCTGAGAAGCCATTCCGCATCGGTCTCACCGGCGGCATTGCCAGTGGCAAGTCCGTCGTCGCCGACATGTTCAAAAAGCTCGGCGTCCCGGTTATCGACACCGATATTATCGCCCGTGAGGTAGTGGCGCCGGGGCAACCGGCACTCGACGAAATCCGTGCCCGCTTCGGCGACGCGATGATCGCCACCGACGGCAACCTGGACCGCGGCGCGATGCGCGATGCGATCTTTGCCGATGACGACGCCCGCCGCGACCTCGAGGCGATATTGCACCCTCGTATTGGTGCCCATACGCGGCGCCAGGCGGATGCGGCCGAAGGGGCCTACCAGATCATTGTCGTGCCCTTGCTAGTCGGCTCCCCGCTCGCCGACTATGTCGATCGCGTGCTGGTCGTCGATTGCGAGGAAACGACGCAAATTGACCGGCTGCTGGCGCGCGATGCAGAAACCAGGGAACAGGCGCAGCGCATCCTCGCTGCCCAGGCCAGCCGCGAACAACGCCTCGCGATCGCGGACGATGTCATCAACAACGACCACAGCCTGGCGCACGTGCGCGACCAGGTTGACGACCTGGACCGGAAATACCGGCGGCTCGCCGGACGCTAGTCGGCCGCATCCATTTCCGCACGTACCACCCTGCGGAATTCGTGGATGTTGTCTTCGATGACGTCGATGTTGCCCAGCACGCCGGCCTGGTTCTCCTCGATCTGCCGCTGGGCAAGGTCGGACAAGTCCAGTGCCTTCTCATAATGCTGCGCGGTGGCCATGAGGCCCGCCATTTTCATCGTCGCGCCCGGTTTCGGTTGCGCAAGCACCGACGCCACGAAATGCGCCATCGCCCGCTCCGGCCTTTGCAGCTTCAAAGCGGTCAGGCCGCTAAGATAGTGCACGTGCGACAGCGACAATGAACCCGGTACGAGGCTCTTGTCGTTCGCCAGCATCGTCGAAAACAGGCGGTCCAGCTCAGCGGTCGCGTTCGCCACGCATTGCTCACCGGCCATGGCATCGATGAACCCCTCGTACAGGTCAAGGTAGCGCGGATCGTAGGTCAGTGGAGCCAGACGGTTCACGAGATCGTCCATGTCAGACCCACTGAGTTGCCGCAGTCTGCAGCGTATCAGTGCGCGATTCATTTGCAGCATCGGCGCGCTGTTCTGGATCGTCTCAGCCGCCCGGTCGATCACCGACAACGATGCATCGTAGTGACCCGCGTTGAACAGGTTACGCGCGTACAGCACCTGCGCCCGCGCCGAGGTGGGCGCCTTGTACGCGGATGCCTCGATCATACTGTCGTAGTCAGACCACACGGTGGCCGAGTACCGAGTGAACCCGCCGAGCGCCACCAGAACCAGGAGTCCGGCCACGAAGCCCTTTTTCCCGTCGACTTTGGCGTCGACGAAGACGATCAAGGGCAGGAACAGGAAGGCCGCCGGCACGTAATTGCGATGCTCGAAATACAGTTCGAGATTCAGGACCGTCGACTCCAGGAGGTGGTACGCATAGAAGAACAGGATTGCGAACGCGAGCACCGGCAATTGGCGGCGCTTGACCACCGCGAGTACGACGACCCCGAGATGAAACAGCGCCGCCGCCAGGGTCGTTAGCGGCGTGAGCAAGCCGGTCGACTTGACGATATGGTCCTGGAACACGCCGGTCGTATACAGCTTGGGAACGAACCAGTGCTGCAGGTAGGTAGCGACGACACGCGGCTGCGTCAGAAGCCGCTCGTAGAGGCTGAACTCGCGTGCCGGGGCTATTTCGAAGATGTCCGCACGAAGAAACGACTGCGCCAGGTACGCAACGACAAGAACCGACGGCAGGACAAGAAACAGTCCCGACCAGCGTTTATCGACCCGTTCCGCCGACGCGCCAGGCGCGGACAGAATCGTGAGCTCCAGCACCAGGACCAGCATGGGCAGCAGTGCGCCGCTTTCCTTGCACAGCGTGCCGAGGACCGTGAACCCGATCAGGCCGGCCGTCATCAGCGTATACGCCCGCGCCTTGTTCACCGCGACCATGGAACGACCGTACAGGTAGGTCACCATTCCGGCGGTCGTGCACAGCATCGCCAGCTGCGTCATGCGCTGCACGACGTACATCGTGGTCGACACCAGGAACGGGTGCAGCATCCAGGCGGCAACCGAGAAAAAGGCCAGCCATGCGGCACGCCTCGCGTCAAAGCCAACTCGCTCGAGAATCTGCCGCGTCAACACGCCAAGGAGTAGGCCATTGGCAAGGTGAATGATGAGATTGGTACGTTTGAAGGCCCAGGCGTCGGTCGGCCAGTTATTCGCGTCGACGAGAAAGCTGAGCATCGCGAGGGGTCTGCCTGTCGGGCCAGCCTGCCCGCCCAGCACAAAGGCTTTGAACGTATCCCAGTCCCGTACGCCGCCGAGATCGCCCAGCGAGTCGAGGACACTGAAATCGTCAAGGACGAAGGAGCCCTGCAGGGCCGGCCAGTAGGCGAAACCGGTCGCCAGCAGGGCCAAGGCCCAGGCGATAGCCAGTTTGATCCGGTGGCGATCGCTCGCGACCTTGTCTTGCGCTGCTTGCATAGGAGATTCGGGTCCGGGTAGGTTGGCCGCCATTCTAGCCCGCCGGCCGCCGCTGCCGATAGCAACCGGCTCACATCGGCGCCCCCCGGTCATTTGCCACCTGCCGCTGTGTGACGCAGAATAGTCGAATGGCCAAACCCGCCCGCGAAATCGCCCCGCAATCGGCCCCTGCCGTCATGCACTACGAGCAGCCGTTATCCGAGCGTATGCGGACGTTCCTTCGCCTCGAGTTTCTCTACCAGCAAATCCTCTACAACTGCGAGAGAGAGGCTGACTGGGCCACGCGGGCGACCATTGGGACGCTGCTGGAAGTTCTCGCAATCCTGTCCCGCGGCGATGTCCGCAGCGACGTGCACAAGGAACTCGACCACCAGCTGGGCGTGCTGGAACGCTTCCAGAGCCAGCCCGGCGTCGACGATGGCCGCCTGGATACCCTCATTCACAACCTGACGATGAGCCGGGATGAACTCAATCGGATCGGCACGGCATTCCTGAACCCGCTTAAGGATTGCGACTTCCTGAACGCGATCAAGCATCGCAGCGCAATTCCTGGCGGCACCTGTGAGTTCGACCTGCCTGAGTACAGCCACTGGCTGCGGCAGCCGTTTGCCCGCCGCCAGGAAGATATGGAGAAATGGCTCGGCGCGATTCGGCCCGTGTGTGACGCTGCTGCGGAGTTGCTGTGGTTAATCCGTGAAAGCGCACAGCCTGCCGAAAAAATGGCCATCAACGGCATGTATCAGCACAACATGCAAAAAGACAGCAACTGCCGCTTGCTGCGTGTCAGCCTTGAAGACAACAGCGCCCTGTTTCCCGAAATCAGCGGCAGCCAGCACCGGTTTACCGTGCGCTTCCTGGAATGGTCGACCATCGACAGCCGCGCCGTGCAGACGGGCCACGACGTGCGCTTCAAACTCTCGATCTGCTAGTGGTTTTTCTGCAGGGCCTCGACGACCGGTACATCGGCGGGTAAGAGCTCCTCGGCATCCAGGCTCTCGCGCGGCACCCACCGCAATGCCTGGCCCTCACGCCCAACCGGATCACTGTTCCACTCACTGACGATAAAGAACTCGATCGTCACGATGCGGTCGTCGTATTCGTGCCGCAGGTTCATGAAAGACGCACAGGCGGTCACTTCGATCCCCAGCTCTTCTGCAAGTTCACGCGACAGCGCTTCCAGGGATGTCTCGTCGGCACCAATCTTGCCGCCGGGAAATTCCCACAGGCCGTTGAAGACGCCCCCGCCCAGGCGCTCGGCTATCAGGATTCTGCCCGCCGCATCGCATAGAATTCCTGCCGCCACATTAAAGTGATTCATGCGTAGGCGATTTTCAGCTCAGCTTGCCGTGGCATTGCTTGAACTTCTTGCCCGATCCGCAGGGACAAGGTTCGTTGCGACCGACTTTGCGGCCGTCGCGAACAAAGGGCGCCGGCGCCTCGGCCTCGGGCTGCGGCTGCTGCCCTCCGGACGGGTCGCCCAGCGCGGAAGCCTGAGCGTGCTGAAACTTCATCGCCTGTTCTTTCTTGCGACGCGCCTCCAGCTCGGAAAGGTCTTCCTCGCCCTGGATGCGAATCCGGCACAGGATACTGACCGAATCGTGCTTCACCTGTTCGATCATCTCGCCGAACATCTCGAATGCTTCTCGCTTGTACTCCTGCTTCGGGTTTTTCTGTGCGTAAGAACGCAAGCCGATTCCCTGGCGCAAGTGATCCATCGCGGCGAGATGCTCTTTCCAGTGGAAATCCAGCTGCCGTAACATGATCTGTTTTTCGACGCCGCGCATCAGGTCGACGCCGATGTCGCCTGCTTTCTTGTTGTAGGCCTGCTCGACTTCGCTCACACAGCGCTCGGCGATGGCCTCGGCCGTCAGCGTCGCGTCCTCACGAATCCAGCGAGCAACATCCGCGCGCACCGCGAACTCCGCTTCGAGAACATGGCTGAGGCCCTCCGCGTCCCACATCTCTTCCAGGCTGCCCGGCGGAATATGCTGAGCAGCGGCCCCTTCGACGACTTCGTCGCGGATCGCCGCGATCGATTCCTCGATTTCGTCGGCCTCCATGAGATCGTTGCGCATCACGTAGACGACCTTGCGCTGGTCATTGGCCACATCATCGTATTCGAGCAGGTTCTTACGAATATCGAAGTTGTGCGCCTCAACCTTGCGTTGCGCGCGCTCGATCTGGCGCGTCAGCAACTTGCTCTCAATTGCCTCGCCCTCGCGCATGCCGGCGCGCGACAGCAGGGCCTTGGTGCGCTCCGGGTCCCCGAAGATACGCATCAACGTGTCTTCCATCGACAGGTAGAACCTCGAGGAACCCGGGTCGCCCTGGCGTCCCGACCGCCCGCGAAGCTGGTTGTCGATACGCCGCGATTCGTGACGCTCGGTACCCACGATGTGGAGACCCCCGGCCTCAATCACCTGGTTATGGCGCTCCTGCCACTGCTGGCGTACGACCTCTTTCTCGGTCTCCGCTTCCACCTCGGCCAGCGCCGCATCGAGGCTGCCGCCCAGTACGATATCCGTACCACGACCTGCCATGTTCGTGGCGATCGTGATTGCGCCCGGGCGGCCTGCATTCTGCACGATCAGTGCCTCGCGCTCATGCTGCTTGGCGTTCAATACTTCGTGTTTGATCTTCTGCTTGCCGAGGAATTTGGACAACAGCTCGGATGCTTCGATCGACGTCGTGCCCACAAGCACGGGTTGGCCGCGTTCGCTGCAATCGACGATGTCTTCGACGATGGCCTCGAATTTATCCTTCTCAGTGAGATAAACGAGATCGGGCTGGTCGTCACGAACCATCGGCTTGTGCGTCGGAATCACGACAACTTCGAGTCCGTAGATCGACTGGAATTCGAACGCCTCGGTGTCGGCGGTACCGGTCATGCCGGACAGGTTGTTGTACAGGCGGAAGTAGTTCTGGAACGTAATCGACGCGACCGTCTGGTTTTCCTGGCGAATCGAGACGCCTTCCTTCGCCTCAACGGCCTGGTGCAGGCCATCGCCCCAGCGGCGGCCCGGCATCGTGCGACCCGTAAACTCGTCCACGATGACGACTTCGCCGTCCTTGATGATGTAGTCGACGTCGCGCTGGTAGATCGCGTGTGCGCGCAGTGCCGCATTGAGGTGATGCAGCAGGCGAATGTTACCCGCGTCGTAGAGGCTCTGTCCTGCCTCCAGCAGGCCTGTTTGCGCCATCAGGGATTCGACTTTCTGGTGCCCTTCCTCGGTGACGTGCGCCTGTTTCGCCTTAAGATCCAGCGTATAGTCGCCGCGGGGAACGAGCCTGCACTTGGCAGGCTTCTCGCTGCCATCGACGAGGACGACATCGGCATCTTTCTGTTCGGCCAGGGATACCGCCTCGTCGAGCGTCATTTCCTGGTCGCCGCGATCCGTCAACACCACGCGGTTCGCCCTAATCTCGTAGTTGCTGGGCTCTTCGAACTCTTCCTGTGCCGTGAGCTTCGGAATCAGCTTGTTGATCTGCCCATACAGGTCCGTACTCGACTCGGCCGGTCCGGAAATAATAAGCGGCGTGCGCGCCTCATCGATCAGGATCGAGTCGACCTCATCAACAATCGCGAAGTTGAGTTTTCGCTGCGACTTGTCCTCGAGCGAAAATGCGAGGTTGTCTCTCAGGTAATCGAAACCCAGTTCGTTGTTGGTCGCGTACGTGATGTCCGCCGCATACGCCGCCCGTTTCTCTTCCGTTGTCTGGCCTGCTTTCGAGACGCCAACGGTCAGGCCGAGAAATTCGTAAATCGGGCGCATCCAGTCGGCGTCACGCTGCGCCAGGTATTCATTGACGGTCACCACGTGGACGCCGTCGCTGCTGATCGCGTTGAGGTAAGCGGGCAGCGTCGACATGAGAGTCTTACCCTCACCCGTGCGCATTTCGGCGATGTTGCCGTCGTGCAGGACCATGCCGCCGATAAGCTGTACGTCAAACGGTCGCAGGCCAAGTGTTCGCACCGATGCCTCCCGCGCCACCGCGAAAACTTCGGCCAACAGCTGCTCGAGGCTCTCACCCTCGGCATACCGCTTGCGGAATTCGTCGGTCTTGGCCTTGAGGTCGCCGTCGGAAAGCGCTTGCAGCCCTTCCTCGAGAGCATTGATATTTTTGACGACTTTTGAATACTGACGCAGCAGTCGCTGGTTGCGGCTACCGAATAAGCGAGTCAGGAATTTGGCCACGCAGGGCTCCCGGTCAAACAAAGGCCGCTATTCTAAGGCGTAGCGGCGCTATTTAGAATCGAATGTGGCGATTTATGGGCACAATTTTGAAACACAAGTGCCGGCGGCCATCGCCGTCACGAGCGTATTTCGAGAGTCTGGAGTGCCTTAATCTGAGGACTTGCGAATGAAGTTGACCGGATTGACCCGGCTTCCATTACGCAAAACTTCAAAGTGCAGGTTCGGACCGGTGGCACGGCCCGTCTCGCCCATGAGGGCAACAATCTGCCCTTTCTTGACTTCGTCACCGACGGAGACGAGGTTTTCTGAATTGTGTGCGTAGCGCGTCGAGTAGCCATTGCCGTGGTTGATCTCAACCATCACGCCGTAGCCATAACGATCACCCGACCAGGTCACTACGCCGTCAGCGACCGCGACGATCTCATCGCCATGTTTGCCGGCGAAGTCGATACCCGTGTGATTGGCTGGTTTGCCCGTAAACGGGTCGGTCCGCTTGCCGAAATAAGACGATAGCCAGCCCGACTTGACCGGCCGGCCCTGCGGGTACACACGCTCATTCAGATTCTGGTTCATCAGCACGGACTCGAGAACGTCGAGCTGCGCCTCGCGATGCGTCAATTGATAGCCAAGCGAGGTCATCGCATCGAGGACCTCGGGTACGGCAACGTTGGATCCTGCCGCCATGGGCTCCTCGGGGCCACCGAGCGCCGGGTCCGAGTCAAAATTGAATTCCTCGGTATCGATCTCGGCCATTTCGGTCAGGCGACGACCGACGGCATCCAGGCGAATCATGCGCGCGTTCATTTGTGCGATCCGGATCGCCAGTGCGTCGAGCGTGTCTTCATTGCCCTGTCGGATCGCCGCGATGTATTCCCGCTGTGCGTCGAGTTCGGTCGTCAGATCACCCAGTTCGGACGTGCTGACACCGGATCCGGTGCTGGAGGAATAAAGGTATCCGCCTGCAAATCCGGCACCCATGACGACGACCGCAATCACCGCGGCAACCAGCCCGGCGGCCGGGCCGGACAGGCTCAACTGGCGGGGTTTACCGAACCCCTTGCCAAAAAGTACAACGTTCATCGAGTATGCCCCGGAAGCGCTTCTGTCGTTAGTTGCTGGTGGATGCAAGCTGCGGATACACAGGCATCTTCGCCGCGTCCGCTTCTTTGCGTTGTTCTAAACTTGCATTCCCTGCTCAATTCGGTAGCCCCGCTGCCCTGAATTCATGCTCCAGGACCGGTGGTTTTGCGTCCTCGCTTTACAACGAGTTTGCCCTTGTCGTGTGCGACAATATGCATAATGTCGGTTTTTATTACAAGGTCCGCTTCCTGAGGGGTGACGCAGGTCACCCCCAAGCGCCGAAAAGCGCCAACTACGTCACATTTTTATGGCCTCTAAAGAGCTCAAAAACCTACTAAATTCCAGTGCTTGCAGCGATCTGGGGGACATAGTCCGGCGCGCGCGGGATATGGGCGAACTGACGCACATAGTGAGCGACGCCCTGCCCGGGGAGTACGCCGGCGCCATTGTTGCGGCCAACCTCCGCGAAGATGGCGATCTCGTGATTATCGCGGCATCGTCAGCATGGGCCAGCAGGCTGCGCTATGAGACCGAGGTAATGCTGGCGGCAGCGCGCGATGTTGGACTCAGTCCAGTCGCCTGCCGGGTGCGCGTCACCCAATCCTAGAAACGGCGTTCGGCATCTTGCCGCCGTTTGTCGCGGCGACGTCGCACCGCGGGCTGCGGTGTCCGGTAGGCAATGGCACGCGCCTGGTACGCGTACTCGATCGTGCCCACCATCCACAGGAAATACCCGATCAGCTCAATGAACTCCTCGACGGCCAGCTTGATAACGCGCTGGTAGGCATCGCCGAGCATCGACATCCAGAGCGGTTCATGGCCCACCAGTCGCACGAACGCGAACAGGATTACGGCACCACAGAACAGGAATGTCAGGCCCGGTGATGGCCAGATGCGAGCGAGGGCAATGCGAAGCCGTCGACGATGGCGGTAGGTATAGGCAATGATCAACGCGCCCACGATCGCGATCAGGACCTGCCACAGGTTGTCGGCAACGAATCGGTCCAGAAAATAATCCAGCTCGCGGATGAGAAAAGCCAGCGCCATGCCGCCAAACAGGAACGCCATGGGTCGCTGCGACGGGCAGTACCGGGCAACCCAACCCATGATGACGCCGCAGACACCGAGAATGATCGCCTGGATGATCTCGACAGGTGAATACTCACTCGTCCCGTAGATATCGCCCGGGTTGAGGACATGAAGCTTGAGACTGCCCGGCGATGCGAGCTCCATCTGCGTCAGCCCCCACGTGACGAGCGCGATACCGATAAAATAGATGGGGTAACGTATCCAGGCCATACGGGACTATACACCGCGAGCCAGACTTAGCGCCTCAGACTGAATGTCGGCTCACCCGATGCGCCAATAAGCTGGTGATAAACAAGAAACTCACGCGCATCCTCCGCGTCCTTTTCGAACCAGTCACGGGTGCTACCCAGCCTGAAACTGTAGCCCCAGGCATCCATGTCCATGATTAGACGATCGCGCCCGACGCCGTCGATGTGGTCGGCGAGCACGATTTGCAGGTAGCAAACGGCCGCCTCCTCCAGGTCGTCGCCACCTGCGTCGCGATCAAGACCGTCCCGTCGCTCACCGTCCATGCAGATGATGTGACAGGACTCGTGCAGGAATGAGTGAACCGGCGTATCCGGTCGCACGTAGACTGACCGCCCGATCACGCCGGCCTCCGCGTCACCCCAGAAGCTGCCCTTGATGCGTTCACCGGCGGGCTGCTCGACGAGTTCGAGGCCGTAACGCTCGAGCAACATGGCCAGGGCGTCACGGCCGACGTCACCCACCGTAACGACGCCCGTCAAAGCGTCGAGATTTGTTTCAGGACGACGCGCACGAGATCATCGACGATGGCCTCACGCAGCAGCTCTTCCTCGCGAGCCTTGCCGAGCACGAGCGTCGAATCGTAAGTGTAGTCGCGGGTCAGCGTCAGCATCTGGACCTCGAGCAGGTCATTCTCACTCCCGTACAGCCCATACTCGACGGTGTAGTAGACCTCGTACTCGGTCGGCACGTTGCGCGCCGACACGGACAGAACACGTTGATCGGTTTCGTCAATGGAAATGGTCATTGTCGCCGTCGCGTCGCTGGCGCTGTCAACGAGCTGCACGCCCGATGCTTCCAGCGCTGCGCGCAGTTCCCGGTAAAACAGGCTGCGCTCGTCGGCGGCGGCAATGTAGGTACGCTCCATTTCCGTTGGCGTCGTGAAAGCACCCTGCAGCTGAAAACCGCAGCCGGCTAACAGCGTCAACACCGTCAATGCCGCAAGTTTAGACAACGATGTTCACCAGTCTTCCGGGTACGACGATGACTTTGCGAATGGCCTTGCCATCGACAAACCGCTGGACGTTTTCGTCGGCGATCGCAAGCTCCTCGATCACGTCCTTGCCGGCATCGGCCGGAACCGATACGCGGCCACGCAGCTTGCCGTTAACCTGAACCACAAGCTCGATGTTGTCGAGTTCCAGCGCGGACTCATCGAACTCCGGCCAGCGCCTGTCGATCAATGCGGTCTCGTGGCCCAGTTCCTTCCACAATGCGTGGCAAATATGGGGCGTCATCGGCGACAACATCAGCACGACGGCCTCCAGCGCTTCGTGCTCGACCGCCCTGCCGGCGTCGGAATCATCCTCGAACTTGTTGACGGCATTGAGCAATTCCATGGCCGCCGCGACCGCCGTGTTGAAGCTGCTGCGGCGCCCGATATCGTCGCTGATCTTGGCGATCGTCTGATGCGTCTTGCGGCGCAGCGCTTTCTGCGCATCATCGAGGGCAGCGGGATCCAGGTTTCCGACAGGGCCGCCTGCCGTGTGCTCGGCAACGGCGTACCAGAAGCGCTTGAGGAAGCGGTAGCTGCCCTGCACACCATCGTCGGACCATTCGAGCGACTGCTCCGGCGGCGCCGCGAACATCATGAACAGGCGCACGGTATCCGCACCGTACTTCGCAATCAGTTCCTGGGGATCGACCGTGTTGCCCTTGTTCTTCGACATCTTCGCGCCGTCCTTGAGGACCATGCCCTGCGTGAGCAGATTGACAAACGGCTCCGAGACATCCGTGAGCCCTTCGTCGCGCATGACGCGCTGAAAGAAACGCGAATACAACAGATGCAGTATGGCGTGCTCAATGCCGCCCGTGTACTGGTCGACGGGCGTCCAGTACGCCGCACGCTCATCGAGCATCGCCGTGTCGCTGTCAGGACACGCATAGCGCGCAAAGTACCACGATGACTCGACGAACGTGTCAAACGTATCCGTTTCGCGACGCGCATCTTTGCCGCAAACGGGGCAGGCCACGTTCACGAACTCCGGCATGTCCTTGAGCGGTGACCCGGTTCCGGTCACCTTGACGTCTTCGGGCAGAACGACGGGCAGGTCTGCGGCCGGCACCGGCACCGCGTCACAGTCGTCACAGTAAATAATCGGTATCGGCGCACCCCAGTAGCGCTGGCGCGAGACGCCCCAGTCGCGCAGGCGGTAGTTGATCGTGCGGCGGCCGCGTCCTGTCTTTTCGAAGTGATCGGCGATCGCATTGAATGCCGTCTCGTAATCCATGCCGTCGTACTCGCCCGAGTTGACGAGCAAGCCCTTGTCGATGAACACGGCTTCCTGGATATCGATCTCGGACCCGTCCGCCGGTGCAATCACCTGCTTGATCTCGACGCCATGCTTCTTGGCGAACTCCCAATCACGCTCGTCATGACCCGGAACGGCCATTACTGCACCCGTGCCGTAACTCATGAGTACGAAGTTGGCGACCCAGAGCGGGACCTTGTCACCCGTCAATGGATGAATGGCATAAATGCCGAGCGGCATACCCTTCTTTTCCATCGTCTCGAGCGTCGCTTCGGCCGCACCGGTCTTGACGCATTCCTCGACAAAAGCGGCGACGTCGGGATTGTCCCGAGCGGCCTTCGCCGCGAGCGGATGCTCGGCCGCGACCGCCATGTAGGTAACGCCCATGAGCGTATCCGGGCGTGTGGTATACACCGTCAGCGCCTCGTCTTCACCGTCGACGTCGAACGACAGCTCGACACCTTCCGAGCGCCCGATCCAGTTACGCTGCATGGTCTTGACGGAGTCAGGCCAGCCCGGCATCCGGTCGAGCTCATCGAGCAGTTCGTCAGCGTACGCCGTGGTTTTCATGAACCACTGGGGAATCTCGCGACGTTCGACCAGTGCATCAGAGCGCCAGCCACGTCCGTCGATAACCTGCTCGTTCGCGAGGACGGTCTGGTCCACCGGATCCCAGTTGACAACGGAATTCTTGCGGTAGACGAGACCCTTGTCAAACATCCTGGTGAACAACCATTGTTCCCAACGGTAGTACTCGGGACGACAGGTAGTCACCTCCCGGCTCCAGTCGTAGCCGTAACCCAGGCGATCGAACTGCCTCCGCATCTCTGCAATATTCTTGTAGGTCCATTCAGCGGGCGGTACGCCGTGCTTGATCGCCGCATTTTCGGCGGGCATGCCGAAGGCATCCCAGCCCATGGGCTGCAGCACGTGCTTGCCCTGCATGCGCTGGTAGCGCGCGATCACATCGGAAATCGTGAACACGCGCACATGACCCATATGCAGTTTCCCGCTCGGGTAGGGAAACATCGTCAGGCAGTAGAATTTTTCTTTGCTCGGGTCTTCATCGACCTCGAAGCTGCGGGCCTCTTCCCAGTGGCGCTGGGCGTCTCGCTCGACAACTTCGGGCTGGTACGGAGTGCTCATGGGTGTCGCTTGTTTGTCCGGGTGTGAAAAGTCGCAAGCGTATCAGAGGCTGGCCCGATTGCGAATCCAGAACAGCCCGAGAATGGCCATGCACAGGCCGATAACGGGCCAATTGCCGCTGCTCGCATAGGGCGTCATGCCACGGCGCGGTTGCAGGTTCCCGGTTATGAGCTCCTGTTCGAACTGCCGGCCTGCCTGCACCAGGCCTCCATCCGCCGCGATGAATGCACTGATGCCGGTGTTGGTCGAGCGCAAGGCCGGCCGGCCGAACTCCAGTGAGCGCATGCGTGCGATCTCGAGATGCTGATGCGGTGCAATGGAATCCCCAAACCACGCATCGTTGCTGACGTTGATCAGAATGCCGGCGTCGGGCAGTGCGTACAGCTGTTCGGACCCATAGGCATCTTCATAGCAGATCGCCACGCCGAAGCGGGTACCGTTCGCCGCGGTCAGCAGGGGCTGTACGGGCTCCCCTTTCGCCAAGTCCGCATAGGGCAGGTTCTGCATTTTCATCCATTCACGTACGGCAGCCGGCACCGGGAAGTACTCTCCGAAGGGCACGAGGTGCCGTTTGCGGTAGCTCTGGCGTTCGTCACCGCCGACCAGCATGACGCTGTTGTAAATACGCCCTTCTTCACTACGTTCGAAACTGCGCTCAAGGATGCCAAACAGCACGGTCTGGCCGCGGCTGCGGGCATCCGACTCGACCCGCGCGATAAAACTCTCGACCTGGTCATCGACCGCCGGAATCGCGACCTCCGGCCACAGCACGATGTCGCTGTCGGCTGCGTTCGCCGTCGCGCCGCGGTAGAACTCCATGATCGGTAGCAGCTGGTCCCGGTCCCATTTCTTGTCCTGGGAGACCCCCGCCTGAAGGATTGTCGCCTTGAGCGGCCTGCCGTCGGGCTCGGTCCAGTCCACCAGCGTGAGGAGACCGCCGACCAGCCACGGCAGGATGAGCGCCGCCAACCCCGCGACTCGCTCGCGGCCATTCGATGCCATCGAGGTTGCCAGCACGGCAGAGGTGGACAGCAAGAGCATGAACGACACGCCGTAGACGCCCAGCACAGGCGACCAGCCCGCGAGCGGTGTATCGATCTGGCCATAGCCAAGCGCCATCCACGGGAAACCGGTCAGGATCCAGCCTCGCACCCATTCGGCGAACACCCAGGCCGCCGGCCCGACCAGCAACAGCAGCCAGGGCTCGCCCTGCGACAAGCGGCTGATGAGCCAGCCGCCGAGCGCAACGATCGCGGCCATGAGCAGCGCCAGGCCAAGCATGAGCAACAGCGCAATCCAGAGCGCCGCGTTCCCGTAGACGTGGACCGAGATATAGATCCAGTGGGTCCCGGTAAGAAACAGTCCGAAGCCGAACCAGAAGGCATGGCCGGCCGCATCCCGCGGCGCCACGGTCAGGCAGATGTACAGCAGCGGCAATATCAGCAACGGCGCGAGCAAGGACCAGCCGAAAGGCGCAAAGGCCAGCGTCGTTGCCGCCCCAAGCGCAAATGCGATCAGGCGGCTCAGCCTGGGCCTGTCCGCCGGCAGCAGGAAAATCGCGTGGGTGTCCGCCACTCCGCTAGTCGCTTAAGCGCTGCACTTGCAGGGCATCGATACGTCGCTTGTCGGCCTTGATAACCGCGAACTCGAAGCCGCCGAACTCGATCTTCTCACCGCGACGCGGCAACCGTCCCAGTTCGTGCATGACCAGGCCGCCGACGGTATCGTACTCCTCATCCTCGAGCTCACACTCGAAGTAGTCGTTGAAGTCCTCGACGCGCGTCAACGCGCGGACGGCAAAGCTCGGCCTGCCATTGCGATCGCCATCCGCGCGAATAAACTCGGCCTCTTCGTCGTCGTGTTCGTCTTCGATCTCGCCCACGATCTCTTCGAGTACATCCTCGATGGTCAGCAGGCCGGCAACGCCACCGTACTCATCCACAACGATGGCCATGTGGTTGTGGCTCGCGCGGAATTCCTTAAGCAGCGCATTCAGTCGTTTGGACTCGGGGATCACGGATGCCGGACGGAGCAACTTGCGGATAGTGACTTCGCTCGCGGCGTCTTGGCCAAAGTAGCGCAGCAAGTCCTTGGCCAGCAGGATACCGAGAACTTCGTCGCGATCTTCGCCAATGACAGGAAAACGCGAGTGTCCCGACTCGATAATCATGTTCAGCGTCTCGTCAAATTCATCGTCAATGTCAATGACGACCATCTGCGATCGCGGCACCATGACGTCACGGACCTGCGTCGCGGATACCTCGAGAACACCCGTGAGCATGCTTTTTTCTTCGGCGTCGAGTTCGACTTCGGACTCAATAAAAGTCTGGATTTCGTCTCGGCTCCAGGGCTCGCCCCGAAACGCGCGGCGAATGCGCGCGACCAGGCCGGGGGTGCCTGGGCCGGTGGTACTGGGAGGTTTTTCGTTCATAGTCTCGTAATTCTATCAGTTATCGCCCGTCTCTCCATACGGGTCCGGAATCCCAAAGTCGGAGAGAATCCGAGCCTCCAGAACCTCCATCTCAGCGGCCTCAGCGTCGGTTTCATGGTCATGGCCGAGCAGGTGCAAGGTACCGTGCACGAGCATGTGTGCCCAGTGCTCTGCAGCCACCTTGCCCTGTTGCACCGCTTCGGCCCGGACGACCTCGGCGCAGATGACAATGTCACCGAGCAGTCGCGGTACGTCGGCAGGCAGGCCCTCGACCTCGCCGGCCGGGAACGACAGCACATTGGTGGGCTTGTCTTTGCCGCGATACTCACGGTTCAACGCATGAATCTCACCCGCGTCAACAATGCGCACCGACACCTCTGCATCGCTGTCGGCGCCCGATACCCTGACCGCGCGGGCAACCCAGGATTCGACCTCGGCAGTCTCTGGAGCAGTGTCGTCGTCGGTCGCGTTCTGAACGTCAACCTGAACCGTCATTGTCTTCGTAGGCTTTGACAATGCGCTGCACCAGCTGGTGGCGCACGACATCTTTCGGGGTGAAGTAGGTAAACGATACGCCTTCCACGTTCTGCAACACCTCGGTTGCATTCTTGAGGCCTGACATTTGCCCGTTCGGCAAATCGATTTGCGTCACGTCGCCGGTAACGACGGCTCGCGATCCGAACCCGATACGGGTCAGGAACATTTTCATCTGCTCGACACTCGTGTTCTGCGCCTCATCGAGAATAACGAAGGACTCGTTAAGCGAACGGCCACGCATGAAGGCAAGCGGCGCTATTTCGATCACATTGCGTTCAATGAGCCGGGTCACACGCTCAGCACCGATCATGTCGTACAACGCGTCATACATCGGGCGCAGGTAAGGGTCGACTTTCTGCGACAGATCGCCCGGCAGGAAACCCAGGCGCTCGCCGGCCTCAACGGCGGGCCGCACGAGCACGATCCGGCGAACGTCTTCAGACTCGAGCGCGTCGACAGCCGCCGCAACCGCAAGATAGGTTTTGCCCGTGCCCGCGGGGCCGATGCCAAACGCGAGATCATGATTTCGAATGTTGCGAATGTAGGCAGTCTGGTTGGCGCCGCGCGGGCGAATCAGTTTGCGGCGCGTCTGAATCGTGACCTCTTCCTGCGCCTCATCGGTATCAGAAAAATCGTCGTTCACATCATCCATAAAGGACTCCTGCAACAGCATATGCACGCGTTCCGGATCGAGCCTTTCCTGGCCGGTCATTTCGAACAGCCTGGACAGCACGTCGCCGCCAATCTCGGCCGCGCCCGGTCGGCCGGTAACCCTGAAACGATTACCGCGACTCGCAATTTCGACATTGAGGCGGCGTTCGATTTGCCGCAGGTGTTCGTCAAACTGGCCGCAAAGATTTGCAAGGCGGCTGTTATCGGCGGGCTCGAGGACTACGTCCCGAGAAATCTGGACAGCATTCAAGATCTGTATTGGTAACCTCTGTGCAGAAAGCCGCCTGTCAGAACGACAGGGGCGGT
>SHLT01000035.1 GCA_004282875.1 Chromatiales bacterium | reverse complement strand
TGATCTGCTCGAAGTCCACGCCGTGGCTGTCGAGCATGCGATTGAAGTTGGGCAGTTGCGCCAGCACACCGATCGACCCGATGATGGCGAATGGCGCCGCGTAGATTTTCGATGCCACGCAGGCCATGAGGTAGCCGCCGCTTGCCGCGACCTTGTCGACGCACACGACGAGCGGAATGCCACGATCGCGAATACGCGACAGCTGCGACGCAGCGAGCCCATGCTCGTGGACCATGCCGCCATGGTTTTCGAGACGCACAATGACCTCATCGCCCTCGCCCGCGACCTCGAGAATCGCACTCACCTCTTCGCGCAGCGAGGCTACGGCACTCGCCTTCAGGTCACCCTTGAAATCGATGATGTAGCTGCGCGGCCGCGTCGAGGTCTCTTTGGCCTCGGCCTTGTCGCGCTTTTTCTGTTCCTTGGCTGCCTTCTTCTGCTCGCCCTTGCTCAGGACGGCATTGCGCAACGTGTCGGCGATCTGCCGATACTTCTTGTTGAGGTTCTCGACCTCGAGGCCCTCGTGGGAAGCCTTGCGTCCCGCGGCTGCGGCAATAGCGATGATGGCCCCGATCGCGATGACGATCGTGATGGCCTTCAGCAAAAACAGTCCGTACTCGGCAAAAAAAGCAGCCATGATTTCCTCTTGAGAATGCGGGAATCGCTAGACGGCGATTCCGACGTTGTTCTTTTGCAGAACCTGCTCGGCCCGGTAACTCGAGCGCACCATGGGTCCTGCGACCACCTCGACAAAGCCTTTTTCGAGGCCTTCCTGGCGGTATGCCTCGAACTCATCGGGCGTCACGTAGCGTTCCACGGGCAGATGGTTGGGTGTCGGGCGCAGGTACTGGCCCAGTGTCAGGATATCGACATTGGCCGCGCGCAAGTCGTCCATCGTCTTCAGTATTTCGTTGTCGCGCTCGCCCAGCCCGAGCATCAGGCTCGTTTTGGTCAAGACGTCCGGCCGATGCGCCTTCGCGTGCCTGAGCACGGCGATCGTCTGTTCATAACTGGCGCGCGGGTCACGCACCGGGTGCGTCAGGCGTCGCACTGTCTCGACGTTCTGGGCGAACACTTCGAGGCCCGAATCGACGACGAGCTCGACATGCTCCATCACGCCATTGAAATCCGGCGTGAGCGCCTCGACTGCCGTGTTGGGATTCAGTGTCTTGATCTCGCGCACACACTCCGCGTAGTGCGATGCGCCGCCATCGGCCAGGTCATCGCGGTCCACCGACGTAATTACGACGTACTCGAGGCCCATGAGATTCACCGCTTTCGCGGAGTTCCTGGGTTCCTCGGGATCCAGCCAGCCTTTCGGATTACCGGTATCCACTGCACAGAAGCGGCATGCGCGTGTGCAGACCGAACCCAGCACCATGATGGTGGCGGTCCCGGCGTTCCAGCACTCGCCGATATTCGGGCACATCGACTCTTCGCAGACCGTGCTCAGCCGGTGCTCATGCACGATCTGGCGCGTACCTGAATAACCTTTCCCGGACGGCATTTGCGCGCGCAACCATTTCGGCTTGTCGCCGCGCACCAGCGGCGTCGCCTCGCGACCCTGCTTCTGCCCGTTCTTGATGGCCGAGAAGCCGGCGTCAGTCTGGTACTTGCTGCCGCTCTGGACAACGGGAATACCGCGGAGTTTTTCGTTTGCTTTGCTCATGTGGGTGCGAATTGTCGCACATCCCTGCCCAAAAAAAATCCCGGCCGAAGCCGGGAGAGTCAGGGGGAAATCTAAAGACGCGCCAGAAGTGATCGGTGCCAAATGTTCAATGCAGCCTGGACCAGCTAACCAACTTCACCGCGCTCTGCTGCAGATCGAAGTTGCGGGCAAGAATCGCTTCGATATCCTGCCGGTCCGTGTCGTGTGCCATCGGGCTGTTGAGTTCCACAACCCCACAAAACTCGTTCCCGCCGCGATATTCTGCGTCGGTAAGGATGAATTGCGTGTAGTACTTGGCAGACATGGGTTCAGATTACGCCTGCGAACCTGAACAGACTGTGAGCCAGAACACAAAACATCCGGAAAGGGGACGAATAGCGCAAAAACATGAAATACGTCACTAAATTCGTGGGAAATAGTCGCGCTGGAGCTTAAAATCAGGGACTTAACAGACACGGCGCACAGATTTCGCCTGCCTGCATATGTAATATCGGCGTCATCTGCCTTCGCTTGGGCGGATTTCGGACCGGAAACACCGTGAGGAATCCATAACATGGTTGCGAAAACCACTTTCGTAAGACTCGTCTTCGCCGTACTGGTGCTGTTCGCAGCAGGCCAGGTCGCCGCACAAAACGAGTTACGCAACACCTTTTTCAAAGAAGCCGATGCGGCCAAGGCGGCCGCTGAAGCCGCCGATTCAGCGCTGCTGGCGCCGCGAACCTGGGAACGCGGTCTCAAGGAGTACACCGATGCGGAGGTCGCTCTCGAGCGCGGCCGCAATATCGAGACCGTGCGTTCGAATGCCTCGGATGCGGCGCGTTACTTCAATGAAGCGACTGAGAAGGCGCGCCTGGCCCGAACGGCACTGGCGCAGGTAATGAAGAGTCGTCAGGACGCCGCCAACGCGCGCGCGCCGGACCTCTCATCTGATCTGTGGCAGCAGGCACAGCGCAAATTCGCCGAGGCCATCCGGCTCATGGAGCGCGGTGATCTCAAGAACGCGAAACGCAGGGATATCGAGGCCACGACCCTGTACCGCGAAGCGGAACTCGTAGCCATCAAGGCGCAGTACCTGTCCGAAACCCGTCGTCTGCTCGCGGATGCCGACCGCGCCCGCGTGGGTCGCTACGCGCCGATCACTTTGGGCAAAGCAAAACAGCTGCTCGCCGATGCCGAGCGTGAGCTCAGCGAAAACCGTTACGACACGGACCTGCCGCGCAGCCTTGCCCAGCAGGCCAACTACGAGGCGAAGCACGCCATCTATCTTTCCGAGATCGTCCGCAAAGTCCGCGACAAGGACCTGACGGCCGAGCAACTCGTGCTGCAGTGGGAGACCTCGCTGCGAGCGATCGCGGGCGTCGCCGATGTCGTGCCTGCCATGGAGAACGGCCCGGACAACCTGACGACAGCGCTGGTTAACTACTTCGAGGACCAGGCGAGGCAGCTGCAGGCCCTGGAGCAGGAGAAGGCCGACAACGAAATTCGCATGGCGGATATGGAAGAGGAGCTGCGCGCGCTCGACGAGCGTCTGGGTGGTGCAACGGCCGAACGCGCGGCACTGGTGCAGCGCCTCGAGGCACAGGCACGTGTCAAGCAGCAGTTCGAACAGATCGAAAAGATGTTCTCACCGGAAGAGGCGCACGTCTTCCGGCAGGGCGACACCGTCATCATGCGGCTGGTCGGCCTGAGCTTCGACAGTGGCGCCTCGCAGATCAAACCGCAGAACTTCGACCTGCTCGCGAAAGTCGAGAAAGCCATCGACGTGTTTCCGCGCAGCGAGCTGATTATCGAAGGTCATACCGACTCACATGGCGGTGACGACCTGAACCAGACCCTGTCACAGGAACGTGCCGAGTCGGTACAGCAATACATGATCAACGCGATGCGCATCCCGACCTACCGCCTCATTGCAACGGGCTACGGCGAAACACGCCCGGTCGCCAGCAACGAGACGGCCGCCGGCCGCGCCCGCAATCGCCGTATCGATATCGTGATCAAACCCGCCGCCGAATCCAGCTAAGAATTAGGTACCAGTTACCGTATTAGAATTTAATTACGGTAACTGGTACCTAATTACCGAGACCGCGCCACCATTCGACGATGGTGTGCGCGGTTTTTTCGTGGACGAGATAACCGTACTCGGCGTGGACGTTGAGTTCGCCGTCCAGGCGGTAGTAAGTAAGGATCGCCTCGTCTTCGAGGCTCTCGATCAGGCCGAGGTCCAGCATTTCCTCAAAGTCGTCGAGAAACTGGCGATCAAGTGCCGTCAGGTCGCCGACGGCTGCCAGGTTCTTCCAGTGCCGGATGTTGCTCGGGTAACGCCCGTAGCCCGACTTCTGCGCGCCCTTGAGACGCCTCTGCATATAGCGCTGGCCGAGCGGACTGCCCAGGGTCACCAACAGGTCGACTTTCGCGCGGTCGCGGCCCTCGTGAGTCAGCTCCCAGAGACTGTCGTAGGCGATGACAGAACCCATACTGTGCCCGATCAACAGGACCGGCCGGTGCATCTGCGTCGCTGCCTGCAGCGGCACCTTGAGCATGCGCCGGATATGCGCCGCAATGCCGTTATCGTCGCCGAGGTAGCGCCGCAGATCACGCAGATGGACTTCCATGCGTTCGCTCGCCACGTGCGGAATCAAGAATGGCATCAGGTCGCCGAGTCGGTAGATCCAGCGGCTCAGGCGCCGTCTGAAGGACGTCGCCTCGGCAATGTCTTTGGGGCTGGCTGTGCGCTGCTCGATCACGGCATCGATCGATGCGATGTCGATCGAAATATCGCGATGCTCGCGATAGAAATCGTAGGTCCAGGATATGACCTCAAAGAGGCTGTCATGAGCTTCGATGGCCCCGGCCACCTCCTCGTCGACACGTCGCACGCCCGCCAGGAGGCAGCGCAGCAGCGCCTCGCGATGTGCTGCAGGCTCGGGCTTGGGCAGCAATCCGGGCACATAGATAATCAGCGGCAGCGGTTGTTTAGTCACGGGACAGGAGAACCTCCAGTTCCCCGACATGCGTGACGATCGCGTCGGGTGCCGCGAACTCCTCGGGCCATTCGCTGCCGTTGCGATTCACCCAGGCAGTGCGCAGCCCGGCCTCGCGCGCGCCGTGCACGTCATACAGCGGATGATCGCCGACATGGAGGGTTTCGTTCGCGTTCGCCCCGCCCGCGTCCACCGCGGCATCGAAGATCGAGCGATGGGGCTTGGCCGCGCCGACCATCGCCGCATTGATATGCCCGTCGAACAAGTCATCGATCCCGACTTTTTTCAGATCGGCGTTGCCGTTGGTCACGGCTATCAACGTGAAGCGTTCGCGCAGGGCGACGAGCGCCGGACGTGCCTCCGGGAACATCTCGACGTCATTGCGGACTTCGTCGAACACGGCGAAAGCCTCATCGACGAGAAATTCGGTGTAGCCAGCGGCGGTCGCGGCCTTCGTCAGCACCGTGTGTCGCAGGAACGTCAGGTCGTGCACCTTGTCCGCGTGTTCTTCCAGAACCTGCTGGCGCAGGATGCGCATATCCTCGACCGCATACATTTCAGTGATCCTGGGGTAATTGTCGCCAAGCCAGGCATACAGGCGCTGCTCGGCGCGCTTGATCACCGGGTGGATCTCCCAGAGCGTGTCGTCGAGGTCGAGCGTTATGGTGCGAATGCCGTTCAAAGTCTGCGCTTGCCCGTCAGGTGCGGATGGACGAACATTGTGAGGTCAAGCCGAATCCGGAGCAAGGTAATGAAGTATCTGCACACCATGGTGCGCGTCGCCGACATCGACGCATCACTCGATTTCTACTGCGACAAGCTCGGTCTCGTCGAACAGCGGCGCTACGACAGCGAGAAAGGCCGCTTCACATTGATATTCCTCGCAGCGCCCGGGGACGAGGAAGCCCAGGTGGAACTCACGCACAACTGGGATCCCGAGGAATACGGCGAGGGCCGCAATTTCGGCCACCTGGCCTACGAAGTCGACGACATCTACGCGGCGTGCCAGAAGCTCTTGGACGGCGGCGTGACGATCAATCGCCCGCCCCGCGACGGTCACATGGCGTTTGTGCGCTCGCCCGACAATATTTCCATCGAACTGCTTCAGAAAGGCGAGTCACTGCCGCCCAAGGAACCCTGGGCGTCGATGGAAAACTCCGGGCACTGGTAGTCAGACCGCCGGCGGCATCAGCGGCGGCAAGGGGTCGTCCGCCGCGACATCGCGCTCGCGCTCCACGACAGACACCGTACGCAACGCAGCGGCCAGCGCCGCGCCGTCCCAACTTGCGCCACCCTTGCCGTAACTGGCCGCCGAGAGCTTGCGGAGCTCATCGGAGAGCGGCGAGGCAACGCGATCGGCGAACTCACCAATGCTGCGCGGTGCGGCGCCGTGCCATTGCAGGCGGCCCCATTCCAGCACGGCATTGCGCACGCCTGCGGCGTCACCAGCGGCTGCCGCCTTGCGAGCTGCCTTGAGCAAGGCTGTCTGCTGCTTGTGAATGGGTTGCGCCTTTTCTTCGCGAGCCTCACGCCGCTGCCCGGGCCGGGATCTGGACGTCCACCACCAGGCGGCCAGCGTCAGCAGCCACAAAATGGCCAGGATTTCGGTCGCCCGCTGCCAGGTTCCGATGGCGGCGAGCGCTTCCTCATTGCTTGAATTGGCCATACCCGGTCCAGCGGGTTCAACGGCACCCTGCGCAGCGGGCTCTTGCTGGGTCGGCACTCCGGCCACAGGCGCAATCGGCGCGCCCTTGATCGTCAGCGTGCGCGCAGGAAGGCTCGCGACCTTCCATTCCGCCGCTTCGATATCCCACCACGGTACATTGAGTTCCGGCAACTCGATATCACCGCCCGCGAGGCCAATAATCGCGTACTGGTCCTTGCGGACGCCGCGAATGCCACCAGCCTCATGCGTGCGACCGAGGTCGGGCTTGTCGGTGTACACATTGAGACCCGCGACCTCGGGCAGCTCAACCGCTGGCAGCTGCGTTTCGATCTGTCCCAGCGCGCTCAGGGTGACGTGGCGCGTCACCGGCTCACCGGCTTCCATCTCCTCGGGCGGACGTGACCAGTCATCGCTCAGCTGCACGTCGCGCGCCGGCAACCAGGTTGCGTCCGGGTAGTCGGCCGGCGGCGCGGGAATGGGCAGCACGTTGATCGTGTGCGTCTGCGACTCAAAAACCTTGCGCCCCGTGATGCGACCGTCGCGCAGAACGCGCGCCTCGAAACGCGCCGGCGATATCTGGATCTCGCCACTCTCCTGCGGATACAAAGCAATGACCCGCTCGATAACGTTGTACGCGCGGCCATTCAGTACGGCCTCATACTGCCGCTCGTCTCCCGATAACTCGGCAAGTGTTTCGGCGCCGGTGATGGTCGGTTCGCGCAAGGCGGGCTGGCGCGTGGCGACGGCGCGATAGATACGAATTCGATAAAGGATCTGCGCCTGCACGTAGGTCTCTTCCAGGTCGACTTCGCTCGTAACGAACACGTCGGCTTCACCGGGAGGCGCGTTGACCGGCTCGTTGACGACAATGCGCACCGGGGCACTCTGTTCATCCCCGAGCGTGATCGCGGGTATGTACTGCTCGCCGAGTGTCTTTGGCATCAACGCCACGGCCCAGGTCAGGCTGCGCCGGACGTCGCCATTGTAGATAGAGGCATTGCTCATCTTGCTGACCTGGCCGACGTAAAAGTCCTCTTGGAGTATCGTGAAGTCGGGTTCGAGGTCGGTATTCGAATCGACGGTGACCTCGAGCGTAAACGATTCGTTCAGATCAACCGTCGGTCGATCAACGCGCGCAGTGACGGCGCCCTGGGCCAGCGACGAGACCAGCATAATTAGGGTAACTGGTACCCAATTGATGAGTGGGGTGCGTTTGCTTACCACGGTTGTACCTCGTCGTCGGGCCACACGTCTCTTCCTTCCTGGTCCTTACCGTACCGCTGGTACTGGTAGCGGAACTTGCGCCGCAGCAAACCGCCCGGATCGTCGGGAATGCGCCGCAGCCACTGCTCCATGGCCTGTTCCTGTTCCTGCAACTGCCGGAGCTCTGCGAGCTCGGCTTCTGACAGTTGCTCGGGCTGCTCGCCCTGCTCTGCCTCTTCGGCCGCGCGCTGCAGTTCTTCCTGCAGGGCCTGGAGGTCTTCCTCGCTCATCTCCTCGTCGCCGCGCTGCGTAGGGTCGCCATCCTGCGATTGCTCCGACTCCGATGAACCCTCCGAGCCTTCCTGGTTCTGCTCGCCTTCACCATCGGACTGCTCGCCGTCGCCGCCGGGATTCTCGGTCGACTGCTGATCGTCGCCCTGCGTGTCCTGCTCCTGTTCCTGCTGGTCCTTGATGCTCTTAACGAGCTCCAGGTTGTAGGCAGCGTCCTCGTGATCGGGTTCCATCTCGAGCACCTGCTCGTAGGTATCGATCGCCGCGTCGAACTCGCCCTGCTGGGCCATCGCGTTACCGAGATTATAGAGATTGCGGACATCCCCGCTCTCGGAGAATTCAGCTGCGCTGCCCACGTAGTCGCCGGCCTCGTAGCGGGCCACACCCCGCCATTCAGTGTCGTCGAACATGGCGGCAGCGTCAGCCGGACTCCCGGCTTCGAGTGCGCGCTGTGCCTGCTGGTCCTTTGTCAGCCACAAGTCGTCCCATGCAGACGCCTGGGCCGGCTGTGGCAGCGGTGCAATAAAGATCACGAGCACCAGCACCCAGCCTTTGCGGAACGCGAGCGCCGCCAGCGGCAGCAGTAACAACACGAGCCAGGGGCCTTCCTCGCGCCAGCGGTCCGTAGCCAGTGAGCCGTCTTCGGAGGCTGTGGCAGCCGCCGCCACTTCGCCTGACAACAGGTGATCGAGATCACTGTTGTCAGTGGTCAATACCGAGAAGCGTCCGCCGCCGTCGCTCGCCAGGTCACGCAGGCCGCGCTCCTCGAGGCGGGCCACGGCGATCTTGCCGCGGTTGTCCGTCACAAAACCGCCGGCCAGGCGTGGTATCGGTGCGCCCTCGCGCGTCCCAACGCCGAGGACCGACAATGAGTAACCGCCTTCCTTGAGATCGCGAGCCGCCTTCTCGGCCGCCGGCGATGACCCGCCGTCGGTAATCAGCATCACCTCACCGAAGCCAACACCCGCCTGTTCGAGCAGCGACTGTCCCTTGCGAATACCGACCTCGGGATAACTGCCCCGGCTCGGCATGATGTCCGTGCTCAGGCTGTTGACGAGCGCTGCAATCGTGTCGGTGTCGTCGGTCAGCGGCGTCACCGTGAATGCATTGGCCGTGTACACGAGCAAGGCCGTCTGGCCGCTCTGCCGGCGCTCGAGCATGCCGAGAATTTTCAGTTTCGCGCGCGCCAGGCGGCTCGGCTCGATATCCTGCGCGTCCATCGAACGTGACAGGTCGAGCGCAATGACGACGGCCTGCTCCGCACGAAATACGGGCTGGTCGATGCGCTGCCAGGCCGGGCCCGCCAGCGCGGTTGCGGCAATGATTCCGCACAGGCCGAGCAGCCACCAGCGGTAGTCGGCACCGCGGCCCGGCGTGCGCGACAGCACGTGCGGTATAAGCGCGGGATCGATGATGTCACGCCAGTTGCCTGCGCCGAGTTGGCGGCGGGCAAGCAACACTGCGATCGCGACAACGAGCGGTATCGCCAGCAGCCAGGCCGGTCGCAGCCAGTGGAGATCACCCAGCATGCGCTTCACCTCCAACAGCTCGACGTGACGCGTTGCGTTGCAGCAGCCCTGCCAGCGCGAGGAGGCCCACCAGCACGAACGCGGCAGCAAGCGGCCATGCGTAGTACGACTTGACCGGCCGAAAACCAGACTCTGGTTCCTCGACCGGCTCGAGTTCGTCGACGAGTGAATAAATGTCCTGCAGGCTGGCCGTATCCGTCGCGCGGAAATAACGCCCGCCCGTGAGCTGCGCGATTTGCGTCAGCGTCGCTTCATCGAGATCCGCCGACGGGTTGATATTGCGGCGTCCCCCGACCAGCGAAGAGACGTCCATCGTTTCGGCGCCAATACCGATCGTGTAGATACGCAGCCCAACCTGCTGCGCGAGTTCGGCCGCCTTGAGGGGCTGCACCTCGCCGGCCGTGTTGGCACCGTCGGTGAGTAGCACGAGCACCTGGTCGCCCGACTCCCCTTCCTGTTCATGTACGCGGCGCACGGCCAGCGTGATGGCGTCGCCGATTGCCGTCTTCTCCCCGGCGAGGCCGATCTCGGCTTCGAGCAGCAGGATTTTTACAGTGTCGCGATCGAGGGTCAGCGGCACCTGCAGGTAGGCACGCTCGCCAAACAGGATCAGGCCGATGCGGTCGCCCTCGCGGCGCGAGATGAAATCGCTGGCCACGGCCTTGGTGGCGGTGAGCCGATCGACCCGGCGGCCGGCCAGCTCGAAGTCTTTCTGGTCCATGCTGCCCGACAGGTCGACGGCCAGCATGAGGTTACGCCCGGCCACGGGCACGTCCAGCTCATCACCGATGCGCTCGGGCCGCGCCGCAGCCAACACGAGCAGGCACCACGCGAGCACGGCAATCAGTACGCGCCAGTTGAGAAGCTGCTCGGCATCCGACCGGTCCCTGAGCGTTTCGAATCCGCCCAGGCTCGGCACCCGCAGTCCCGCCTCGGACAGCCCGCGCGCAGGCGGCAACAACCACCGCACCAGCAGCGGCAACGGCAACGCAAGCAGCGCCCACGGCCAGGCCAGCGACCACATCAGGTGGCTCCCTGCAGCGGCACGCTGAGCCGCATGCGCACGGCAGCCAGCAGCGCGCTGACGTCGATGTCGGAGAAATCGCCCTCGGGGTCCCTGTACGGCAGGCTCAGCAGGCTCTTGCCGCCTTCCGTATGGAAGTACGGCAGCGGCATGCCCTGGTCGAGCCAGGCCAGCCACTGCTCGCCGGTCAGTCCCGCGATTTCCTCACGCGGGGCGTAGGCCAGCATGCCGCGACGCAGCAGCTCGGATACCTGCTTGCCCAGCGTGACGGGATCGCGATGCACGAGGTACTCGGCCTCGTAACGCGCAAGCTCGCGCATCGCGTAGCGCCGCGGTGCATTCGCCTGCCAGCGCAGGTACAGCCGCCACAACACGTACGCGAGAACGACGCTGGCAATAACAATGACGCCCCACCAGCCGGGCGCGAGCGGCCACCACCCGATGGCATCGGGCAGGTGCAGGTCGCGCAATGGCAGGACGTTCTCGTTCATCTAGTGGGTCCGCCGTCCGAGTGCCGTTTGCAGCGCGCTGACCGGATCGTCGTCCGTCGACAGCGGCATCAAATGCACGCCGTAGCGCTGGCAGAACATCTCCAGCTCATGCAGCCGCTCTTCAAATGCGTGCGCGTAGTCCCGTCGTGCCGGCGCCGCGTAGGTGTCGATCGCGAGCTCGTCATTCGGGGAGACGAGGCGGTAGCGGCCCGGCGGCGGCAGCTCGCGTTCGAGCGGATCGTTGAGGAACACGGCCAGCACCTCGTTGTGGCGCGCAACGCTCGACAGGTAGGACTGCGCCGCGCGCGAAAAGCCGACGAAGTCGCTAATCACAACCACAAGCGAGCCCGGCCGCGCCACGCGCCGCAGCGCCGACATGGCCTGCGTCAAGGCTTCGGGATTTGCCAACTCAGGGTCACTGCGCGTCCAGTCGGGATGCTCGACGAGTTCGTGCACGAAACGCAGTGCTGCGCGCCGCCCGAGCCGCGGCTTGAGTTCGCGATGGGTCGTGTCGCCGAAGACCAGGCCACCAAGCCGATCACCGCGATGATGCGCCGCCCAGGACAACAGCGCGGCCGCCCGGCTTGCGTTTACCGACTTGAAACAGCCCTGCGTCGCGAAGTGCATGTTCGAGCGCAGGTCCACGGCGACGAGCACGGGGCGTTCGCGTTCTTCGCGAAACAGCTTGGTGTAGGCCGTCGTGCTGCGCGCGGTGACGCGCCAGTCGATACTGCGCGGGTCGTCACCGGGCTGGTAGGGACGCGACTCGTCGAACTCCATGCCGCGCCCGCGAAAGCGCGAGACGTAGGCACCGGTCTGCAGCGAATTAACGCGTAACACATTGAGCGCGATGGCCCGCGCAGGACCGGCAAGCCGGATCAGGCCAGCCTGGCTGATGCTGACCGGGGACGCGCCCTCATATATGTGGTCGAGACGCACCGCGCGACCTACGGAACCCCGACTCCGTCGAGGATGCCCTTGATGATGGACTCAGCGTCGACCCCGTCGGCCTCGGCCTCGAAGCTCAGCACGAGACGATGCCGCAGCACATCCGGCGCGATGGCCTGGATGTCTTCAGGACCGACGAAATCGCGGCCGGCAAGCCAGGCGTGAGCGCGTGCGGCGCGGTCGATGCCCATGCTGGCGCGCGGGCTGGCGCCGTAGAGCACCTGGCCGTCGAGCGCGCTGTCGACACCGCCCGGGTTACGCGTCGCAACAACGACGTTGACGATGTATTCCTCGAGTTCCTTCGCGAGGTGCAGGTTCAGGATGTCCTGGCGTGCCTGCATGATCGATTCGCGGGACAGCAATTCGGGCGGCTGAAACGCATCGCGCTCGCCCTGCTTGGCTTCGTCGCGATTCAGCACGAGGATGCGGCGCTCGTCCTCGACGCTCGGATAGCCGACCTGGACGTGCAGCAGGAAGCGATCGAGCTGGGCTTCGGGCAGCGGGTAGGTGCCCTCCTGCTCGATCGGGTTCTGCGTGGCCATGACCATGAACAGATCCTCGAGCGGGTAGCTCTTGTCGCCCACCGAGATCTGGCGTTCTTCCATGGCCTCGAGCAACGCGGACTGCACCTTTGCAGGCGCGCGGTTGATCTCGTCAGCCAGGATCAGGTTGTGAAACAGCGGACCCTTGCGGAATTCGAAGGTGCCTTCCTGCGGCCGGTAGATGTCCGTACCGGTCAGGTCGGCCGGCAACAGGTCGGGCGTGAACTGCAGGCGATGGAAGTCGCCTTCGACACTCTCCGCCAGCACCTTGATCGCGCGGGTCTTGGCGAGACCAGGCGCGCCCTCGACGAGCAGGTGGCCGTCGCACAACAGCGCGATCAGCATGCGGTTGATCAGGTGCGCCTGCCCGATGATCAGCCCGCTGGCGTGAGCCTCGAGTTTCTGGAATTGTTCTGCGACGCTCATTCATAGCTCCGGAGATAAATGCGGCGTGTCATTCTAGTGATGATGCTTGTGCGCGCCAACAGGTCGCGGGCTTTTTTGCTCATTATCTGGCCTGTTTAAGTAGAATCGACCCCAATTCCGACAATCGCGGGCCCAATACATTGCAATTGATTGACCGAAATCCCTGCCTGGTGAGGCAGTTGGCGACGTTTATCCTCGCTGCCGGCGTGCTGGCGAGCTGCAAGGAGGCGCCGCCGCCTGTACCTGCAGACGCCCCGCCACCCGCGGTCGAGTCGAGCTGCGGCGAGAAGGGTGTCGTGCAGGGCATGCTCGCCGGTGCGATCAATGCAACGCTCGACTGGCCGGACAGCGCCCTGCTCTGCGAGAGCATGCCGCGCCCCGATGGCGAGGGCGTCAGGATCCGTTTGTCGGGCGATGTAACCGGCGAGCGCCTGGCCATCATCATCGCGATGCCTGAGCTCAATGCCGGCGATACCGGGCAGGAGTTCGACAGCAATGTAACTATCTCGGTCGAGGGCAGCGGCCGCTTCTTCAGTACCCCGAACCTCGGCACCTGCTTCACGATCGTCGCGGCCAACGCGCCGCTCGAAGGCGATGCAGGTACACACAATGTCGTTGGCAGCGTGTCCTGCGTCGGGCCGCTCGGCGAGATCAATGGCGACGGCTTCGTGGATATCCGCAACCTGAAGTTCAGCGGTATCGCCAAGTGGACGGCCGAATGAGGGTCGCACTCGTCATCCTCAGCCTCGCGCTCGCTGCCTGCAGCCCGCAAACGCCGACCAAGACCGGGACGATGCCCGGCCTCGACGGGCATTTCGATTTCGCAACGCTTGAAGTCGTAAACGATGCAGGAAAGGCACTGACGTTCGATGTGTACCTTGCCGAGGACTTCGACCAGCACCGGCGCGGCCTCATGTTCGTGCGCGACATGCCGGAGACGACAGGCATGCTGTTCATCTACGAGGAGATCGACGTTCGTTCGATCTGGATGAAGAACACGTACATCCCGCTGGATATTGTGTTCGCTCGCGATGACGGCTCGGTGATCAACATCGTGCGTGACGCAACGCCGCAAACGCTGAATTCGAATCGCTCGACCGAACCGGCGCGCTACGTACTCGAACTCAACGGCGGGACGACGCGGCGACTCGCGATCGGCACAAACAGCCGTCTTCTGTGGGAGAAACGATGAGCAATAAAGACAGGCGCAACTGGCAGGTGTTTTTTGCCGCCCTCCTGCTCAGCGGCGGCATATCGCTATTGTGGCTGAGCAGTACTGCAGTGACGGACGAAGACCTCATCATCCCGATTCGCCACACCGCGCAGCTCGCGTTCGCTATTTATCTCGTCGTACTCGTTACGCGCCCATTGCAGCAGCTACTGCGGCAGGACTGGACGGCCGCACTGCTCCGCTCGCGACGTTTCGTCGGCGTTGCGTTTGCCGCAGTCATGACGACGCATCTGAGTCTCATAGCTTATCGTTTCGGTTCGCAACCCGAGCTCGAGTACCCGCTGCCCAGCCTGCTGGTCGGCGGCAGCACCTACTCCGTTTTCTACCTGATGCTGATCACATCATTCGACGGACCGCGCAAGGCGCTTGGGCCACGCAAGTGGAAGATCCTGCATCGCACCGGGCTCGTTTTGGCTGGAATTATTTTCGGATTGCCGCGCTCGCTCGAGCAACTGTCGGACCCCGACTACCTGAAGTTTGGCATCCCGTTCGCTATTGCGTTGTTGATTCGTTTTACAGCGTGGCAGCGATCGCGTCGGCGAGGTAGTTAACGTTCCTGGCCGTGATGCCGGCCGTGTTGATGCGGCTCGAACCCACCATGTACACACCGTAGTCGCGCTTCAGGCGATTCACCTGGTCCTCGGTGATGCCGAGGAAGCAGAACATGCCTCGCGCCCTGACGAGATGCGAGAAATCGTGCCCCGGCGCTTTCTCAATGAGCGCGTCGTTCAACAGCACCCGCATCTCCCGCAAGCGGCTGCGCATTTCAGCAAGCTCCACGCGCCAGGCAACTTTCAGGTCCGGGTCGTTGAGGATAGTGGCCACGACGACGGCGCCGTGATCGGGCGGTACGGAGTAGATCGTCCGCACGACGTTGTTGACCTGGCTGTACACCACGTTTTTTGCTGCCTTGTCGGCGGCCAGCAATGACAGGGTGCCGACGCGATCGCGGTACAGACCGAAATTCTTCGAACACGAACTCGAGACGATCATCTCGGGCACGCGATCCGCGAGGTGCCGCACAATGAACGCGTCGTCCGCAAGGCTCTGCGCAAAACCCTGGTAGGCAATATCGACGAACGGCAGCAGCTTGCGCGCTTCGATGACCTCCGCGATCGCCCGCCACTCGTCCTCCGTCGGGTCCAGTCCTGACGGGTTGTGGCAGCACGCGTGCAGGAGCACAACGTCGCCTTCGTCGGCCTTGCGCAGGCCGTCGAGCATCGCATCGATCCTGATGACATGCTTCTCAGTGTCATAGTAAGGGTACTTCTCGAGCGTGATCCCAGCCCCGCCCAGCAGCGGAATGTGATTGGCCCATGTGGGATCGCTGACCCAGACCTTCACGTCGGGGTTCGCCCTGAGCAGCAAACTGGCGGCTACGCGCAGGCTGCCGGAGCCACCCGGTGCCTGGATCGTCGCGATGCGATCCTTGTCGCCTGCGTCCCCAAACGTCAGGTCCTGCATGGCGGCATTGAAGGCCGGATCGCCGGCCGTACCGATGTAGGCCTTGCTGTCCTGGGTGTCGATGATGCGCTGTTCGGCCTGTTTCACGACGTCGAGGACGGGCGTTTCGCCCTCGGCTGTGCGGAACACGCCAACGCCGAGATCGATTTTCTCGGGACGCTGATCATTCTTGTGCTCGGTGATCAGGCCGAGGATGGCGTCGGCCGGTGCGGCCTGCAGGGATTCAAACAAAGCGAGTCTCCGTGGGGAGATCGCATTGTACAAACGAAAACGCCGGCTTGTCAGCCGGCGTTTCGCTTGCAACTTGTTTCGGTGCTCAGGCTTTAGGCGCCCACACCGAGCACCAACCGGCAGCGGCAACCGCTTTGCCCGGGAAGATGCTGCACGGACGCCATGCGTCTCCATCGTTGCCCTGGATCAGCGCGCAGTTGGCGCAGTTCTGTTCAGGGGCCGGATTATTGCGCGATGCAGGATCAACGGTCGATGCATCGTGCGTATATTTCATGGCCTTGGCCATCGGGTCGTCTTCGGTCACATGCGGCAGGTCACCTGCATGGGCTTCACGGCCGGGCGCAACGATAACGCCGGCAGCGGCGACGGCTGACAACTGAAGGAATTTGCGGCGTGGAATAGTGCTCAACGTAGGTCTCCTGAGAACAATATGAAGGTTTGGATGCCGCGCATTCTAACCATGTTTCCTGAACGCCCGCATAACGACTTTAGTCGCGACAATTCGCGAATTTTGAGAACGATTCTCATTACGTGCTGGAGGCCGCGCCGCTGCGATATACTTATTTGCCCGTTTGCCGGAAACAATGCCGATGACAGTCCGCAGTCAGCCAATCGAGGTGGTCAGGATGCGCGGCGATTTGCGCGAATCGGCCCCGGATCGCGTCGCGACCGAGGAACCCCTGGAAATCCGCCTGGGCTATGAAGTCGACGGCGAGCGCTACACCCATAGCATCTCGATCACGATGCGCACGCCCGGTGATGACGACGATCTCGCGCTCGGCTTCCTGTTCACCGAGGGCATCGTCCGCTCCATGGACGACGTTGCCATCGTCAAACCCTGCAATGGCGACAACACGGTTCGCGTCGAGCTGGAGTCGGGCGTCGAGGTCGATCTCGAGCGGCTGGAGCGGCACTTCTACACGACCTCGAGTTGTGGCGTCTGCGGCAAGGCCTCGCTCGATGCGCTGCGCGTGCAGGGTGTTGCGCCACTTGTCAGCCAACCCGGGCTGTTCGAGCGACGCGCTGTCGTCAGCGTCCCCGACCGCCTGCGCGCCGCGCAACACACCTTCGATGAAACCGGTGGCCTGCACGCGGCCGCCGCGTTCGATTCACGTGGTGAACTACTTATCGTGCGTGAGGACGTGGGGCGTCACAATGCGGTCGACAAGATCATGGGCGCCCTGTTGTCTGAAGGACAGCTTCCGGGCCGGGAGCTGGGGCTCATGGTGTCGGGACGCGCGAGCTTCGAATTACTGCAAAAGACGCTGGTTGCTGGCATGCCGCTACTCGCCGCGGTCAGCGCCCCGTCGAGTCTTGCAGTCGAGCTTGCGCGGGAGTTCAATGTGACGCTCGTCGGGTTTTTGCGCGGCGATAGCTTCAATATTTACGCTGGCGAGGAACGGATTGCCTGATGACTGACCAGACCCCCGACTCGATCTCGAGGATCGTCCAGGGCTTCGATGCCAAGCCCGAAATGCTCGTGCAGATTTTGCAGAGCATCGTGCAGACCCATGGCTGGATTGCCGAAGACACGATCCGGCAGCTTGCCGGCGAGCTCAACCTGTCGCGCGCCGACGTACACGGCGTCGTCGAGTACTACCACGACTTTCGCACCGAGAAGCCCGGCAAACACATCGTAAAGATCTGCCAGGCCGAGGCCTGCCAGGCGATGGGCAGTCGTGAACTGACAACGCATGCCAATGCCGCGGTCGACGCCGATACCACGATCGAAGCCGTCTACTGCCTCGGTAACTGCGCCTGCGCGCCCGCTGTCATGGTCAACGGCAAGACGATCGGCCGGGTCGACGCCGCGCGCTTCGACGCGCTGGTATCCGACATGCGGGAGGCCGACTGATGAGTAGAGTCAAGATCTACGTCCCGCGTGAAACAACCGCCGTTTCGGTTGGCGCCGATGAAGTCGCACTCGCCATTGCGCGGCACGCCAAGGCATCCGGCAACATCGTCCAGCTTGTGCGCAACGGTTCGTGGGGCGCGTGCTGGCTCGAGCCCCTGGTCGAGGTTGAAGTTGACGGCCAGCGCATCGCGTACGGCAACGTGGAGCCCGAGGATGTTCCCGGCCTCTTCGATGCCGGCCTGCTCGAAGGCGGCGACCACGAGAAACGCCTCGGTCCAATCAATGAGATTCCTTACCTGATCAGCCAGGATCGCTGGACGTTCTGGCGCTGTGGCCTGACCGAAGCGCTCTCGCTCGAAGACTTCCAGCTGCACCAGGGCTTCAAGGCGCTGCAGAAGGCCTGGGAGATCGGTGCCGATGCCGTCATTGATGCCGTTACCGAATCCGGCCTGCGCGGCCGCGGCGGCGCCGGCTTTCCGACCGGCATCAAGTGGCGCACGGTGGCGGATGCCGCCGGCGACCAGAAGTACATCGCCTGCAATGCCGACGAAGGCGACAGCGGCACCTTTTCCGATCGCATGCTCATGGAAGGCGATCCATTCGGCCTCATCGAAGCCATGGCGGTTGCCGGTTTCGCGGTCGGCGCCAGCAAGGGCTATATCTACCTGCGCTCGGAATACCCGCTCACGCACATGATCCTGACCCGGGCGATCGCGACGGCGCGAGACGCCGGCTGGCTGGGCAACGACATCCAGGGCAGCGGTTTCGACTTCGATATCGAACTGCATCTCGGCGCTGGGTCCTATGTCTGCGGCGAAGAAACCGCCATGCTCGAGAGCCTCGAGGGCAAGAAAGGCATCGTGCGCTACAAGCCGCCCCTGCCCGCGATCGAGGGACTCTTTGGCAAGCCGACGGTCGTTAACAACGTTGTGTCTCTCGCCTCGGTCCCGAACATCATCAATCTTGGTGGCGAGCGCTATGCCGGCATGGGCGTCAATCGCTCCAAGGGCACGCTGGCGTTCCAGCTCGCCGGCAATATCAAGCGTGGTGGACTGGTCGAGAAATCATTCGGCATAACGCTGCGCGAACTCATCGAGGAATACGGCGGCGGCACCGCCTCCGGCCGGCCGGTGAAAGCGGTGCAGGTGGGCGGCCCGCTCGGCGCGTACCTGCCCGAGTCGCAGCTCGATACGCCACTCGACTATGAGGCCTTCACGGAAATTGGCGCAATGATCGGCCACGGCGGCATCGTGGTTTTCGACGATACGGCCGACATGGCGCAGCAGGCGCGCTTCGCGATGGAATTCTGCGCAATCGAGTCCTGTGGCAAGTGCACCCCCTGCCGGATCGGCTCCACGCGGGGCGTGGAAGTCATTGACCGCATGATCAATGATGAAAATCGTGACGAAAATTACGATTTGCTGGTCGAACTCTGCGATACCATGGAGGATGCGTCGCTGTGCGCCATGGGCGGGATGACGCCCTACCCGGTGCGCAGCGTCCTTGCACACTTCGCGGAAGACTTCGCGTCGGGGGGCCAGGAATGAACAAGACACGCCAGACAGACCTCGGCACGCCGGCCAGCCCGGCAAAGGAGACCGTCGACGTCGAAATCGACGGCTTGCCGGCCAAGGTTTTGGCCGGCACGAGTATCCTGCGTGCGGCCCGCGAATCGGGTGTCGACATTCCGAAGCTCTGCGCCACCGACAGCCTCAAGCCCTTCGGCTCCTGCCGCCTCTGCGTGGTCGAAGTCGAGGGCCGCAAGGGCTATCCCGCGTCCTGTCATACACCGGTCGAAGCCGGCATGAAGATCCGCACGCAGACGGCCGCGCTGTCGAAGCTGCGTCGCAACGTCATGGAGCTCTATATCTCCGATCACCCGCTCGACTGCCTGACCTGTTCGGCGAACGGCGATTGCGAACTGCAGGACATGGCCGGTGCTGTCGGCCTGCGCGATGTCCGTTACGGTTTTGACGGCGAGAACCATCTCGACGCGCCCGTCGATGCCAGCAACCCCTACTTCCAGTTCGATGCCTCCAAGTGCATCGTCTGTTCGCGCTGCGTGCGCGCCTGCGACGAAGTCCAGGGCACGTTTGCGCTGACGATCGAAGGCCGCGGTTTCAAGTCCAAGGTTTCCGCCGGCATCAGCGAGGACTTCCTCGATTCCGAGTGCGTGTCCTGCGGTGCCTGCGTGCAGGCCTGCCCGACGGCGACGCTCATGGAGAAGAGCATCGTCGATCACGGCCAGCCGGATCACAAGGTCATAACGACCTGCGCCTACTGCGGCGTTGGCTGCTCGTTCCAGGCCGAGATGAAAGGCGACCAGGTCGTTCGCATGACGCCGTGGAAAGACGGCGAAGCGAATCACGGCCACTCCTGCGTCAAGGGGCGCTTCGCCTGGGGTTACGCCTCGCACCGCGATCGCGTCATGAAACCCATGATCCGCGACAACACCAGTGATCCGTGGCGCGAAGTCGAGTGGGACGAAGCGATCGAGTACACGGCGAAACGCTTCAAGGAAATCCAGGAACGTTACGGCCGCAAGTCGATCGGCGGCATCACCTCGTCGCGCTGCACCAATGAAGAAGTGTACGTCGTGCAGAAACTCGTGCGCGCGGCGATGCTCAACAACAACGTCGACACCTGCGCACGCGTCTGTCACTCGCCGACAGGCTACGGCCTCAAGACCACGCTTGGCACGTCCGCAGGAACGCAGCCGTTCGACAGCGTCATGGACGCCGACGTCATGGTAGTCATCGGCGCGAACCCGACGGCCGGGCACCCCGTGTTTGCCTCGCAGATGAAACGCCGCCTGCGCGAAGGCGCCAAGCTGATCGTCGTCGACCCGCGGGAAATCGGCCTCGTCCGCTCACCGCACGTCGAGGCGGAGTACCACCTGCCGCTGCTGCCGGGCACCAACGTACCCATCATCAACGCCCTCGCCCACACGATTGTCGAGGAAGGCCTCGCGGATGAGGCCTACGTGCAGGAGCGCTGCGACCTGGAGTCATGGGAAGCCTGGAAGGCCATGATCCTGAAGCCGGAGAACTCGCCCGAAGAGGTGGCGAAAGTCGCAGGCGTCGACGCCGAGACGATTCGCGCGGCCGCGCGCCTCTATGGCAAGGCAAGGAACGGCGCGATCTATTACGGCCTCGGGGTGACGGAGCACAGCCAGGGCTCGACCATGGTCATGGGCATGGCGAACCTCGCGATGGCCACAGGCAATATTGGCCGCTCCGGCGTGGGCGTGAATCCGCTGCGTGGCCAGAACAACGTACAGGGTTCTTGCGACATGGGCTCGTTCCCGCATGAACTTGCCGGCTACCGGCCTGTAGCGGACGAGAAGGTGCGCACCCAGTTCGAGCAGCACTGGGGCGTCACAATCGACCCCGAGCCGGGTTTCCGCATCCCGAACATGTTCGACGCGGCCTGTGCCGGCGAATTCAAGGGCATGTATATCCAGGGCGAGGACGTAGCGCAGTCGGACCCCGACACCCACCACGTCGAAGCGGCGCTCTCGAACATGGAGTGCATCGTGGTCCAGGACCTGTTCCTGAACGAGACCTCGAAGTTCGCTCATGTATTCCTCCCCGGTACATCGTTCCTCGAAAAAAACGGTACGTTCATCAATGCCGAGCGCCGCATCAATCGCGTGCGCAAGGTGATGGAACCGCAGCAGGGCAAGGACGAGTGGCTCATCACCCAGGAGCTTGCGCAGGCCATGGGTTACCCGATGGACTACGAAAATGCCGCGCAGATCATGGACGAAATTGCGGAGCTCACACCCACGTTCAGGAACGTCAGTTTCGATTTCCTCGACGAGGTTGGCAGCGTGCAGTGGCCGTGCAACGACGACGCGCCCATGGGAACGCCGATCATGCACATCGACAGTTTTGTGCGCGGCAAGGGCCTGTTCGTCGAAACCGATTACGTGCCGACCGAGGAGCGCACCAACCGCAAGTTCCCGTTGTTGCTCACGACGGGTCGTATCCTGTCGCAGTACAACGTCGGGGCACAGACCCGCCGCACAGCCAACAACATCTGGTACGGCGAAGACCTGCTCGAGGTGCATCCGTCGGACGCCGAGATGCGCGGCATCCGCGACGGTGAGATGGTCGCGTTAGCCAGTCGCAAGGGCGACATCACGCTGCGCGCGAAGATTACGACGCGCGTCAAACCGGGCGTCGTCTACACGACCTTCCATAACCCGGAAACCGGCGCGAATGTCGTCACAACCGAATACGGGGACTGGGCCACCGACTGCCCCGAGTACAAAGTGACGGCCGTACAGATTGCGCCAGCATCGCACCGTTCGGAATGGCAGGAAGAGTTTGACGCACGCGCCAGGAAGCAGGGTCGCATCGAAAGACCTGTAAATTAGCTGCAGAGGAAAACCCGCATGACAGCACTTAGCCGTGTTCTGATTATTTGTCTTAGCCTGGTGGCCGTGGGCTGTACCACCAACGTGTCCAGGTTCCAGATGCCGGACAGTGATCTTGGCGACATCGTTGCACTGCACATCGACCCCCCGGGCGAGGAGCGCAATGCCGACGAGTTGCAATCTCTTGTTGTATCGAATCTCGAGAAGCGCGGTTATAGGGTAGAGACACGAGACGCGTCGGTCACCCTCGGCGATGGCGACTACATTTTCGATATCGCCGCCGACTGGCATTGGGATATCACCTGGTACCTGCTGGAACTGCGCGTTGCCATCTACGAGCCGGGGAACAACATCCTCGTCGCCCAGGCGCAGTCGCAGCAATCCTCGCTGGCGCGCAAGAGTAGCGAGGAGGTTGTCGAGCGAGCGATGGCCTCTTTATTTAACGACCCGGAAGCACAAGAGGAAGACGAATAGCATGACGAATAAGCTGTTGCGTATGAAGAACCACCTGTCCGTTTCGTGGAAGCACGGAACCATTTTCTGTTCGGCACTGCTGTTGGCGGCATGCGGCACGGTGACCGCCATTGTCCCGGATGCTGAAGGGGTCGAGCATATTTCAGCGCTCGGCATGGGCTGCAAGAAGCCTTACGCGCTGACCCAGGATTGCTCTGGGCTTTCGGGAGCGACGCGCCTCGTGGAAGTGTCGGGTTTCCGGTTCAAGATCGCTGGCACCGATGACGGCAGTACCGTGCTCATGATGGGCGCCAAACCAACATCCGACGCCTGGTCGGGCAAAAGCGCCGAAACGGCCAACGTAGCTTACGAGCTGACAAAAAAGGTCCTCGCCGATAACGAGGTGAGCGTGGTCAAGGCGGAGCCGGTGTCCTCCGGTGCCCTGCTTTCAGGCTATGTGATCACGACCGACGGTGACGCCTACGCGGTACTCAAGGCGATGACCGTCGAGGACTAGACCGTCACCGGCACTTGAGGTCGAAGGACGCAAAATCCTGGATATAGGCGTGCGCTGCGGACACGCTTCTGCCGGCGTTGCCACTACCCGCACCCTTGCCGTCGGCTTTGCGCATCCAGCGCCCCACCTTTGACACGCCATTCGCCTCGTAGGTGGGTCGAACGCTCCAGTACAGGTCACCACAGACCTCGAGCGGCACGGTCACCGTATGGCTAGTGCCCCGGACCCCGCTGGCGTTGTAGACCGGGCGCTCCCGGCTGTAAATCTCCACGTCCCAGGTAACGCTTGCGGGCTCGATACTCGTGTCCTCGAGGCCGCTATTCCACACCAGCGTCGGGGTGCGCGATTTCGTTTTGCCACGCCAGGTATCCTTCTTGATAGCCTGGATAGAGTCGCTCTCAGCGGGCAACACCTCGTGCTTGACGTCGATGCGTCCGTACAGCAACGCCGGGATCTCGCGGCCGATGTAGTGGCGTGCGAAATTCCGGTATTCGTGCCAAAGCTGCGTGTCGTTGTCGACCCATTTAGAGAGTTTATCCTGGTCCTGGTACGTGACCTCCCTGCGATACAGGGTCGTACCGTCGACCGCGTTGTCGAGGCGCATTGACGCGGTCGTCGTGATAATGGCCTTGTTGCCCTGGATGTTGAGCGAGAGATCGGTCAGGGCGACGAATAACACCGCTTCGGTGTCCTCCGGAATCGGCGTCGTCAGGGCAAGGATCTTCGGCTCGAGCGTCGACACCTCTTTGAGCCCCCAGAAAACGTCGTTTGCAAGCGCGTCATTGGTCAGCGGCTGGTCGACCTCGGCCCTGAGATCCTGTGTCAGCCGGTCGCGGAATTCCTGGAGCTCGCGCTCGGACTTGCCGGTAATCGCACCGGCAATCATGCCGATTTCACGAAGTATGGGGATCGGAATGCCGATCGGCACGCCACCAACCTCGACCGGAAATGTGCCGAGCTCGGCCCCCTTTGCCATGCCGCCGAAGAAGCCGGGCGTCTTGTTTCGGTAGGTGCCTGTCACCGTCTCGCTGTTCGCCCCTTCGGTGGCCAGGATAACGATCTTGGACACCGACGCCCGCAGTTCCTCGGACATATTCGCGGCTGCGGGCTGGACATCAGGTTGTGACGGCGCGTTAGGCTCCTGGGCGAGCGCCGGAGAGACCAGTAGTACCGCGGCCACTGTCATCAGTGGCATCGTTAGCCAGCGGTTCTTCATAGTTCGGCCCGCACGGCGTCACTACCGCTCGATCTTGGTGAACTTGGTGCCTTCGAGCGTCAGGTTGTACATCAGGCCCTTGGAGCCATAGATGAACCCGACGATCGGGTCCCGCACATTGTCGCTGTCGATCGTCTTGCCGGCGCCAATGTCGATCAGCGCCACCGACCCGTCAACGCCCACACGCCAGCCCTCCGAATTACGGAAGCGACTCAGCGCGTCCCGTGTCATGAAGACGATCACGATGGACTTGGCCTGTGCGCCCAACTGAAAGCCGACGGAACCGGCTGCCAGACGATAGTAATCTACGGCTGAGCCGCCGACGCGCAGCACGCCCTCTCCCGTCTCGCCACCGACACCGATGCCGGCCTTGTACACCTTTGGAAAAACAAGGTAACCGGCGGCCTGGTTCAGAAAGACTTCTGCGCCATTGACCTGGTTGCGAAATTCCTGAACGGCGTCGCTGGCCTCCTGGTTCAGCGAGCTGGCCGGGGTGACGCAGCCTGTGGCAAGTGAACAGATGGCTGCCAGGGCAGTGACGCTCAGTAACCTGTTGAATTTGAACATACTATAGACTCTCTTTAATTCCTGTGAATGCGTCCAGCATGGGCCGCAGCGTACCACGAAGCCGGGAGGCTTTGCGGGCATCGAAGGCCGTCGTCGTCTCGTTCAGATAGACCCGCTGCGCCAGTTCGAGTTGCATTGCATGCACGTTATTCCCGGGGTCTCCGTAGTGGCGCGTAATGTAGCCACCCTGGAAACGGCCGTTGACCACGTAACTGTAGTCGCTGGCTGCCGCCCCGGCAGCCACGCGCCCGGCGATCTCCGGCGCACAGCTGCGCCCGCCGTGGGTGCCGAGATTCAGCTCGGGCAATTCACCGTCAAACAGCCGCGGTACGACACTGGCTATCGAATGCGCGTCCCACAACAAAGCGAAACCATGCCGCTCTCGAATCCGCGCAAGGGTGCTGCTGATCTTGTCGTGGTAGGGCCGCCAGTACCTGGCCACGCGTGCGGATACCTCGTCGGCATCCACTGGCGTCGACGCGTAAATCGCGTCGCCCGCAAACGTCTGCATCGGGCACAGCCCTGTCGCCACCTGCCCGGCGTAGAGCGTCTCGTCCGTCGCCGGTCGATTGAGGTCAACGACATAGCGTGAATAGTTGGCGACCAGCATGCTGGCGCCCATTTCGCGCGCAAAACCGTAAAGCTCCGCCACGTGCCAGTCCGTATCCGGCAGCGCCGCCGCCGCGGGCGACATACGCGCGCGCATGTCACGCGGCAGGTGTATCCCATCGTGCGGCACACTGATCAGCAGCGGCGAATTCCCCTCGTGAAAACTGAAGACGTCGATCACTTGGTCTGGCTCGGCAATACCGACTCGGCGTAGTGGCAATACTCGCCGTTGTCGATGGTCGCGGCGACACGCCGTATGTCCGGGGACAGTGAACGGTCCTCCTCGTACACGGGCGACAATTCGCGGATGGCACTCATGGCATCCTCGATGGCCGGCGAGCTCGTGGTCGGCCGATGAAAGTCGATGCCCTGTGCTGCGGCCAGCAACTCGATGGCGACGATATCAGCGACATTGTCCAGCATCGTGTGCAGGCGCCGCGCCGCGAACGTCGCCATGCTGACATGGTCTTCCTGGTTTGCGGATGTGGGCAGACTGTCGACGCTCGCCGGGTGCGCGTGCGACTTGTTCTCCGACGCGAGTGCCGCGGCCGTCACCTGGGCCATCATGAAGCCGCTGTTCAGGCCACCCTCCCGGACCAGGAACGCGGGTAAGCCGCTGAGGTGCTCATCGATCAGCAGTGCAATCCGCCGTTCCGACAGCGCGCCGATTTCCGCGATCCCGAGCGCCAGGTAGTCGGCCGCCAAGGCCACGGGCTCGGCGTGGAAATTGCCACCGGACAGCACTGCCCTGGAGTCGGTAAAGACGAGCGGGTTGTCCGTCACGGCATTGGCTTCTGTCTCGAGGACCTTGCAGACGTGCCGCAGCACGTCGAGGCAGGCGCCGATCACCTGCGGCTGACAACGTATCGAATACGGGTCCTGGACGCGGTCGCAGTCGGCATGCGAGTCGCGAATGTCGCTACCCCTCATGAGGTCACGCAGAACCGCCGCCACCGCGATCTGGCCACCGTGGCCGCGGACGCTCTGGATGCGGCGGTCGAAGGGTGTGTCACTGCCCTTGATGGCGTCGGCTGACATGGCGCCCGCCATCAGTGCCGCCGACAAGACATTCTCGGTACGGAATACCGCGGCGAGCGCCAACGCCGTCGACACCTGCGTGCCGTTGAGAAGCGCCAGTCCTTCCTTGGGCGCCAGCCGAACCGGCTTGATGCCGGCCTCCTTGAGCGCGATCGCGGCCGGCGCAAGGCTGCCATTGATACGCACCTCGCCAATGCCTATCAACGCGCCCGCAAGGTGTGCCAGCGGCGCAAGATCACCTGAGGCACCCACCGACCCGCGCGACGGGATGCGCGGATAGATCTCGTGGTTGATCAGGTCGCACAGCCCGTCAACGAGTTCGAGTCGCACCCCCGAAAACCCCTCGGCAAGCGCAATGACTTTCATGAGCATGATGAGCCGCACGACGTCGTCGTCGAGATCCTCGCCGACGCCCACGGCATGCGAGCGCACGAGGTTTTCCTGCAGGTGAGCCAGCTCGTCATCCCCGATGCGCACCGATGCCAGCTGGCCGAACCCGGTGTTGACGCCATAGACCTGCTCGCCATGGGCAACAACGTCGTCTATCAGTTCATTCGATTCGGCAACGCGGCGGCGCGCCGTGTCACCCAGATCCACCACCACGGGTTCCAGCCAGGCCTGGCGAAGCTCACGCAGCGTGAT
>SHLT01000034.1 GCA_004282875.1 Chromatiales bacterium | reverse complement strand
AGAGCCTGTGCCTCAGGAAATCCTTCGCAGATACCGTAAAACCCGGTCCGGAAAATCCGTGAACAGGCCGTCAAGCGCGAGCTCGCCGATACTGAAAGCCAGCAGCTCGTCGAAATCATCGAAGCCCGGCGGGAGCGCATCCGCCCGAAACGTGTACGGGTGCACGGCCAGGCCGACCTCATGTGCCCGTTCGACGAGGCCGGTCGATTTCCTGGATCCGTCCTTCTTGCGCACGGTGTAGAGGCGGTTCAGCCATGGACCGATACCGTCAACGCTGCGCGCGAGCTTTGTCAGGCCGCGTGCGGTTCGCATTTCCGCGAAGTTCGTGGGTTCCGGCGTCCAGTCGTCCTCACCGATGAGTTGCACAAGCTTGAGCTCGCACCCCAGTTGATGACGGATTCGCCGCACCTCCCGTTCGTCAAAACATTGCAGGTAGGCTGGAGCGTTGTGGTCCTTGTAGCCATATTTCCCGAGCGTCTCGAGGACCAGCAACGTGATGTCCACGCCCTCCTCCCGGTGCCAGGCGGGATCCTTGATCTCGGGATAAATGCCGACGGGCCACGCGCCCTTGCTCGTGAGTTCGGCCACGAGTTCGAGCTCCCGTTCCAGCGTATGCACCCGGAAGGCTTCGCCGGCGGACGGGAAACGGCCCGGGTAAACGGGTTTGCCATGCTCGTCGGTGCGCTCGTGGACCTTGAGCGCTGCAATCTCGGCAAGGTCGAAGTCGCGCACATAGAAACGGCCGTCCGACCGCGCTCGGTTCGGGAAACACGTGGCGACGTCCGTAACCCGGTCGAGATGAATGTCATGCAGCACCACGAGCCTGTCGTCGCGCGTGGCGACAATATCCTGCTCGAGATAGTCGGCCCCCATGGCATAGGCCAGCGCCTTGGCGGGCAGCGTGTGTTCGGGAAGGTGCCCGGAGGCCCCCCGATGCGCGATGACGACAGGGCGCATGCTCTAAGTAACCTTAATTAACACGGCTAACCTATTGATTAAATTATTCTTCAATAGGTCCATCTTTGTCAAACCCGGGGAAATCGATCACCTCCCACCGCGCCGTGTCTTCACCGCGCGCCTGGAGCTTCAGCGCATCGACCATTTCGCGATCATTCCATTCGATCGGGTCACCGCAGCGTTTGACCAGCTCAGCGGGAGTTTCATGCAGCCCCCCGAACGGCCTGATCGTGATCATGCCGATGTTGTTGGCCGCGGCCACATCCATCATGAAATTCGTCAGGTCCGGGTTCTGCTCGAATTCGGACGGCAGGACGAACATGACCTCGGCCGCCTTGATCTGCGCGATCAGCTCATCCTTGAGTTCTTGCTGACCGCCCGTTGTCGGGAGGTTCTCCGGCTTGCTGACATTCAGGTAGTAGAAACGGTCGACGCTTTCGAGAAACTCGAATATGCGCAGATAGTCATCCGTCTCCTCGAAACAGTGCGTCGTGAACACGCGGATCGGATTACTTTCAGACAAAAAAAACTCCTTATCCGGTCGATTTTGTCATTAGTTTAGCCAATTCGTGAGGATACCGCCCGGACTGGTTTCCATAGTATGGGCGTTTCGGTATCGTAGCGGCGCATGCGGCTACTTCTCTACAACATCCGGTACGCGGTCGGCGGCGGTGCGAGCATGCGCATGCCGATCCCCGGAGCGGGCTACGTACTCGGTAATCAGGCCGTACTCCCTGAAATTACACGCTTTATCAAGTCGGTCGACCCCGATGTTGTCGGCTTGATCGAGGTGGATACCGGGTCGATACGCAGCCGCAACGTCAACCAGGCCGAGAAAATCGCGGCGGACCTCGGCATGAATACCTCATACGAGACCAAGTATGGCGACCGGTCGCTCAACCAGCTGCTGCCCATCGTGCGCAAACAAGGCAATGCGTTTATGGCTGCACCGCGTGTGCACGGCGAAAAGTTTCACTATTTCGATACGGGCATCAAGCGGCTGATCATCGAACTCGAGATGGACGACTTTGCCATTTTTCTCGTGCATCTCTCCCTCAAGTACCGGCATCGCCACCTGCAATTGCGGCGGCTGTATGACCTCATCCAGGAAACGACAAAGCCCGTGGTCGTTGCCGGCGATTTCAACACTTTCTGGGGCGAGAACGAGATCTATCTTTTCATGAAGGCTGCCGGTCTGACATCCGCCAATGTCGACAGCGTTCCGACATACCCGAGTCGGGCTCCGCGCAAGGAGCTCGATTTCGTGCTTTACCAGGATGGCATCAAGGTCACGGACTTTCGGGTCCCGAACGTGCGCCATTCCGATCATCTGCCACTCGTTTGCGACTTCGAGCTGGCCTAGTTCACGAGAAAATCATGGCACAACACTGGAAACTGGAAACCGATTCGGCCGGCGTCGCCTGGCTGTGTATTGATAAAGCCGATGCGAAAGCGAACGTCCTGTCGTCAGGCGTGATAGCGGAGCTCGGCGAGATTATGGACGGGCTCGAGGCAAGCCCGCCAGCTGGCCTGGTGATGTACTCCGGCAAGCCCGGCAGTTTCATCATGGGTGCCGATATCACGGAGTTTGGTGATTTTGGCTCGGCGGCTGAGGTCACACGGCTCGGTAAAATGGCGCAGGGGCTGTTTCTGCGTATTCGCAATCTGCCCTGCGCCACTGTTGTTGCCGTAAACGGTGTCTGCCTCGGCGGCGGGCTCGAAATTTCCATGATGTTTGACTACCGCATCGGTCCCGAGAGCGACAAGAAGATCTTCGGCCTGCCCGAAGTAAAGCTGGGATTACACCCGGGCTTTGGTGGCACGGTCCGTGCCGTACAGCTGTGTGGCGTGCGGGAAGGCATGCAACTCATGCTGACGGGCAATCCGGTGAACGCCCGAAAAGCGCTCCGTATTGGCCTGATCGACCGCATCGCCGGCGATGACACGTGGCGCGAGGTTGCGACGAAGCTGATCGCGACCAAGCCACCCTTGGCGAAAGCCCCCATGATGGACCGTATCCTGGCGCTGGCGCCGTTCCGTCCGCTGGTACGCAACATGCTTATCAAACAGGTTGCCAGCAAGGCCCGCAAGGATCACTACCCGGCGCCTTACGCGATGATTGACCTGTGGGCAAGGCACGGCGCCTCGAGCAAGACGGGCTACGATGCGGAGGCGGAAAGCTTCGGTAAGATGATGTCCACGGACACGTCGCGCAACCTCATTCGCGTGTTTTTCCTGCAAGGCAAACTCAAGAAACAAGGCAACAAGACCGACAAGAAAATCGGTCACGTACACGTTGTCGGCGCCGGTGTGATGGGCGGCGACATTGCGGCCTGGTGCGCGCTGCGCGGACACACCGTCACACTGCAGGATCGCGAGCAGAAGTACATCGATCCAGCCATGGAGCGGGCGCAGAAGCTGTTCGCCAAGCGCGTGCGCGACGACGCGCAGCGTGCAGAGACGGCTGGCCGGCTGCGGTCCGATGTTGAGGGAACCGGCGCCGCGGAGGCGGATCTGGTCATCGAGGCGATCTACGAAAACCTCGAGGCCAAGCAGGAACTCTATAAAGCCCTGCAGGCCAAGATGAAACCGGGTGCCCTCCTCGCCACGAATACCTCGAGTATTCGCCTCGAGGAGTTGCGCACTGTCCTGAACGAGCCGACGCGATTCATCGGTCTGCACTTTTTCAATCCGGTGGCTATGCTGCCGTTGGTCGAGGTCATTCGCTGTGCTGATACCGACCAGGAAGCTATGGACATCGGTTTCGCGTTTACCAAGGGCATTGGCAAATTCCCGCTTGAATGTTCCAGTGCACCGGGATTTGTCGTGAATCGCATTCTTGCTCCCTATATGGGCGAAGCGATGGAGCTCGCACAGGAAGGCGTACCCCTGGTAGCCATCGACAAGGCCGCAGAAAAATTCGGCATGCCCATGGGTCCTGTTGAACTGGCGGACAGTGTCGGCCTGGATGTCGGGCTGCATGTATCGAAGGTCCTGGGTGCGGCGATGAACCGCCCGGTCCCCGAGGCCCTGGCGAAGATGGTCGACGAGGGTCTGCTGGGACGTAAGTCCGGCCAGGGTTACTACAAGTGGGAAGACGGCAAGGCAGTCAAGCCACCGGGCAATGGCGGCCCTGTCCCCGACGATATTGAAGACCGGCTCATCCTGCCCATGGTTAACGAAGCGGTTGCATGCCTGAATGACGGCGTGGTGGCTGATGCCGAGTTGCTCGATGCCGGTGTTATATTCGGGACTGGCTTTGCACCATTTCGCGGTGGACCGTTGAATTACGCACGCGAGCGCGGCATTGATTCTGTCGTTGCAGCCTTGGAGGCACTGGCGTCGCGTTACGGCGATCGGTTTTTGCCAAACAGTGGTTGGTCGGACCTGTGACGCCTGTCACAACTGCACAAACACCCCCCGGGAAACTGTGCGGTGCTTCACGCTGCGCCGCATGGGAGGTACCGGAAGTTATTGAATTGAAGGTAGAATACGCGCTTGGCGTAATAATAACTCCACACAACGACACTCAGGAATCTCAGCAGGATGACAAATGGCGAGTGAGCAGGTAAACACAGAGCTGCTCAGAGGATTTTCACCGCTTGACGGCCTTAAGCGCGACAACCTTGCGGCACTAGCCCGCAAGGTGCAGATCCGTGAGCTGTCTCCTGGGCAATTGCTGTTCAAGGAAGGCGATACCGAGAAGCGGACGATCTACGTCATTTCCGGAATTCTCGAACTCCTGGACCAGGCTAAAACGATCGGCAAAGTCGAAGGCGGCAGTGAAACGGCTCGCAATCCGGTGTCGCCGGTGTACCCGCGCCGCGTCACGGCCAAGGCGCGCGACCGCGTGCGCTTCATCTCGATCGACAGCGATCTCCTCGATGTCATGCTGACCTGGGACCAGACCGGCACCTACGAAGTTTCGGAGCTGCAGGGCAAGTCAGACCAGGGAAGTGAAGACTGGATGACCATGCTGTTGCAGACGAAGGCATTCCACAAGATTCCACCGGCCAACATCCAGGCGATCTTCATGCGCATGCAGCAGATCAACTACCGGTCCGGAGACGTGATTCTGAAACAGGGCGCCGAAGGCGATTACTTCTACGTTCTGATCCGTGGTTCGGCGCTCGTCACCCGCGAGACCCCGCTGAGCAAGGAGGGCATCAAACTCGCGGAGCTGAATGTGGGCGATACCTTTGGTGAGGAAGCCCTGATTTCCGATGCGAAACGCAATGCGACGGTCACCATGCAGAGTGACGGCGCGGTCATGCGACTCGGCAAGGACGATTTCAAGAAACTGCTGAACGAACCGATGCTCGAATGGGTCTCGGCGTCACAAGCGGAAGAAATCGTGGGTTCGGGCGGGCAATGGCTGGATGTGCGTTTGCCCAGTGAGTTTGAAAATCAGCACCTGGACGGTGCGATCAATATTCCGCTGTACTTTATTCGCCTCAAGATTTCGACGCTCGACAAGGGCAAGAAGTACGTCGTGTGCTGCGATACCGGCCGCCGCAGCTCAGCGGGCGCCTACATCCTCAGTGAGCGTGGCTACGAGGCCTATGTCCTGCAGGGCGGCATAAACTCCGCGAAATCCTGATCTACATCGTGTGCGTGGGCTTGTCGCCGCCGAGGGCTCCCGCCAGGTAGTTTTCAATCTTCTTCTGCGTATTACCCTGGTCCTGGTCGGAAAACTGCACGCCGATGCCCGCTGTACGTTTGCCCTGGGCCCCCTTCGGCGTCATCCAGATAACCGTGCCTGCGACCGGGATTTTTTCTTCCTCGCCCATCAGGTTGAGCAACATGAAGACCTCGTCACCCAGACGATAGGAACTGTTGGTGGGGATGAACAGGCCGCCGTTGATAACGTAGGGCATGTACGCGAGGTACAAGGCGCTCTTGTCCTTGATGGTCAGTGTCAGCAGTCCTGGTTTGCTCATTGTTTAACCTTTGTTGGCGCCTAACGGCCGGCCAGCATCAAATTCATTCCATCCATGGGTGCAGTGGGTCCGCATTCACGTAGACCCTCCGCCCAGTCAATCAGCAGCCCTTCGAACGTCACCTGGACATTAAACGACCCGCCCGGCTGCCCTCGCAGCTTGTTGATTATGTCTAAATAGCAGAACAGATTTCGGCTGTCCATGCGCCGTAGCACAGAATCCTCAATTGCCAGCCCCGGAGCATGAGTGCGACCCGCAGAATGCGCTACAAGTGCCATTTTCAGCTGTTGTGCCATCCAGTCCAGCACGAACGCCGGGCCGATTTTTGTCCAGCGTGCAGCCACCTCGACCGCGGAGCCCGCCCCTCGACCCAGCGTATTGAGGTCCGTGGCGAGGGTCGCACCGGTCTCGAGGCTCTCCAGGGCCGTAATAGCGCGCAACGGCGCGCCGCCTGCCGCACGGAGTGCCTCGGCCCAGGCTGCGCCGGGTTGCAGGCGATCCAGCCAGCCCAATGTGTGTGACTCCGGTGGCACCGCGATATCAATCCGCTGGCACCGACTGAAAATTGTTGCCGGCAGCTTGCCCACACGATCGGCCACCAGGATGATAAGCGCGTCCCCGGATGGCTCCTCGAGTGTTTTCAGGAGGCTGTTCGCCGCGCTCACAGTCATCGCATTCGCGGGCTCGATGATCGCGACCTTACCGCCACCCTCGTAGCTCGTCAGGCTCATTTCATGGACGAGTTCGCGGATTTGCTCAATGCCGATGGATTCCTTGTCCTCGAGCGGCGCCACCCAGCGCAGGTCGGCGTGTTCGGGTACCTCTTGCGGATCCTCTGGCAGCGCGCCGGGGTCAAGTCCCAGTGTCGAGGCTGCCATCCAGCGGGCGGCAGCCCGCTTGCCCACGCCAACCGGACCCGCAAGGAGCACGGCATGGGGGACGCGACCCTGAGCCACGCGGTCCTGCCAGCCTGTAACGAACGGTGTGAGCCAGGTGAGTTCCATGTCGGGTTATGCGCCGATGACCTGGGCGGCCAATGCCGTCATATCCTCGCGAACTTCCTCAATGGTCCGCGTCGTGTCAATGACGACAAAACGATCAGGTTCGCTCGCAGCAATTTGCAGGTAGCATTCGCGCACGCGCTGAAAGAACTCGTGCAGTTCCTGCTCGAACCTATCCGGCGCGCTCCTGTTTCCAGCTCGCTCCATACCGACTTCGACAGGCGCATCCAGCAGGATGGTCAGGTCCGGCCAGGTGTCTCCATGTACCCAGTCAGCGACGCGATCAATCGTCTCCATGGGAATGCCGCGGCCACCGCCCTGGTAGGCGCGGGTCGAGTCGGTGAAGCGGTCGCACACCACCCAGGTGCCCGCCTCGAGCGCCGGCAAGATGACGTTGTTTACATTAAATGATCGGGCCGCGAACATCAGCAGGAGCTCGGCGATTTCCGGAACAGGCTCATCACTGCGATTCATCAGGATCTCGCGGATATCCTCGGCAAACGGGGTGCCCCCGGGTTCGCGCGTTGTCAGGACTTTGTGCCCGGCCGCTTCGATTCGCTCCACGAGCGTGTCAATGTTGGTCGACTTGCCGACACCTTCGATGCCTTCCACGGTGATGAACTTGCCGCGGTCCATGTCAGCGTCCCCCCCGACGGTTTTGCCGCAGCCGTTTGAGGTACTCGGCAACGGCCGCATCGTGTTCGTCCTTGGTGACCGAAAATTTGTGACTGCCGTCCCCAAGGCCCGTTGCTACGAAGAACAGCTCCTCGCCCTCTGCGGGATGCAGGACCGCGTTAATCGCCGCACGACCCGGCATAGCGATCGGCGTCGGCGGGAGGCCACCGCGCGTGTAGGTGTTGTACGGGGTGTCCGTTTGCAGGTGCTTACGCGTCAGGTTGCCGTCGAAAGCGGCCCCTATCCCGTAAATCACGGTGGGGTCCGTTTGCAGTCGCATGCGCTTCGCAAGGCGCCGTGCAAATACGCCGGCAATCCTCGGCCGCTCATCGGCGCGCGCTGTTTCCTTTTCGACAATCGACGCCAGCACCAGCGCTTCGTAAGGCGAAGCGACGGGCGTCGACTCGCCGCGGGCCTGCCACTCTTCAGCCAGCACCTCCTGCATCAGCTCGTAGGCCTGCGTCAGCAGCTGGCGGTCACTTGTATTGCGGGGAAATCGATACGTTTCCGGGAGGAACAGGCCTTCCGGATGCGTCACCGGCGCGTCCAGGGACTCGAGAAACGCCGGCCAGTCCTCCTCGGTCATTTTCGCCGCGATGGTCTCGTTGGCGTGCAGCGCCTTTAGCAGATCGCGGTGATTCCAGCCTTCCACGATCGTGAACGAATAGAGCCGCACCGAGCCTTGCGTGAATTGTTCGAGCAATGTGCGCGGCGTGGCCCCCGCTGCAAGCGTGTACTCGCCCGCCTGGATGCCACTGGCCTCGCCCGATTGCCGGGCGTACAGGCGATACCAGAAATCGTCGTCGATGATGCCCTGAGCAACGAGATCAGCTGACACGGTCGCGAAGGAACTGCCTGGCGCAATCACGAACGTTGCTCCATCCTCAGGCAGGCTCACTGCCGTGTCCATGAAGCGGTTCATCTTGTAAGCGCCGACCGCGGCGGCAAACAGCAACAGCAGGATTGCAATAAGGACGAGCAGCGCAATGCGTTTCACAAACGACACTCCTCTATCCCGAAGTCGGCCAGCAGCCCCATGACGTGCCGTGTGCTATCACCGACCGGCCAGCTGTAGTCTCCGCAGCGGATGACTGGCAGCGTGCCAATCTGGCTGTTGGTAATGAACACCTCGTCAGCGGTTGCCAGGTCGTTCTCGTCCATATCGCAAACCTCGACAACTTTTTTGCCGTGGCGATCCATCAAATTGATCACGAGCTGACGCATCGTCCCGGCGACGCCGCAACGCGCCAGCGACGGCGTGCATACCCTTGTGTCTCGCACGATGAACATGTTGCTGATGGTACCGCAGATGAGTCGATCATCGGCGTCTCGCGTAAACCCCTCGAAGACGCCTGCCTGCAGGCACTCGGACCGCGCCAGCACTTGCTCGATGCGATTCAGTGACTTCAATCCGGCAATCGGCGAGCCTGTGGCCAGGCGAGTCTCGCAGAGCATGGTCGAGACACCGTTGAGATAATCCAGTTGGTCCAGAGGCGTTGACGGGAAGAGTCCAATGGAGACACCGGTTTGCGACGGCATCTCCCGGCCGTAGCCTCGTTCCGTGTCGGCCGCGGACACGATGATCTTGGCAATGCAATAGGCCGTATCAAGTTCGCACCGCGCCAACACGCTGGCTAAATCACGTTCCAGCGTCGCCAGCGGAGCGACCAGGCCAAGGCGCTCGCAGCCTTGGGTAAGACGCTCCAGGTGATAACGCCACAACCGGGGCTTGCCGTTGCGTATGGCGATCGTCTCGAAGAGTCCGTCGCCATACTGCAGGCCGCGGCTTGCCGGATCCGCCACGCGGATCCCGGAACCTGTTTCAAACCACTCGCTCATTGGGAAATCGCCCGCAACATGCCCTTGGCCTTGGCCCGCGTTTCCTCGAGTTCTGCAAAGGGATCGGAGTCCGCGACAATGCCTGAGCCCGCCCGGAAGGTCACGTGCTGCTTGTCCTTGACCATCGTCCGAATGAGGATATTCAGGTCGAGGCTGCCATCCCGATTGAGGTACCCGAATGAACCCGTGTACGCCCCGCGCGGCCCTTGCTCCAATTCGCTGATAATTTCCATACAGCGAACCTTCGGGCAACCGGTGATCGTACCGCCCGGGAAGACCGCAGCAATGGCCTGCCCCGGCGTCACGTCATCGCGCAGTCGACCTTTAACATTCGAAACGATGTGGTGCACGTGCGCGTAACTCTCCAGCACCATCATCTCGTCAACTTCGACACTACCGGGTTCGCACACCCGGCCAAGATCATTGCGCTCGAGATCGATGAGCATGACATGCTCCGCGCGCTCCTTTGGGTGCGCAAACAACTCGCTGGACAGATCGTCGTCGGTGTTGGCATCGGTGGATCGCGGTCGTGTGCCCGCTATGGGACGCGTCGATGCGATGCCCTCGCGCACCTGGAGCAGGCGTTCCGGTGACGATGAGATGATGTCGATATCCTGCCAACGCGCCATACCGGCAAACGGGCCTGGATTGGAGCGGCACAGCGCAGCGTAGATATCGCTCGCATCGGTGTCGGCGGAAATCTCCGCGGACCAGCCGCGCGACAGATTCGCCTGGTAGACGTCACCGTCCGCAATATAGTCCTTAATCCTTACGACACCCTCGGTGAAGTTCGCTGCCTGCTCTTCCTGCACCTGCACGACGCTGGCCGCAGACGCCACGCGATCGCGGTCCAGTGCCGCAATGTCTGCAAGCAGCTGCTCGCTGTCGATGCACTCGGGCGTTTCACACACCAGGTAGCACACCCGGTCGTCGTGATCGTAAACCAGCGCTGTCGTACAACGCACCGCGAACGCCGCCGGTAGTTGACTGTCCGCTGCGAGCTTCAACCCCGGCTCAATTTCGCCGGCCAGTTCGTAACCGAGGTAGAGAAACCAGCCGCCCTTGAACGGCAAACCGCCCTGCTCGAGGGCGACCTTTTCTTTTTGCCAATGTTCATCCAGCGCGTCGAGAAAGCGTTTCCCTGGTTTGGCGACCAGTGTGTCGCCGGGTGACGCAAACAGGATGTCGTAACGCCCCAGCGAGCCGCCGGGTGTGGTGCTTTGCAGCAGGAAGGGATAACGCGATGGGTAGTCGCGATGCAGTTGCCGCAGATCCTGAGGACCCGCGATCTCGCGAACCGTATTAATCAAACGCTCGAAGAATCAAACTTCCGTTGGTGCCGCCAAAACCGAATGAATTGGACAGGATGGTCCGCACTTTGGCGTCACGCGCCACGTTGGCGGTGTAGTCCAGGTCACACTCGGGGTCCTGGTTGTCGAGGTTGATCGTCGGCGGAATCACCTGATCCTGGAGTGCCATGGCACAGAATATCGCTTCGACGACGCCGGCAGCGCCCAGCATGTGGCCGGTCGTCGACTTCGTGGAACTGATCATCAGCTTGTTGGCGTGGTCGCCGAAGGCACGCTTGATGCCTGTCGTCTCACCTATATCACCCGCCGGCGTCGAGGTACCGTGGGTGTTGACGTAGTCGATGTCGTTGGCGTCGATCCCGGCGTCACGGATTGCGGCGGTCATGCACTTGCGCGCACCTTCGCCGTCCGCGGGCGGCAGCGTAATATGGTACGCGTCGCTGCTCATGCCGAAGCCGATAAGCTCGGCGTAAATTCGGGCGCCGCGTGCCTTGGCATGCTCAAGCTCTTCGAGCACGACCGTGCCCGCGCCATTGCTCAGCACGAAACCATCACGATCACGATCGTAGGGCCGGCTGGCGCCCGCCGGATCGTCGTTGCGGGTCGTCATCGCGCGGGCCGAACAGAAGCCGCCCATTGCCAGCGGCGTTGTCGCGTGCTCGGAGCCACCCGCAAGCATGACCTCGGCATCCCCGTGTTCAATACTGCGGGCCGCGAGTCCGATGCAGTGCGTGGACGTGGCGCAGGCGGTCACGATGGAAATGTTGGGACCTGTGATGTGTTTCATGATGCTGACCTGGCCCGAGGTCATGTTGATGATGCTGCCCGGAATAAAGAACGGCGAGATCTTGCGCACGCCGCCGGCCAGCATCTTGTTGTGATTGTCCTCGATGGTCTTGATACCACCGATACCGGCGCCCATCGCAATACCCATCGTATGGCCGTTCTCCTCGGTAATTTCGAGGTTTGCGTCCTTGATGGCTTCAATGGTCGCGGCGACGCCGTAGTGGATAAACGGATCGTTCTTGCGCTGGTCTTTCTTTGCGAGGTACGCATCGACGTCGAAGCCCTTCACGAGACCCGCAATGCGTGTGGGCAACGTGCTGGTATCGAAATCGTCGATGAGAACGGTACCGGGATTGCCCTCGCAAACATTTCGCCAGGCATCATCCAAGGTGCTACCCACCGGTGAGATGATACCCATACCGGTAATTACGACGCGTCTTTTGCTCAAGAATCTGTCCGTATGTAGATGGCAGGACTGCCGTTCGGAACTGAAAAAAGCGGCGCGGCGAACGCTCGCCGCGCCTGCTCGATTAACTGTCGCTCTGGCGAGCGGTTACAAAGTCGATAGCCTGCTGGACCGTGGTGATCTTTTCGGCTTCCTCATCAGGAATTTCGGTTTCGAATTCCTCTTCGAGAGCCATTACCAGCTCGACCGTGTCGAGCGAGTCCGCGCCCAGGTCATCGACAAAAGAAGCATCGTTCGTCACCTCGTCTTCTTTGACGCCGAGTTGCTCTGCAACAATGCTTTTTACTTGTACTTCAATACTGCTCATAGTCTTTATTACTCCTGAAAAGACTCAGAAATTTCACGGCGGCATGCCTTTCAAGGCCGGTTATACCGCTGTTTTCAATCCCCTAATTAACGCTAAGTCCTTGATATTTCAAGGTACGTCGCGGGTGTGGGGGGCTATTGTATGTGAATCGTATTCGGCAATCTAGGGCGTTTTAGTCCATCACCATGCCGCCATTTACATGCAGCGTCTCACCCGTGATGTACGCCCCGCCCGCCGAGGCCAAAAACAGCACGGCATTGGCGATATCGTCACTCGCCCCGAGGCGCCCCAGCGGGACCTGCTCAAGCATGGCCGCCCGATTCTCCTCGGGCAGCTCCTTGGTCATGTCCGTGTCGATGAATCCGGGAGCAACCACGTTGACGGTGATGCCCCGAGAGCCGATTTCCCTGGCCAGCGATTTCGAAAAGCCGATCATGCCGGCTTTGGTCGCCGCATAGTTGGCCTGACCCGGATTGCCCATGACGCCGACCACCGACGCGATACTGATGATCCGTCCCTTCTTCGCCTTCATCATGCCGCGCAGGCAGGCTTTGCTCATCGCGTAGAGGCCGGTCAGGTTGGTTGCGATCACGTCGTCCCATTCGTCCTGCTTCATGCGCATCAGCAGATTGTCACGCGTAATGCCCGCATTGTTCACAAGAATGGTCGGGGCACCCTCGTTGGCCTGCACGTCCTTGACGGCGGCCTGCACAGAAGCCTCGTCGGCAACGTTAAGCACGATCCCCCTGCCCTTGCCCGAGAGCGCCGCCGAAATGGCATCCGCACCGCCCTGGCTCGTTGCCGTACCGACGACGGCCGCGCCGGCCGCGGCCAGGGTCGCCGCAATTGAAGCCCCGATGCCTCGTGAGGCGCCGGTTACCAGCGCAATTTCGCCCTCGAGGGCAGTCGCATTAAATAGCTCGCTCATGAATGGTCCTTGGATGTGTGTCAGCCCGTGGCGGTGACGCGCATTATATAGACGTCGTTGATCGGGCACTACGCCACAACAGGGTCCCGGCCAGGGCCCCGCCGACCGTGCCGTAGAGATGTGCGTTGACGATGACGGTGCCGCCCGAGGTCGCCTCGGACCCCGGCAATGGCCCGCCACCGAACTGCTCCCAGGCCAGTTTTGCCAGTACAAAGCCGAGCAGAATAATGCTCTCCTTGTCGCGCTCGATGACGCCTTTGAAGAGCCCAGCGACCAGCAGGCCGTGCAAAACGCCCGACAGTCCAACGTACCAGGCGAGATTCGGGTACAGGAACCAGAAACCGAGATCGATGGTGAGGACAGTCAGTCCGAGGACCAGCAGCCAGCGAACCCAGCTGAAAATGCCGCCGACCAGCCACACAACCACTGCCAGGCCGGCCAGGTTCAGCCACATATGGGTCCATCCCAGGTGCACGAAATGGCCGGTCACAAGCCGCCAGAGTTCGCCCGCGGTAACGCCTTCGCGGGTGTAGGCCAGGGCCTCTCGAACCGGCTCACCCCCGGATTGAAGCGCAATAGCGACCACAGAGATGCCTGCAGCAAGCAGCCAGCATGCCCGCAGATTGGAATTTCCCGCAGCTTTGTGTAACCCCATGTTTGGTATACTGACGTTTACTCTAAATCGGTGTCAATCAAGCGAATTCGCCCTGGCTGCGATTCGCGTGGAGCAATCCCAGTGAAGGAACATGCAGGAATAACAGGCCGCCCTACCCGGCAAGCGGGCTTTACGCTCATCGAGATCATGGTGGTGGTCATCATTATCGGTATTTTGGCGGCAATCGTTGCGCCCAATGTGATCGGTCGCGTCGACGACGCCCAGATCATCAAGGCAAAAGCGGATATTTCCAATATTGAAAATGCGATGAAGTTTTATCGGCTCGACAATTTCGCCTACCCGACGACGGAACAGGGCATCGAAGCGCTTGTGACCAAGCCAACCGACCCGTCCATCCGCAACTGGAAGGCGGGGGGTTACATAGACCGGCTACCGAAGGATCCCTGGGGTAATCCTTACCTGTTCCTCAATCCCGGCAATAACGGGGAAATCGACATCTATACCCTGGGTGCCGATGGAAACCCTGGCGGCGACGGACTGAACGCCGACATCGGGAACTGGGACGTCGAATAGGCGGCCCACGAGCCAGGCCCTGATGTCCAACAAGCGACTCTCGCGCGGCTTCACCCTGATTGAGCTGCTGGTCGTGATCGTGATCGTGGCGACCATTACGTCAATTGCGGTGCTGTCCACGGGCCTCGTCGGTGATGACGAGGCGCTCGATACGGAGCGCAGACGCCTGGCAACGCTCATCGAAACCGTGCAGGACGAGGCCCTGTTCCAGGGTCGGGAGTTTGGTGTGGAGATCATGACGTCGGCCTATCGCTTCGTCGAATTCGACCCGCTTACCCGGCAGTGGCTGGACGTGCCCTTCGATGAGCTGTATCGCATGCGCCAGCTCCCGGAAGGACTGGAGTTTGACCTGTATATCGACGACAAGCGCGTGCAGCTCCTGAACGATCCGCAGGAACTCTCCGATGCCGACGATGACGGCCCGGGATCGGCCGATGCCCGCGCCTATGCACCGCACCTGTTCGTGTATGCGAGCGGCGAAGCCAGCGCCTTCGAAATTCGCATTGTGCGCCCGCAAACTCGCCAGGAACTGATCATGCGCGGCGACATCCTCGGTGAAATCGAATTTGGTGAAGACGATGAGATCTAAAGACCATGAGATCTAAAGGCTTCACGCTGCTCGAGGTTATGGTTGCGCTCATGATCGTGGCGTTCGCGCTCACCGCGCTCAGCGCCAGCATGAACCAGATGATCGACGCGGCGAACACGATGCGCGATCGCACCTACGCGAGCTGGATCGCCCAGAACAAGATTACCGAGCTGCGGCTCGCCAACGAAATCCCGGAGGTCAGCACAACGAGTGGTGACCTTGAGTTCGGCAACATGACCTGGGAATGGGACGCCGTTGTGTCCGAAACCGGCATCGAGAATTTCATGCGCGTCGATGTGTCGGTTTCATACTATGGCGAAGACTACGTAATCCAGACCGTCACAGGATTCATTGGCGAACCCGTACCCATCAACTGGGGCAGCCGGATTTATCAGCGTAGCGGAGCCACGCAATGAGGCGGGCTATCCGCAGCGCGGGCTTCACCCTCATCGAGGTACTGGTCGCGATGGCTATCTTCGGGATTCTCGCGGCACTCGCGTCGTTGTCGCTCGGCCAGGCGCTGAGCAATTCCGATATGCTGAACGAGCGTATGGATCGCTTGCAAAGTATCCAGCGCACGATGATGTTTCTTTCCAACGAGTTGTTACAGGCGGCGCCACGACCGGTGCGCGCGGACTTCGGCCTTCCCGCCGAGCCCGCGCTGCAATCGATTCTCGGGTCCGACTTCGCGCTGCAGGTAACGCATGGCGGCTGGCCGAATTCCGCGGGCGTCCCGCGCAGTACCCTGCAACGCACGGCCTACCGGATAGAGGATCAGGAACTCGTTCGCTATCACTGGAACGTGCTGGATCGTACGGTTAACAATCTTCCGGTTGCGACCGTACTCATGGAAGACATCGATAGCCTGAGCTTCCGCTTCCTCCAGGCCAACGGTGAATGGTCCGATCAGTGGCCGCCGATCAATGTGCAGACGACGAGCGATACGAGCATGCGCCCAAGAGCGGTTGCGATTGTGCTGGAGCTGCCCATCGAGGGCGAGCTGACGCGCATCGTGGAGGTGGCGCCATGAGCAGAATGAAGGGTGTTGCCCTGATTACGGCCATGCTGATTGCCGCCCTCGCCGGCTCGCTGGCTGCGGGCTTGAGCTGGGACAACGCGCTGGACGTCAGGCGCACCATGGTCATGCTGTATCGCGACCAGGCAATCCAGGTTGCCGTGGGCTCCGAAGGCTGGGTTCGGTCGATTCTGCGGGAAGACGCCGCCCAATCGGAAACCGATCACCTCGAGGAAGTCTGGGCGACCGATATTCCCGCATTGCCGATCGACTCAGAGGCCGTGCAGGGCCAGATCTGGGGCAAAATCGAGGACCTCCAGGGGCGGTTTAACGTGAACAACCTCATCGACGGCACCGGGGAAGTCAACGAGCCTTTCTTCGAGCAGTACGAACGCCTCCTCGCCGCGCTGGGGCTTGATCCCGCCCTGGCGGGCGCCACCGTCGACTGGCTCGATCCGGATCAGGAGGAGACCATACCGGACGGCGCGGAGGATCCGATCTACACGGGCTACACGCCGGCCTACCGGACGGCCGATCGCCCGCTTGTGAACATCACCGAACTCGCGTCCGTCAATGGCATGGATCGGATCAGTTTCGAAACCTTGCTGCCGCACGTCATTGCGCTTCCCGGTCTTGGCGGTGAACCGACCGCTGTCAACGTCAACACGGCCACGCTTGAGGTTCTGCAGTCCCTCGGGCCTAATATTGACGCGTCAACAGCCGAGGGGCTGCTGCAGGCACGCGAGGGCGGCGGCTTCGCGGATGTCAGCGGCACGTTTGCGCCGCTCGTTGCGCAGGACCTTGCGCAACAGGGATTCGGCGAGACTTCGGAATATTTTCAATTGAAGGCGGTCGTGCAGATTGATACCGTTCGCATTAGCCTGTTTACCGTGATTCATCGAAACGCCGCTTCAGGTGAAGTGGCCACCATCCTCCGTAGCCTGGGAACTATCTGACATGGCAGAGTTTGTCGTCATCCGACTGGGGCGAGACCACAACCCAATGGTCGAGTGGATCGTCGCCGATGACAATGGCACGCGGCGGAGCCAACCGTCGAGGGGCGCGTTGGAGGAAGCCGCGGCTGCGGTTCAGGGCAGGTCCGTTATCGTGCTGCTGCCGGCAACAGAAACACTGACGACGGTTGTTAATCTGCCGATGCGCGCGGGCTCTAAACTGAATGCGGCTCTGCCGTACGCGCTCGAGGAACAGGTTGCCGTCGACGTCGATACCATGCATTTCGCCGCCGGGGACAAACGTGAGTCCGGTGTACGGCCCGTTGCCGCCGTCGCCAGGGAGCAACTGGAGCGCTGGCTTGCAGAGCTCGAAGAGGCCGGCATCACGCCCTGGAAGATGGTGCCGGAGAACTACGGCCTCGCACGTATCCCGGGCACGATCAGCGTGCTCGTCGACGACGACTGTGTGTTCTTCAACGATGGAGAAGACGCCGAGTTCGTTATGCAGGGCGCCACACCCAGTGATGCTCTCGTTGCAACCGGCCAATTGACGGACAGGGCTGACGACGATGTTCCGCCCGAGCCGTCCGGCCATCTTGTTGTGTACTGCGATGCGGCGGATGAAGAGCGCCTCTCGCATGACTGGATCGCTTTGCGTCATGAACTGCACAGCGTCGACATCAATCTTTTGCCGGATGGCGCACTGCCGCGGCTTGCTGTGACGGTCGCCAGCGGCCAGGGCGTCAACCTGCTGCAAGGACACTACGGCCCGAGAGCGGATTATGGTTCGTGGCTGCGTCCCTGGAGCAAAGCCGCAATGCTGTTGCTCGCATTTCTCATTATTGGGTTCGCAGGTAAAGGCGTTGATTATTACCGCCTGACCCAGGAAGAGGCGGCGCTGCGCGAACAATTTGCAGAGGCGTACGCAGTCTTCCGGCCCGGTGATGCGGGCGTCATTGCGGATCCACTACAACTAGTCGAGTCGTTGAAGCGATCGCTCGGCACCAGTTCGGCGCCGCAGGTGTTCCTGCCCTCAGTGCTGCAACTGAGCGTGGCACTAAGGCAAAACGCCGAGGCCAAAGTGGAGTCCGTCAGCTATCGTGCCGGCGTCTTCGACGTCCGCATTACGTCACCGGATGTCGAGACGGTGGGCAAGCTGCAGGAAGCCATAGCAGCGACGGGCCAGTTTGCGGCATCGATTCAATCCACCGACAAGGTCGACGATCGCATTACCAGCCGAATCCAGATTCGCGAGGCGGGCTCATGAGGGACTGGTACGAAAACCTCGAGGCCCGGGAGCAGGTATTTGTTCTTGTTGGCGCGGTATTCGTCGTCATCGCCCTGCTCTTCTACGGCCTGTGGCAGCCGCTGGACAAGCGGCATACGCAGGTGGCAACCAGCGTCGAGAATTTCGAGCAGGCGTTGGCGGCGATGCAGCCGCTGCGCGAGCTCGTGGCCAACGGCAACCCAAATCGGCCGGCGGGCGCACCGATAAGCCAGCAGGCGCCGATTATCGTGGTATCCCAAACGCTGCAGCGCCGTGGCCTGGAACAATACAATCGCCGCAGTGCGCCGACGCCGAACGGCGTGCAGGTGCGCTTTGAAAACGTCGCGTTTGACGAACTCGTCCTGTGGCTGGGTGAACTGGGTAATAACTATGGGTTGATCGTGCAACAGGGCACGATGCAGCTGGCGCCCCAGGCCGGACCCGGGCGCATTAATGCGTCGCTCACGCTGGAGCGCGCCCTTTGATCCAGCGTAATCGCAGTCTCTTGCTGCTGGCCGTCCTGACCCTGGTACTAGCCCTGGTCATTACCTTCCCGGCCCGCATCGCCTACCAGTGGGCCTCCCCGCCGCATATGAAGCTTGGCGGCATCCAGGGCACCATCTGGAGCGGCAGCGCGCGCGAGTTCTCGACGAACGGCGTGTACCTTCGCGACCTGACCTGGCGTATGCGCCCGCTGCAGCTGTTCACCGGCAAGGCCGCCTACGAGATCAGCGGCTCTCCGGTATCCGGGTTCTTTGAAAGCGAAGTCGCGCTGGGTCTGGGTGGCACGCTCACGCTGGAGAACCTGTCCGCATCGCTGCCCCTGCAGATGTTCGCGGGTGCGGCCAATATTGCCGGGCTGAGTGGCGCTGCCAGTTTGAAATTTGAACGTCTCGATCTCGAGTCCGGTCGGCCAACCGCGATGGATGGCACGGTTGACGTCGCAAACCTTGTTGTGCCGGTATTGAGTAACTCCTCTATCGGGGGCTATCGCGCCGAATTCTTTACGCAGAACAACGGCATTGTCGCGAGCATCGAGGACACCGATGGCGTTATCGATCTCGCGGGCAGCCTGCAGCTTAATCCCGACCAGTCCTATGCATTTCTCGGCCAGGTCGTGGCCAAACCCAATGCGCCTGAAAGCCTGAAGCGCCAGATTCGGTTTCTGCCGGTCGCCAATGATCGTGGCCAGCATGAACTGCGCCTCGAAGGCAGCTACTGAATCTCGACGAATTCCTGCAACAGCGGGAAGTACAGGGCGCAGCGCGGCTCAGTCCCCGAATAGGCGCGGTAGATCGCGGCGTACTTGCGCAACTGCGGCGTGTACCGCGTGACCTCCGCATCGATAAACCCCTTCAGATTGCCGCCCTCATGCGTACTGGTCTTGTAATCGACAATCCAGTGATCGCCGTTTTCATCGACGCGCACTCGATCCACGACGATCGATTCGATCTCGCCATCGTACACACCGGTTAACGCAAGTTCGGCGTAGCCCTCGCCGGCAAGCAGCCAGCGGCCTCGCTCATCCTCCGCCGTTCCGGAAACCGCGCGCTCGACCCGTTGTGCCACATCATCGGCAGCTTCCGCCCCCAATCCCATCTCGCTCAACCAGCGGAGCGTGACCGGTCGCATGGAATCATCGATCCCCAGCGGCGCGCGTCCGTCCGCGATCAACTGCAGCCAGCGATGAGCCAGCGTACCCGCAATGCGTGCCTCGGTGCCGACCCAGTAGAACTCGACATCTTCCTCGATATCGACCTGCAAGCCAGCCACCGTCGACCAGGGCGGCGGCGTAATCGCGGGCAGTGTCCAGGGCGCGTCGAAGCGCCTTCTTTCGGGTTGCACATAGGTTGTGTCTTCCGCCTCCGCCCGCTGGCCCGACCAGCTTTCGAAGGCCTGTTCGTAATCAGGCTGCAGTGTTGGCCAGAGCAGGTGAAGCAAGCTGTCGCTGCGGGCAGGTTTGAATTCCTCGCCGTCAGCCGACACCGAGACGTTGCCAACCAGGTGCAGACTCTTCTGCGCGCGTGTGCAGGCCACGTACAGCAGCCGTCCTTGTTCATGCTTGTCCTTCTCGCCGGCTGTGGCCGTAATGTACCGATGCACCGGATCGCGTTCGACATCCTGCCGTGGCCCTACCGGGCTGATGATCTTGCGCCCGCCACCGTCTTGGGACGGCATGTCAAACCAGCTCAGGACGCCCCGATTGCCGCTACCCGGCTTGCGGCCGAGGCCGTACAGCATGACGTGATCGAATTCGAGGCCCTTCGCCTTGTGCATGGTCATTACCTGCACCCGCGAACGTTGCGTGCTCGATACTTTCTCATCATCGAGTATCGACTCCAGGCGAGCCACATCCGGCAAGGTGCCGCCGACTTCGTGTGCATCGAGCAATTCCAGGAAACGGTAGACGTTGTCGATCTCCATCGCGTCCCGGAGTGCTCCCGGCCCGCCGAGGTGCAGCCAGCAGCGCTCTATGCGCTGGCGCAGCGACGTGGAGCGATGCGGCGCATACAGCTCGCTGAGCGGGCCTCGTGCCGCATCCACGGCCCGGCGCCCGTCGGCCGACAGGCCTTCACAGCGCTCGGGATCCTCGAGCAGCTCGCGCACGGTGCGTTTCGTATCGCTATGCACAAGCGCGTGAAGATCCGCCCAGGACAAACCGATCCACGGTGCGCGCAAGACGCCGAGCCAGGCAAGTCGATCACCGGGATGCACTGCCGCCCGTGTCAGCGCCAGGATGTCGATAATCTCCGGCAAGTCCGTCAGCTTGTCGATCTCGATAGCCGTATATGCGATTCCCGCGTGTCGCAGCGCGGCAAGCAATGCCGGCAACTGGGTCCGTCCGCGGACCAGGATCGCGAGCTCGTCGTCCGGGTTGGCGGCCAGAACGTTAGCCACTTCGCAGCAACCAACCGTCGCCTCTTCCTCCGGATGCACACCGAACACCGGATGGACCACGGTTTCGCCGCGCCCCTCGAGGTGCGGTGCCGGTACGGCCGCTGAATACGCGACGGCGCCGCGCAGCGCATCGTTGTGCGCAGCGAGGACGGATGGAAACAGTTCATTGAACCAGTCAACCAGACGGCTGCCGGAACGAAAATTGCGCCGCAATATGAGTGAGTCGAGCTGCATGCGCCCGATGCCGAACTGTCGGGCCAGCAGGAACTGCCCGACCTCGGCGTTGCGGAACCGGTATATGGATTGCATCGGGTCACCGACGCAGAACAGCGTGCGTCCGTCGCCCTGCGTCCAGCCGCCCGTAAGCGCCTCGAGCATGCCGTATTGAGCATGCGACGTATCCTGCATTTCATCGACCAGGATATGGCTTACTTTGTAGTCAAGCAGCAGCGCCACATCACCCGGATTCTCCGCGCTGCCCAGAGCCGCGCCGGCGTGCAAGGCTACCTCGATGTGGTCCGCGATTCCCTGCTCGGCGAACAGGCGCTTCAGCTCCGACACGGCAAGCGGCAGCAGCCGAAACAGCGCGAGCAACACGGCCCACTGGTCATCGGTATAACGCACGGGTGGCAGGTTTCGCGCACCGTGCAACAGGCTCGCGATCTCTTGCTCGTCGGCGAGTTCCTCGAGAAGGCTCGATATCGTGTCTTTGCGCGCTCGATCGGTCGTTGGAAAACCCTGTGCCTTGGTGACGCTCTTGCGAAATTGCGGCTTGCTCCGGATGAGCAGCATTTCCGCGATGCCTTGCCAGCACTGCACATCCTTTGAATCCGTGCCCGGCCAGCTTCTTTGCCCGGCGAGTGCCAGGATCGGGCTTTGCGTGTCGCCGTCTGCAGCGAGGCAGCCCGCCGCGTAGTCAAACAAAGGCGGCAGCTCATCGAACTGTCCCGCTCCAAGCACCTTGCGAAGCCTGTCGAGATGCTCCCCGACCGCGAATCTCAGGCTCTCCTCAAAGCGTTCCCTCAGGACCAAAGCGTCTTCCTCGGACACGCTGCCGGCGGCAATGAACGGCAGCCATTGGTCACGCGTCTTGAGCATCGCCGCCAGGTAGGAAACGTACGACCACGTACTGTTGTCGACGTGCCCAAGCACTTCACGCGTCGCATCGGCCGCCGGCCCCGACTCGGCGAGCCAATCGAGGGTGGCGATCGCGGCTGCTTCGTGCACAAGCGTGAGATCGGCATCGGTTACGATCCGCATGCCGCTGGTGCCGTCCGGCGTGCTCAGCGGCTGCGAACGGGTGATGGTGCTGTTCAGCGAGTCGAGCGTCTGGATGCGCATACGGCGCGGGCTACCGATGATGTTCCAGCCGTGTTCCTGCGAGCGGGCCAATGCATCGCTTGCCAGCCGCATGGTCAGCTTCTGGTGCTCTTCCTCGGGCTCCACTCCCGCGCGTGCGCGACGCAGCGCATCCAGCACACGCAGCTGCATTTCTGCAGCAGCCTTGCGGGTAAAAGTGATTGCCAGAATCTCTTCCGGGTTCTCGACGCGGCCAAGCAGCTTGAGATAGCGCTGGATCAACAGCTCGGTCTTTCCCGAGCCGGCCGGAGCCTGGACGATGAAGGACCGCGTGACGTCGAGGGCGTCCTGTCGCGCCGTGATGTCGGCCTGCAGAAGCTCGGGTTCAGGCGTCACGACGCAGCTCCGTGTAGCGGCTCAGAACGTTCATGGGGCGCGCACTTGCAGCGCCCTGGTCGGCGACGATGCGCTCGTCGCCGGCGATGAGATCATCGCAGGCAGCGCTAATCGTAGCCCGCGTGGCGGCCAGCAGACCGGGCCACTCCTCGTCGTCTGTAAAGCCCCTTCCCGCACCACTGAACCCCGGTTCACGGGCGTTCACGTTGGCGAGCGCCAGCATCGAAACAGATTCGCTCGTCGCGCTGGCATACACGAACAACTGGGGATCTTTTACAGAACCGTCGCGCAGCAATAACTGCCTCGGGTTTCCGGTCTTGTAATCGAGAATCGCAATGCTGCCATCCGGATAGCGATCAATTCGGTCAAAGCGCAAGTCGAGGCGCAGCTGACCGTGGCGAAACTCCAGGTCACCTTCAACGGCCGCGACGTCGAACTCTCCCCGTGCGCGATCGAGCTTCACGAACGCAGTGACAACATCAACGATGCGTTCCTGCTCAAGCTGCAGCAGGTTCAGCAATACTGCTCCGCTGTTGCGCAGGTAACGCTGCACCGCAGCGCCGGCAGCCTCTGCGACAGTGGCAACTAACTCGTCGTCCCCAATCTCACGCAGCTGCGCCGCAGAAGGGAGGTTTTGGTAAAGCCGGAACAAGGTGTCGTGAACCAGGTTGCCACGCAACAGCGCCGGTATGCCAAGCGCCTGCGGATCGAGGCCGCGAATGCCGAGCCGCCCATGCGCGAACGCCCCGAAAGGCTCCGTCATTTGCCGCTCTACCGTGCCGGCTCCTCCATAGACTTTCTCCCTTTGGAGCGCTGGCACCTCATCCTCAATGGAGATGGCCGTGACGCGATGCAGCAGTCGGTTTGCGTGCCAACCCGGATCGACGGGCGTATCGCCGAGCACAAAATCTCCCAGCAAGTCGCTGGCCGCCTGGTCGACATCGTCTTCGACAAGCGCATAGCTGCAGACGACGTTCGGCGCGGCCGACCGGAGTCGCTGCAAGGTGCCCTCGGCCCACGCACGGGTATCTTCCGGTGTCGCGTCCGGCATACCGTGGTCGCGTTGCAACGCACGCGAAATGAGCACCGACGGTGTCCCCGGTGGCGGCCAGCTGTTGGCATTGAGTCCGCCGATCCAGATAGCGTCGAACTCCGCCCCGGACGCCTCCAGCGGCCCCATCAGCTGCACCGCCGCACGCCGGCTCTCTGGCTGAAAGACGGTCTCTGCTGCCATTTGTTCGAGCTGGCCAACGGCGCCAGCGGCGCTCAAGGAGGCGCTGACCAGGTCCAGCCGCGCGAAATCATTGAGCAGCTCACGCCAGCGATTGACCAGCTGGTAACTGTCGCTGTTGCGTGGGCCTGTCCCCGGCCAGCCGAGGGTCCGCAGGACATCGTCAAACCTCATTACCCAGTCCGCTGGCGCGGCGTACCGTGGAATGTCGCGCCGCATTTTAGCGAGCGCGGCAATCCGGCCCAGCCAGTCGCTGCCGTCCGTGCTGTCCCCGGCGCCCCGCAACGCTGAAGTGAGCATCGACGGTGCCCAGGCACGGTCAGGCATCTGGCGCAATTTCAGTTCGAGCCGCGCGCGGCCGTCCAGATCGCCGTCGCCGAGCAGCGGCGACTGGAGTAGGCGCGCCACCTCCCTTGCCGGAAGGTCAGTGACAAGCCAGCGCAACGCCGATAACGCCAGCTTTACAGCAGGATAGTCGCTGAGCCGTTGTCCATAGGACACATTGACGGCGTCCCGCAGCGACTCGGGGCCGTATTGCCAACCCGGTACGAAACCTTCACGAATCAATCGCAGGTCGCGCTGCGACGATTGTTCCAGACCTTGAACCACCACGGCGACGTGTGCGTCCGGCTGCGCGTCGAGGATGCTTCTCGCCCAGGCACCTGCGCTGCGCAGCTCTGCGTCGCGCTGTTCGAAGGCGAACACACTCGAGGTGCCCTCTCTCTGTGTTGCGTCCTGCACCAGGACCGTCGAACCGCCTGCCGACAGTGCGTCCTGCAGTGCCGTGATAGCCGGACGCAGTCGGTCAAAGCCTGCGAAGACATAGCGCTTTCCCGGAACTGCACGTCCGGCGGCCAGGAGCTCGAGGGCCAGCGCCGGCAGCCCGGCATCGTCCACCCAGTTTTCGTTTTCAAGGACTGCCAGATAGCGCCCCGCGGCGGCGGCATAAAGACGTTGATCCTGGCTTTGCGCCGTCCGGGCCACCTCGCGTATCGAGACTCTCCAATCGGCGAGTTGTTGCCACGTGTCACGGGCCTGCCTCACGAGCGCCGGCAGGCCGCTCACGCTATCACCCAGCTCCTTGCGCAAACACCGTTCCCAAAGGAGCCGGCTTTGATGTGAATTGATAGTGGTGGGAAGACCCGCTCGGCCCTCGGCAGACTCAACGAGCGTGCCCACCCATTGCCGCAATGGCTGGATAACGGGTGTCCGCCAGGCGCTCACGCCGCTGGCGACCTGCTGCGCCCCCCACGTGCGTTTCAAGTCTCGCGCCAGGCGCTGATTGGCCGTTACGAGGCAGCTCGAGTCGTCCAGCGCGTCCTGCAGCCATTCGTACATCGTCAGGCGTAGGGCGACAGGCAAGCGTCTATACGCTCGAACACCACGCTGATCGTCTCGGGGTCCGGCAACGTCGTCACCCGGAAGTGATCGGCGTACGGCGTGTTGAAGCTCGTACCCGGCGCGACCAGGACGTGATGCTTCTCGAGCAACTCCAATGCGAAGGCCTGATCGTCCAGCTTGCCGGCGAAGCGCTCATCCAGCTGCACGAACGCATACATTGCTCCCATGGGCTTCTGCAGATGCAGATACTCGCTGGCGTCGACGGCGTCGATGATCGCCTGGCGAGACTGGTACAGCCTGCCACCGGGCTTCACCAGTGCGCCGATGCTTTGGAAACCACCCAGGGCTGTTTGCACCGCCCACTGTGCCGGGACGTTGCTGCAAAGACGCAATGCGGCCAGCAGCTCCATGCCGTGGATGTACTCGCTCGCGCATTCCAGGTCGCCGCTGAAGACACACCAGCCGACCCGGTATCCGCAGGCTCGATAGATTTTCGACAGGCCCGAATAGGTCAGGCACACGGTGTCCTCGACCAGCGTTGCCATCGGGATGAACTCGGCGTCGTCGTAGACCATCTGGTCGTAAATCTCGTCCGCCATTACGACGAGATTATGCTGCTCGGCAAGATCGACGATAGCCTGCAGCGTGTCGCGACTGTACACGGCCCCGCTCGGGTTATTCGGGTTGATGACAACGATGGCCCGCGTGCGTTTGTTGATGAGTTTTGCCATCGCCTCGAGGTCCGGGGTGAAACCGGTTTCCGGCGGGCAGGCATAGTGCCGTGCCTTGCCGCCGTTCAACGCCACCGCGGCGCTCCACAGCGGGTAGTCCGGACTCGGAACCAGCACTTCATCACCCGGATTGAGTAGCGCCCGTAACGACAGATCGATCAATTCACTGACGCCATTGCCAATGAATACCTCGTCAGCCGAAACGCCAAGCACGCCACGGTTCTGCTGCTGCATGACAACGGCTTCCCGAGCCGGGAAGATGCCTTTCTGGTGGCAGTAAGGTTCGGCCTGGGCAAGGTTCTCGATCATGGCGAGGCGCATGGTTTCCGGCGTTCGAAAACCGAAGAGTCCCGGGTTGCCTATATTGAGCGAAATAATCTCGTAGCCGCGCTTTTCGAGTTCGAGCGCATGATGAGCCAGCTGTCCCCGGATCTCATAACGGACGTCTTTGAGAACCGAACTGGACTGAATTTCTTGTTCCATAGTGGGCAGTAATCTATAAAAGTGAATCTAGATTGCGTCCTCATTTCTCAGGACTGCGATCGTGTCCGCAGAGTACCCCAACCACTCGCGTAAAACCTCATCAGTGTGCTCACCAAGCAGCGGCGGTGCCTGTCGGTAGGAAACGGGAGTAGCGCCAAAGTCAACCGGGTTCGATACCATCGGCACCGATTCGCCCGCCGCATTTTCAATCCGGCGTACCAGCGCTCGTTCGCGCGCGTGCGCATTACTCAGCACCTCGCCAATGTCGTTGATCGGCCCGGCGGGAACGCCCCTCTCGGCAAACGCAGCGAGCCACTCCCCTGTTGTTTTCTCCTGCAGCTGCGCTTGCAGGCATTCGACCAGGCTGGTTCGATTTTCGATACGGGAGGCATTGTCCGCGTAGCGCGGATCGTCAGACAGTTCCGGCTTGCCCACCGTTGACGCGCATTTTTCGAATTGCCGGTCA
>SHLT01000132.1 GCA_004282875.1 Chromatiales bacterium | reverse complement strand
AGTGCGGGTATCTTCTGGTCATGCCTGGTATTGATTAACCGCCCTTTCTTACGCGATGCGCACGACGGTCGTGACGGCGCTCAACCTTGTTGCCCTTGCGGTCCAGACGATTGTTGACGCGATCGCCTTTACGATCGAGGCGCCGGTCGATGCGATCGCCCTTGTTGTCGAGACGCCGTTCCAGACCGTCCCGGCCGGCGGCATCGGCACGATCCGACGCGCGGTCGAGGCGACGGTCAATGCGGTCACCCTTATTGTCGAGGCGGTTTTCGGCACGGTCGCCCTTTTTGTCGAGGCGATTCTCGATGCGGTCGCCACGATTTTCGATCCGGTCGGCCACGTTGTCCCTGACATCGTCGGCCGCCGCAACGCCGCTAATTAACATAAGTGCTGTGGTAACGAGTACTGTTTGCCTGATTTCCATGAAATTACTCCGTTGTGTCCCTACAAATAGTGCTTTCAGTAGTACAACGCCGTATCGCGTTGATCGTTGACAACAAACCCCGGAAAGTCGTGCCTGGACCGGATATTTGCTATAAGCCCCTGACGAGAAACGCGAGCATTATGTCTTGACCCATTCAAACGACGACTACCCGACCGTGCCGCTCGAGAAGTACCGCGAGTACTCGATTGAAGAGATGCGCGACCGTCTCGATGAGTTCTACGCGGACATCGATCGTCGGCGTACGGTGCGGGAATTTTCGAATCGGCCGGTACCGCGAGACATTATCGAAACAGCATTGAAAGCGGCGAATACGGCGCCGAGCGGCGCCAACCTGCAGCCCTGGCACTTTGCCGTCGTCAGCGGTGCAAAAACCAAGAAGAAGATCCGCGAAGCGGCCGAAGTCGAAGAGCGGGAATTTTATGAGCACCGCGCTTCCGAGGAGTGGCTGGCCGCACTCGCGCCACTCGGTACGGACGACAAGAAGCCGTTTCTCGAAACCGCCCCCTACCTGATCGCCGTGTTCCTGCAAAAGTTCGGTGAGCTGCCGGACGGCCGCAAGGTCAAGCACTACTACCCGGCGGAGTCCACCGGGCTCGCAACGGGTATGTTGATCACCGCATTGCATCGCGCCGGCCTCGCGACACTCACGCACACGCCAAGCCCCATGAAATTTCTTAACGAGATTCTTGATCGGCCGAAAAGTGAGCGACCGTTCCTGTTGCTGGTGGTGGGTTACCCGGCCGAAGATGCCACGGTGCCGGACATCCAGCGCAAATCGCTGGACGAATTCACGTCGTGGATAGAGGACTAGGGGCTGACTAGCCCCACAGGTGGAAGATGGCGGTGCCGGTGAACGTGCCGAGCGCGTAGCCGAGTACGCCAACCAGTACACCCGGCGTTACCAGGTCGTGCCAACCGCGTGCTGCGGCGAGCGCGGGCGCCGTCGTCGCGCCGAGGACTGCCGCGTTCGAGGCGGTCACGAGCTCCGGCAGGGTTAGCCGGAACAGGCGGCCCACCGCGAGCAGTACTACCAGGTGGACGCTCAGCAGAATCACGACCAGCACGATGAGTAACGGGGCTATCTGCACCATGGCCACGAGGTTGGCGCCGGCTGCGATCGCCGCGAAGAACACGAAGGCAAGGCCAACGCCCAGTTCGAAGCCGCCGTGGAGTCGGTCCATCCATCGCGGGAATGCCGTGGCGGCGATCAACGCCAGCCCCGTGATGATCGCGTAGCGCAGGCTGTCCATGCCGAGCAGGCCCGTAATCGCATCGCCGACAGCAACGAGACTGATGGCGACAGCAAGGGACAGTGTGAGACTCGTGGCTGAAATGCGTTCCTTGCTGACTTCCTGCTGTGCTTCCTCGCCGTGCTCATGCCGGGTGAAGCGCCTGGCGAGCCAGTTCAGGCCGGGCAACAAAGCGAGCACGCTGAGGAAGACCGCGCTGAAAAGATTGTCGGTTGCGGTGGCGGCCGAAAAGAAGGACTTGTCGGCGCTGAGCCCGGTTATCTCGCCAAGGGCGGCATAATTGACCGAGCCGCCGATGTACGTCGACGCGAACAGGCCGGCGATGCCCGCTTCGCGCAGTTCGGGGTCGATGTCTGCGGCAGGCGCAAGCGCACTAAGGTCCAGCAGGCTGACCGCGATCAACACCCCGATGACCGTCCCGAGGCTCGCAATCAGGAAAGCCCCCGTCATGCGCGTGGTCTCGAACAGCATGTGCCGCAGGTTTGCCTTGAACAAGAAAAGCGGAATCAGCACCGGCACGAAATAGCCGAACACAAAATCAAACGCCGGCGCGGAATGTGGAATCAGCCGCAGGTTGGCGGCGGCAATAGCTGCGAGGATTGCAACAACCGCGCCCGTGAGATGCGAGCCGATGCGTGTCCTTTCGGCCAGAAACGACACGCCGGCAATCACGAAAAGCACAGCCATCAGCGCGAAGTGATTGTCCGGGCTGATGAGTGTCATCAGCCGGTATTCTGCAATCCGTGCGCGATACCGTTGACCGTGGCGAGCAGGGCATCAAACACCTCGTCATCCTCGTGGTTCGATGCGCGCCAGCGAGACAGCAGGTCGACCTGCATCAGGCTGATCGGGTCGACGTACGGATTGCGCAGCATGATCGCGCGCTGCAGCGTGATATCTCCTTCGAGAATCGAATCGTGGTCAGAGTACTCGAGGATCAGGTCGCGCGTGCGGTCGAACTCACCCTGGATCTTGGGAAAAAACTGCTCGTGCAATTCGTCGCCCGCCAGCTGTGAGTAAAGCCTGGCGATACCGAGGTCCGACTTCGCGAGGACCATTTCGGCATCGGCAATCAGCGAGCGCAGGAAGAACCACTCGCCGAACATCTCGCCGAAGGTGTTGGCACCGAACTGCTCGACCGCTTTGGCGAGACCCGTTCCGAGCCCGTACCAGCCCGGCAGCGTGAACCGCGCCTGCGTCCACGCGAACACCCAGGGAATCGCACGCAGATCCTCGATGCCCGATTGCGAGCGGCGCGCCGAGGGTCTTGAACCGATACGCATGCGTTCGATCACGTCGATGGGCGTAGCCGTCCGGAAATACTGGTAGAACTCCGGCGACTTGTAGACCAGGCGGCGATACGCTTCGCGGCTCTCCGTCGCGATGACATCCATGATCTCGTGCCACTCGGGCATGTCATTGCCGCGATGGCGCGGCATGGCCGTCGCCAGGGCCACCGAGCCCGTAATCTGCTCAAGCGTGCGCAGCGCGATGCCGCGCAAACCGTACTTCTCGTTAATAATCTCGCCCTGCTCGGTAACCCGCAGGCGCCCGTTAACGGTGCCTGGCGGCGAGCCGAGCACACTGACATGGGTCTTGCTGCCGCCGCGGCTGACCGTGCCGCCTCGACCGTGAAACAGTGTCAGCTCGATATCCTCGGTCGCCATGGCATTGACCAGCAGTTCCTGGGCGTTCTGAATGGCCCAGCGAGCGGAAGCGAGCCCGCCGTCCTTGTTGCTGTCCGAGTAGCCGATCATGATCGTCTGCTGATTCTTGCGGCGCTGCAGGTGTGCCCGGTAGAGGTCGGATTTCAGCAGGGTCTCGAGAATGTCCGGGCCCGCATGCAGGTCGTCGACGGTTTCCAGCAGTGGCGCGACGTCGAGAGGCACCTCGCCGCGTCGATTGTGCAGCTCACCCCACTGGGCGAGCAGCAGCACGGACAGGATATCGTCGGCGCCCTCTGTCATGCTGACAATGAACGGCCCGATCGCACGGGCGCCGTACTTGCGACGGCAGAATGCGATCGCCTGGAATACGGCCATCGTCTTGCGTGCCTGCGTGCTCAGCGTCATCGGCGCACTTTCGCGCGTGTTGATCGCGTCGATGATGCGCTCACTACGATCCGCGGCCGACATTTCCAGCCAGTCGTCCTCGCCCAGGCATTCGCCGACGACCTTGCGGTGCACCATGGCGTCCTGGCGCACGTCGAGCGTGACCATGTGGAACCCGAACGTGTGGATGCGGCGCAGCAGGCGCTGCACGACGAACAGTCCCGCGTGCCGGCCCTTGTTGAGCGCCAGGCTCTCAGCGACCAGCTCTATGTCCTGAATGAGCTGCCCGACCTTTTCGTAAGGATAGATGTCGTCATCGTAGGTTGATTGCAGTCGTGCCTGCACGAGGCGCAGGAACACGCGGTACGGCATCTCGCGGTGACGTGCGGGAACGGCATGGTAGGCGTTCGGAAAGATGCCGCGGTATTCCTCGATCTTGTCGAGCATGCCCTGGCCAAATTCGGCGCAGTCGACGGACTGGCTGAGCTTGGAGGCGATCGTGGCGCATTCCTTGAAATACAGGTCGAGTATCAGCGAGCGTTGGCGCGCCAGCGTTGCCCGGATGGTCTTGGCGTTGACGTTCGGGTTGCCGTCCATGTCGCCGCCAACCCAAGATGCGAAGTGCACGATGTTGGGGATTTCGAGGCGTTGCGCCTCGTCGCCGTAGATCCGGTCGACGGCCGCCCGAATATCTTCATAGAACGGCGGCATGGCGCGATACAGCACATCCGTGATGAAGAACAATACGTGCTCGAGTTCATCTGCCACGGTCATCTGCTCGGACGGATGCTCCGCGGTCTGCCAGCCCGTTGTTGCGAGCAGGCGAATGTTTTGCAGCGCCGCACTGGTTTCCTGCGGCGTCATTGTCGGATTCAGAAGATCGACCAGGTGTTTAACGATGTTCTGCTCTTTGCGCAGTATCGTGCGCCGCGTCGACTCAGTCGGGTGAGCCGTGAAGACGGGCTCGATGGACATCGAATCAAGCAGTTCCTGCACGTCTTCTATGCTCTTGCCTGCCGCCTTCAGCTTGATCAGCGAGTCCTCGAGTCCGCCCGGCTGGTAAATCCTGACGTCGCGCAGGTAATCGCGACGCCGCCGAATGCGATGCACCTTTTCGGCGGTGTTCACCATCTGGAAATACGTCGAGAAGCCGCGGATCAGCTGGGTGGCGGTCGCCGGGTCGAGCTCTTCTACGAGCGCGCTGAGTTCTTCGCCGGGCTTTTCGTTGCCCTCGCGGCGTCTTATCGCACGCAGCCTGGCGTTTTCGACGAGTTCGAATAATTCTTCGCCATTTTGTTCGCGAATGAGGTCGCCGACCATCGCGCCGAGCGTGCGCACGTCATCGCGCAGTGACTGGTCCTTTTCCTCGAACGTAATGTCCTGGCGGCGCAGTCGCTTGTGTGATTCGTTACCCATGTGTTTTGCCTGAGTTCGGGCCCTGTCCTAGTCGCGGAAATTCTCGTACTGCAGGGGCAGGCCGATGTCGCTCTCCTTGAGCATGGCGATCACGTTCTGCAGGTCATCGCGCTTCTTGCCGCTGACGCGCAGCTTGTCACCCTGAATGGCGGCCTGCACCTTGAGTTTCCTGGCCTTGATCTGCTTGACGAGCTTGCGCGCGCGGTCCGTGTCGATGCCGCGCCGCATGATGACTTTCTGGCGGGCCTCGCTACCCGAGAACTCTGGCTCCTGTTCGTCAAGGCAACCGATATCGATGCCGCGCTTCGAGAGCTTCTGGTGAAGAATATCCATCATCTGCTTGAGCTGGAAGTCCGACTGCGTCTTTAGTGAAACCACATTTTCGTCGAGCTCGAACGTCGAACCCGTCCCCTTGAAATCGAAACGTGTCGTGACCTCGCGATTGGCCTGGTCAACGCCGTTGCGAGCTTCGTGTGCGTCGAAGTCGCTGACAACATCAAATGACGGCATGTGCGGATCCCTGGCTGGTACGAACGTGCAACGGTACACCCGCGCAGCGGCCTGTACCAGTCCACGGTTGTACAGAAATTCGACATTGCGGCGACTATTGAATAAGGCCACAGTGCGGCCCGGCGGGGAAAATCCGGGACATGTTCTTTGTTGTGGACCAGGACAAGGAGGTCTCGCCGCAGCACTTGGCGCGGGTGTGGGAGCACCTGTGGGCGATGCGTGATCTCGCGCCCGTCAGGGCGATGCTGCCCACGGCGGTGTCGTCGCCATGCCCCCTGCTGCCGAGCGAGGCCACGAATGCCGTGCTCGTGGCGGAGCTGATGCCGGTTCCGGGCGAGTCGGCGTGGGCACCCGTGGAAGTGGACCTCTCTCGTTTTCTGGACGCAAAGGGCCACCTGCGCCTCGCGCCCTTGGGCGCTGTGCTGCGGGCCGCGGTCGACAAGGGGGAGCAGTGGCACGATGCCGCGGCTTGGGGCAGCGCGGCACAGCGTACCGACAGCCTGGTCAATCGCCGACTCTCGATATTCATTCGCGGCTGGGGCGATGTGGTCGCGGCCAGCCAGGGTGACCCGGCGTCGCTCGCGACACTGCGCAAGCTACAGCAACTCGCGCGTCATATTGTGGCGGTCCTGACCGAGAGGTCGCGCGCGCTGGCTGGGCGCAACGGTCATTGTTCCGCCTACGAGGTTGCCGGCGCACAGGTTCATAAGCACGGGAGTGAAATGAACGAGCGCTGGCGACGCGCTGTCGACAGCACCGCGCTGCGTCACCGTAATCTCCTGACGCTCTCACCCTGGGACGTATTCCCACGCGAGCAGGCGGCCGATTACCGCTACATCAACCTGCTGCCGGTGCTTGCTTGCGCAAATTCGGTTTCGTTTCGCCGGGACGTCGACATTTGTCACTGGAATGTTAAAGAATTCAAGGGCTTCTTTGAGCGGGTAGACGCCATCTTGCGGTGTTCCAGTGAGACGCGACTGATTGCGAAACAGGTGTGATCTAGGATACCGTCTACGGTCCTTTAGCAGAGCAGCAAGGGGATGCTTTGCAGCCCATTACACCCGACGCGCACGGCATAGCGGTACTGGTCCTGACGGTTGTTGCGTTGTTCCTGTTTACGCGCGACCGCATTCCGCTGGAGTCGTCGTCACTGACAATCCTGATAATCCTCACCGCGGGATTTTCGCTGTTTCCGTATATGAAGGACGGCGAAGTTGCCGTCGGTCCCATGGATTTCTTTGCGGGCTTCGGCAACGAAGCACTCGTTGCCATTTGTGCGCTCATGATGGTTGGCAAGGCCCTCGAAACGACCGGCGCACTGCAGCCACTTGCGAACGTGGTTGGCAAAGCCTGGTCAACACGACCCGTGCTCGCGATGGTTTCGACGCTTGTCGCGGGCGCGATACTCAGTGCGTTCATGAACAACACGCCGATCGTCGTGCTGCTCATGCCCATCATTGTCGGTGCGTCGCTGCGTTCCAAGTTCCCGGTTTCGGGCGTCATGATGCCCATGGGGCTGGCGACGATTATCGGCGGAATGTCGACATCGATCGGCACCTCGACCAACCTGCTCGTTGTCGGTATTGCGCACGACATGGGCGGCTTCGATTTCTCGATGTTTGACTGGGTGCTGCCCGTTGCCGTGGTCGGCGGCTTCGGCATTCTGTTCCTGTGGCTGGTCGCGCCGCGGCTCCTGCCCGACCGCACCCCGCCGATGGCCGATACGACACCGCGGATATTCAGTGCACAGCTGCACGTCAAGGAAGGCGGGTTCGCTGACGGCAAATCCCTCTCCGAGGTACTCGCGAAAGCGGACGGCAACCTGCGCATCGACAAGATCCAGCGCAGCGAATCGCTGTTCCTCGCCAAGCTGCCGTCGGTCATTATCCAGCCCGGCGATCGCCTGTTTGTGAAGGATTCGCCCGAAAACCTGAAACACTATGAAGGCCTTCTTGGCACGACCTTGTTCAACCTGTCGGACAGCGAACACCCGGTCGATGAGGAGACGCCGCTGAAGGCTGAAGGCCAGCAGCTAGCGGAGGTCGTCATCACGCGCGGCTCGCCGCTGCATTTGCGCAGCCTCGCTGCTGCGCGCTTCACGAACAGCTACGGCCTGCTGCCGCTTGCGCTACACAGGGCGAGGGCGCCGAGTTCGCAGGTGACCGGTGACCTCAACATGATTCGGCTACGCGCTGGCGACGTATTGCTCGTGCAGGGAACGCGGGAGGCCATCTCCCAGCTCAAGGACAGCGGTTCGATGCTCGTCCTCGACGGCACGACCGATCTGCCGCATACGCATCGTGCGAAGCGAGCGCTCGCCGTCATGGGCTTTGTCGTTCTCGCGGCAGCGCTTGGCATCATGCCGATCTCGGTAAGTGCGCTGGTCGGGTTGGGCCTGATGATCGCCACGGGCTGCCTGACCTGGCGCGACGCTGCGGGTTCGCTGTCCATTCCCGTCGTCATGATCATTGTCACGGCCCTGGCGCTGGGTAAAGCGCTGCTGGGCACTGGCATGGCGGACTACATCGCCGTGTCCTTTGTGGGCATGACGTCAGCGTTACCCGTGCCCCTTATTCTGAGCTCCTTCCTGCTGCTGATGACGATCATGACCAATATCGTCTCGAACAATGCGGCTGCCGCTATCGGTACGCCGATTGCGATCAGTATTGCGGGGCAGCTGGGCGTGAGTCCGGAACCGTTTATTCTCGCCGT
>SHLT01000131.1 GCA_004282875.1 Chromatiales bacterium | reverse complement strand
GACTGCCACACCTACTGCAGCATTTGCGTCGGCGTTTGCCCCAACTTCGCGCTGTTCACTTACCGCAGCGACGATCGGGACCAGCCATTCCAGGTCGCCGTGCTCGCCGATCTCTGCAATGAATGTGGAAACTGCACGACGTTTTGCCCCACGTCGGGAGCACCGTATCGCGATAAACCCCGCCTGTACCTCAACCGGGGCGACTTCGAGGCACAAACGGACAATGCCTTCATGATCTCCCGGAATGCAGACACCTGGGCAATCGACGCGCGCCGGAACGGTGAAACACAGCATCTTGAAATCGACGCGCGGCAGGACCTCACGGTTGCCGGCGACGCGGACATGATCACGCTGCTGAACGGTGTGCGACGGTCGATGCCATACCTCCCCGTCTGCGAGAAATGATATGAAATCGCTGCTGATCACCAATGGCCACCTCGTCACGCTGGACAAGCAGAATCGCTTCATCGAGAACGGCAGCATCCTCGTCGAAGGCAATCATATCGTTGACGTCGGCCAATTCCCGGCCGACAAGTACAAGGTAGAGCGCACGATCGACGCCCGCGGCAGTCTCGTCATGCCGGGCCTGATAAATGCCCATCACCACCTGTATTCGACGTTTGCGCGCGGGTTCACGCCGCCCGGCCCGCCCGCGACCAACTTCGAGGAAACGCTGCAAAATCTCTGGTGGAAGCTGGACAAGGCGCTCGACGAAGAAGACGTCTACTACTCGGCGCTGCTGTCAATCATGCACGCCGCCCGCGCGGGGTGTACGACGATTATCGACCATCACGCATCGCCGTCATGCGTCGACGGCAGCCTCGATCAGGTCGAACGGGCATTCCGTGACGTCGGCCTCAGTGGCTGCCTGAGTTACGAAGTCTCGGACCGCAATCGTCCCGGCGAGGGGATCGACGAGAATGCGCGCTACATCCGCAAATGCCTCGACTCGGACGACGACCAGATGGCCGCGCTGTTCGGGCTCCATGCCCTCATGACCCTCGGCACGCGTACGCTGGATCGCTGCGCCGAGGTGGGGCATTCGCTTGGCGCCGGTTTTCATGTGCACGCCGCCGAAGACGAGATCGATGTGCAGACGACCATGGAACGCTACGGTCGCGGCATCATGGACCGCTTTCTCGATTTCGGTATCGCCGGCCCCGGAACGATTTTCGTCCACGGGGTGCAGTTCGCCTCACGCGAACTCGATCTGCTGCGCTCGACCAACTCGATGCTCGTCAACAACCCCGAATCCAACATGAACAATGGCCTCGGCGTGGCACCCATTCTCGACATGCTCAAGCACGGCGTTCTTGTCGGCGTCGGCACAGACGGCATGTCGTCGCACATGATCTCCCAGGCACGGGCCATGTATCTCCACCAGCGCACTTACCACCGCGATCCGACGGTGGCGTTCGGCGAGGCCTGCCAGATCCTGCTTCAGAACAATCGCGAAATCTGCAACCGGCTGTTCCGCGAACCGCGCGGCATGCTCGCGACCGGCCAGCTCGCCGACATCATCATTCCTGACTACGTGCCCTTCACGCCGCTCAACGCAGACACGTTTTACGGACACCTGCTGTTCGGGCTGAGTTTCACCCGGGTTCGCACAACGATCTCGCGCGGCGAGCTTGTTGTCGACGACGGCCGCCTGCCGCACCTCGACGAAGAAGAAATCCGCGCCAGATGCGCCGAACGAGCGCGCAGAATCTGGAAGAGGATTATCTGATAAGTGTCTGAAAGGAATATAAATTGAGTACCGCCTGGAACCGCTATTACGCACCTGACACGGTCACGGCCGCGCTGGACATCCTGCAGCGCTACGACGGCCGTGCGCGCGTTATCGGCGGCGGTACGGACCTGCTCGTCGAGACCCGCCGCGGCCTGCGGCGGCCGATCGAGGCAATCGTCGACGCAACCCGGATCAGCGGCCTCGATTCGATTACCGAAGAAGGCGACTACATCATCATCGGCTGCGGCGTGACGCACACGACCATCGTGAGCGACCCGCGAATTGTTCGCTATGGCCAGTGCCTGTCCGAAAGCTGCGGCGTGATCGGCGGCCCACAGGTCCGCAACACAGGTACGCTCGCGGGCAATGTCGCGCATGCCCTGCCCGCCGGTGACGGCACGATTGGGCTGATGGCGCTCGGTGGCGACGTCGAAGTGACCGGCAGGGACGGTGCGCGCTGGATGCCCGCTAAAGACACGTTCAAAGGACCCGGACGCAGCGTCATCGACCGGCATCATGAAATCCTGACGCGGCTGCGATTTAAACGGCAGTCGGACAACGAAGGCTCGGCCTTTCACCGCGTGATGCGCCCGCAAGGACTGTGCCTGCCTATCATCTCGATGGCCACGCGCCTGCGCATGAATGGCAATACGATTGTGGCGGCCGGGATCAGCATGGGCCCGGTCGGACCCGTGCCCTGGTTCGCCGAGCCGGCGGCGGAAGCGCTCGTCGGCCAGCCCGCGTCGACAGAAACCTTCAATGAGGCAACCCGTATCGCACTCGAGCACGTCTCGTTGCGCACGAGCAAGTACCGGGCGACAGAGGAATATCGCGAGTCCATGATCCGCACCTGGCTGCCGAACATTCTTGCCAACGCCGTGCAACGTGCGGGAGTGCCGACATGAGCCGCCTGCAGATGGTCGTCAACGGCAACGCCGTCGACGTCGACGTCGACGAGTCCCGCTACCTGTCCGATGTGCTGCGCGAGGACCTGCGCCTCACGGGCACCAAGGTCGGCTGCGCCGAGGCCGAATGCGGAATTTGCACGGTTCTTGTCGACGACACGCCCGTGGTCAGCTGTGTGTACCCGGCATTCAAGGCGCAAGGCAGGCGTGTGGACACCATTGAAGGACTGCAACAGGACGGCAAGCTGCATGCCCTGCAACAGGCTTTTCTCGACCACGGCGCGGTGCAGTGCGGAATCTGCACGGCGGGCCTCATCATGACGGCCAAGGGACTGCTCGATCGCAAGGCCGCCGCCCGCGAAGCCGTAACCGAGGACGACATCCGCGCCGCGCTCAAGGACTCCTACTGCCGCTGCACGGGTTACCAGAGCGTTATCAACGCGATCCTGCAGGCGTCCGGCCAGGACGTTAAACCGTATCTGCCCGAGACGCGCGCGCCCAAGACCGAGGTCGGTCAACCGCGCCCCAACCCCAACGCGCTGGCCAAGATCAGCGGTAGCGCCCGCTTCACCGACGACTATGCGTTCCCGGGAATGCTGTTTGCGCGCACCAAGCGGGCCAACATCCCGCATGCGCGGATCGTCTCCATCGATGCAGCGGCCGCCCGCAAGCTCGATGGCGTCCACGCTGTGCTAACCCATGAGGACATACCCGGGCGAAACGCGCACGGCATTGTCAGCGTTGACTGGCCTGTACTCTGCGGCCGCAAGGTGCGCTACGTCGGCGATGCCGTTGCCATTGTTGCCGCCGACAGCCAGGACATCGCCACGGCGGCACTCGACCTGATCGAGGTCGAATACGAAGAGCTCCCGGTCGTGGCTGACCCGATCTCTGCGCTGCGCGACGACGCAGTGCACGTGCATGAAGAACGTCCCGACGGAAACCTCCTCAAGCACATCAAGGTCCGCAGGGGCGACCTCGATGCGGGCTTCGCAGCAGCCGACGTTGTGATCGACCGGACCTACCGGACGCCAACCACAGAACATCTGTTCCTCGAGCCCGAGTGCTCGATCGGCATCCCGGCCGGCTACGATCCAGCCCGCTTCGGCGGCGCCGTCGATGCGGAGGCGACGCGTGGCGAAACGGCCCGGCACGACAAAACCACGATCTACGTCGGCAGCCAGATTCCTTACGCTGACCGCGACCAGGCCGCCGCCACGCTCGGTGTGCCGCCCACCGAGGTCCGCGTGGTCGCTACGCTCATGGGCGGCGGCTTTGGCGGCAAGGAAGACATAACGGGCCAGATCCATGCCGCACTGCTGGCCGAGGCAACAGGGCGGCCCGTCAAGATGCTGTACTCGCGCCAGGAAAGCCTGCTCGTGCATCCGAAACGTCACGCGACGATTATCCGCATGCGCACCGGGGCAACCAAAGACGGCAGGCTGACGGCCGTGGAAGCCACGCTCTACGGTGACGGCGGTGCCTATGCGAGCCTCAGTGAGAAAGTCCTGACGCGCGCGACAACGCATGCGTCCGGCCCCTACGACATTCCCAACGTCCGCGTGGACTGCTTCGCGACGTACACCAACAATGTGCCCGCCGGCGCGTTCCGCGGCTTCGGCGTTACCCAAAGCTGCTTCGCGGCCGAGAGCAACATGGATTCACTGGCCGAAGAACTCGGCCTCGACCCGGTCGAGTTTCGTCGCCGGAACGCCCTCGCGGTTGGCGCGACGACCGTGACCGGCCAGGTCATGCGCGAGAGCGTCGGCCTGATGGAGTGCATCGACAAGGTCGACCACGACATGCGCGGCGAGGATTTCCGCTGGGCCTGGGACGAAGGCGACAGACGTCTCGCCTGGGGGCTTGCAGTCGGTTACAAAAACACCGGGCTTGGTGGCGGCGCACCGGACAAGGCCACCGCCGAAGTCGAAGCCTGGCAGGACCCGGACAAGGGGCTGCTTGCCGAAGTACGCATATCCTCGGCTGAAATGGGCCAGGGATTGCCCGGCGTGCTGGCCGCCTGTGCCGCCGAGGAACTCGGCATCTCTGCAGAGAACGTCGGCGTGCTGCTCGGCGACACGGACGTGTGCCCGGATGGCGGGCCTACCACCGCGAGCCGACAAACGTTCGTGAGCGGCAATGCCGCCCGCCTCGCCGCCCGGGACGCAGCCTCGAAACTGGCGGACGCGCCCGGCACCCGGGTTGTCACCCAGCACGAGTACTGGGCCCCCGCGACCCAGCCGCTCGGCACCGGTGGCGACATGCACGTCGGCTTCAGTTTCGTCGCACAGGCCGCGCTCTGCGAAATCGACCGGCGCACGGGCGAGGTTCAGGTCCGGCGCATCATCGCCGCACACGACGTCGGGCGTGCCATCAATCCGCTGACGCTGGAAGGCCAGATAGAAGGCGGTATCGTGATGTGCATCGGCTATGCACTGACAGAACACTACATCCTGGAAGACGGTAAACCCTGGACCAGCGTCATGGCGCGTTACAAGACGCCGAGTATCACGCACGCTCCGCCCATTACCTCGCACATCGTCGAGCATGCACTCTCGACGGGCCCCTTCGGCGCCAAGGGCATGGGCGAATTACCCAGCATCGTTACCGCCCCGGCCATCACCAATGCCATTTACAATGCGACGGGTGTACGCGTGCGCAGCCTGCCCGTTGACCAGGACTCGCTGCTACACGCCATTCGTACCGGCGCCACCGAGGTTGAACTCGGCTGGGGCGACCGGGACCCAATACCGACGATCGAATTCGGAGCAAGCCATTGAAGTTCATACCTGAAATCCGCGAAGACGTGCTGCAGAAGAGCATGGCTCGGGCGCGCGAGCGCAACATTGTTCTGCCCACGTTCGCACAGCAGAAAGATCCGACACTTGTTCCGGACTCGATAAAGTCGCGTCTGCGCGATGTCGGCCTGTGGGACCTCGATCCGGCCAACCTGTTCCGCATCACCTGGAAAAACGAACCCGTGGCACACGGCGGCGGCTACGGTGAAGGCAACTGGATCGAATTTCCCCCGGCGCTGACCGGCGTCGACGCCACGATCGTGGGTATTGTCGGCAAGTGGTTTCCGACCGGCGCACACAAGGTCGGCGCGGCCTACGGCTGCCTCGTACCGAGGCTGATTACGGGCGCGTTCGATCCTGCCACGCAGAAGGCGGTCTGGCCCTCGACCGGTAACTTTTGCCGCGGCGGTGCGTACGACTGTGCCCTGCTCGCCTGCCCGGCTGTCGCGATCCTGCCCGAAGGCATGAGCCGTGAGCGCTTCGAATGGCTCGAGCGCATCGGCACCGACGAGGTCATCGCCACGCACGGTACGGAATCCAACGTCAAGGAAATCTACGACAAGTGCTGGGAACTCCGCCACGAGCGCGGCGACAGCATCGTCATCTTCAACCAGTTCGAGGAATTCGGTAACGCGATCTGGCACTACCACATGACCGGATCCATCATCCAGGAGATCTTCGAGAAGCATTACGCCGAAGGCCGGCAGCTCTCAGGCTTTGTCAGCGCAACGGGCTCCGCGGGCACGATCGCTGCAGGCGACTTCCTGCGCACGAAGCACCCCGAAATCCGGGTCGTCGCGACCGAAGCGCTGCAGTGCCCGACGCTGCTGCGCATGGGTTTCGGCGATCACCGCATCGAGGGTATCGGCGACAAGCACGTCCCGTGGATTCACAACGTGCGCAACACGAATTTCATCGCCGCCGTCGATGACGAACAGACCATGCAGTTGATGCGCTTGTTCAACGAAGACGAGGGACGCGAGTGCCTGCGCCGCGAAGGCGTCGACGACGAGACGCTCGAGAAGCTCAGCCTCCTCGGCATCTCGTGCATCTGCAACCTGGTTGCCGCCATCAAGACTGCACGCTACTACGACATGGACGGCCGCGACGTCATCTTTATACCGCTGACCGACTCGATGGAGCTGTACACGTCGCGCATGCGCGAGATGCAGGATCAACATGGCCCATACACGACCCACCTGGCTGATCAGCACTTTGGCCGCTACGTAATGGGAACTACACCCGACCATGTGCGTGAACTCGGCTATAAGGACCAAAGGGCGCTACATAACTTCAAGTACTTCACGTGGGCCGAGCAGCAGGGCCGCAATTCCGACGAATTGCGCGAACTCTGGGACCCCGACTTCTGGCGTGAAGCGTTTTCGCAGGAAGTCGTTGACGAATGGGATCGCCTTATCGATGCCTTCAACAGCGGCGGAGGCAGCACATGAGCAGTACCTATTACCAGGATGCGATGGCGGTCAAAGCCGACCTCGTGAAATTTATGCAGGATATCATCCGCATTCCGTCGCTGAGCTCCGAGGAAGGCGCTGTCGTCGAGCGCATCAGGGAAGAGATGCTGCGCATCGGTTACGATGAAGTCACGATCGACCCAATGGGCAATGTGATTGGTCGCATCGGTTCGGGACCAAAAGTCATTGCCTTCGACGGCCACGTCGACACCGTCGACGTTGGCGATCCGGAACTCTGGGACAGGGATCCGCACTCCGGCGACATCGAGGGCGATATTCTCTATGGCCGCGGCACCAGTGACATGAAAGGCGGCGTCGCGTCCAGCGTCTACGCCGGAGCCCTGCTCAAAAAACGCGGCATCCCCGACAACGTCAGCTTCTACGTTACCGGCACGGTACAGGAAGAAGACTGCGACGGCCTGTGCTGGCAGTACATCGTCAACGAGGACAAGCTGCGCCCCGACCTCGTCGTGATCACCGAACCCACGAGCCTGCGCATTTATTATGGCCATCGCGGCCGCATGGAAATGGAGGTCCGCACGTCCGGCATATCCTGCCATGGGTCGGCGCCCGAGCGCGGCGACAACGCCGTGTACAAGATGGCCGGCATCATCGCCGACATCGAGAAACTCAATGAAGACCTCGAACCGCGCGACCCACTGGGCAAAGGAACAGTGACCATCTCCCAGATCCGGTCCACGTCGCCCAGCCTCTGCGCCGTGGCCGACAGCTGCACGATCCACCTCGACCGCCGCCTGACGGTCGGCGAGACCGAGGAAACGTCGGTCGCCGAGATCCTCGCGCTGCCCTCCGTCAAAGCCGCGGACGCCACCGTCACCGTGCTCGAGTACGCGGTACCGAGCCACACCGGCCTCACGTACCCGACCCGCAAGTACTACCCGACCTGGGAGACGCCCGCGGACGGGCCCCAGATGCAGGCCGCGATGACTGCGTATCGCGGCGCCTTCGGCAAGGAACCCGAGATCGGGCACTGGACGTTCAGCACCAACGGCGTCGCAACCGCAGGCATGCACGGCATCCCGTCCATCGGTTTCGGCCCGGGCCACGAACACTTTGCCCACGCGCCAAACGAACAGACCGAGATCGAGCATCTCGTGTGCTGCGCCGCATTCTATTCCGCCCTTGTCGACGAGTTCGCAAGAGGCTAACCACGGGAGACCAACAATGACCCGCAAAGCCAAACCCGTTCCTGGTCACATGAAAGGCCGCGACTGGCTCATGACGCAGGACTGGTCGGACGACGAGATTCAACTCGCGCTCGATACGGCTGACAACCTCAAGGACGAGTTCAAGAGCGGCGTCCCGACACTGCATCTCGCGCACAAGTCGGCGTTCCTGATCTTCTTCGACAAGTCCACGCGCACGCGCAACTCGTTCGAAGCCGGCATGACCCAGTTAGGCGGCCATGCGCACTTTATCGACTCCGAGACTTCACAGATCGCGCATGGCGAAAGTCCGAAAGACATGGGCACGATCCTGTCGACCTACGGCCATGGCATCATGATTCGCCACGACCTCGTCCCCGGGGAAGGCCAGACCTACATGCGCGAGGTCGCACAGCACTCGTCGATCCCGGTCATCAACATGCA
>SHLT01000130.1 GCA_004282875.1 Chromatiales bacterium | reverse complement strand
ACGAGGCTGTCCTGCAGATCCGGGATGAACGGTACGCCGGCGAAGATGACCAGCGCCGGCACAACCTGGACGAGGCGACCAAACACGTTGTGCTCAACCAGCGCGTCGTCCCAGGTGACTTTGGAGCGTTCCGCAAACGCGCGCACGATGCCGACCAGGACCCGCTTGGCCACCAGGTCGATAATCACGGCGCCAATAAATAGCGCGAGCAAGCCGCCAGCTGGTGGCAGATAAGGGTGAATCGAGCCGAGTTGTTCGAGCATTAGGTGAGTGTCCGTGCTGTTAGCGCCGAGATGGTATCACTCAATCTTCGTTGTTGATCGGGTGGCTCCTGCGCGTCTGTTCCCCTTGCGCGCGGCAAACGCAAGCAGCACCGCTGCCATGCATACCCAGATCGGGGTTTCCAGCCAGGCTGCACGGCCGTTGGTCAGCACCGTCTGGACCGCAGCGAGCGAGCCAATGATCAGGCCTGCGTTGACGCGCACCCGGTCAAGTCGGTCGGGCGAGGTGTCACAGTAGGACACGGGCTCCGGACTCGCCGCAACCGCGAGGACGACGCCGCCCGCAAATGCGGCGATCAGCGCCCAATCCTGGCCGGCAAGGTCACTCGCCAGCAGGCGCACATCACCGAGAAGCAGCCAAGAGAAAGCAGCGACACATGCCGCTGCCGCGAAGTAGTGCCAGCGCACGGGATCCTTGAGCGTTGCGTCGAGCGTAAAAGCAGCGGCCGCGACAACAAGAATCAGTGGTTGCTGCGTGTTGACTGCCGCCCAGACGCAAAAGCCGAATACGCCGAGCGTATCCAGAACCCGCCATTGCGGCCCGGTCGAGCGGTTCACCAGGCGCACCAGCAGCAGCGCAACGAAGACCAGTAGCACCTGCGTTGTCCCAAGCGCGACGTTCGCTATCCATGCGAGGGCCAGTGCGACGAAAGCGGCAGCATTGTAATCGGGTGCCAGTTCGCGGGTGAGCGCCCACGCGGCAAACGCCACGAGTGCACCGCTAATGGCTGCCGACAGGGGCCCGCCGCCGATGTCGTAGAGTGCTGCGATGCCGGCGCTCAGCAGCATCAGTAGCGGCAAGACAATGAGTAGCGCTCGATTGGTGAGATACGCCGGGTCTATTGGACGCGCGATCGACGTGAAACGATACATGCCCGACAGCTTGGGTGTTGGTTCAGTCACGGTCACCTCGGTCGCGGAAGAAAGTGCTTGTCCGGAGGCAAAGAGGCGACGGCCAGCGCCGTCGCCATACTTGCAACTTTACCGCGACATCTGGCGCGAGGTCTGCATCTGGCCGTTACCATGCAGCGAGTCGCTGACGTCGTCGAGTGCGTAGCGCAGTTTCCAGGCGCTGGCACTTGCATTGTGCGTGTTGCTTGCCTCCATGAGGCCAATTTCCAGGCGGGCACGCTCGTCCGCAGTCAGGTTCCCTTCGCGCATCAACCTTTCGGAGACTGACCGGTACATCGCGACGGTACCCTGCGGGTTACCGTGATTGAACATCGGCACACCCCGATCGATGGCCGCGCGAATGGCAGCAGCAGCGTCAGCACGCGACATTTGCGTCGGCGGCAGAATGACGCGGTCGATGACATGAATTACACCGTTCGACGTGTCGATATCGGTCTTCACGATGCGTGCATTCTCAATGTTGAAGCCGCCTTCGGTTGCGCTGATTACGGCGTCGATGCCTGCAAGCGTTTCCAGCCGAGCGCCGTCCGCCAGCGCGGACGAACCGAGATCGCCGGCAACAACGTGGTACTTGAGGATCGTGGCAAGCTGGTCCTTGTTTTCAGGCATCAGCAGCGTCTTGATCGTGCCAGCCGGCAAAGCACCGAAGGCCTCGTCGGTCGGGGCGAATACGGTAAGCGGACCGTCGCCCTTCAGGGCATCGACAAGTCCTGCTGCCTTCGCAGCGGCGATCAGGGTTTCGAACGTGCCGGCAGCAGCAGCGGTGTCGACAACATCCATCTTCTTGCCGTGGTGGCCGGCAAATGCCGGGGCGGTGAGCGTCAGGACCACAAGCGCGGCCCAGGCTGATTTGAGTGATTTCATTGAAAGGCTCCATTTTGTTGTGTGAGTTCCATTGGACACGATTCAACGACGAATCTCCGTAACAAAGTGTTTCTAGAATTGGCGTCGCCCTGAGATCGGCAGCAGCATTACTTTGTCCAGACGGCGCAGATTGTTGGTATGGTTATCCCCATGTGGGGTGACCCAAAGCAGGGAAGCAATCCTGATGTTCAAAAGTCTGTATGAAAAAATTGTCAGTCAAATCTCGGCCGCGGACATCGAGGCCGATGAGCGCGACGCCGCGGTGCGCCTGGCAACCGCGGTACTCATGGTCGATGTTGCGCTGGTTGATTCGAGTTTCGACGAGACGGAATTCGATCGCATGCTGGGTTTGATCAAACGCCAGTTTGGCCTCGGGACGCAGGAAGCGGCTGACCTCATCAATGCCGCGAACGCCAAGGCGGACGAGCAGGTCTCGGTGCAGGAGCTCACGGAGCTGCTGAATGAGCACCTGGAGCAGGATGAAAAGGCGCGGGTCGTCCGGTTGCTGTGGTCCATCGCGTATTCCGACGGCCAACTCGACAAGTACGAAAACTCGCTCGTGCTCAAGATCAGCGATCTGCTGGGTGTAAGCAGCGAACAGGCTATGCACCTGAAGCACGAAACCGATTCCGGCGCCCGGGACGTTCAACACTAGTGGCGAAGAAACTTAAGCATGAGAAAGAGCTGCTGAAGATCGCCCTCGACATGATCCTCGAGGACGCGGTGAAGCGCGGGATCGTGGAAATCGAGCCAACCGATTCCCACGATCTCAAGATTCAATACGCCTACAAGCTCCTCGTGCACGACAAGAAAATCAGCCCGTTACCCAACGGGCAGGACACATTGCCAAAAATCCGGCACCGCCTCGCGATGTGGGTAACGCACGAACTGCCCGAAGGCCACGAACTACTCGGCTAGCGGGCGTCTATTCGTCTTCGTTGCTGCCGCCGAAGCGGAAATCGAAATTGACGCCGAAAACTTCCGCATCGCCCTCGCCGGTCTGGTCGGTCTCGCCAACGTCCGGGTAGTGGTCGAAGAAAGCAGATACAGCCCAGTTCTTGTTAATGGCATAGCGCGCTACCAGCCCGCCGTACGCGACTGTTTCCGATGCGGACGATGAATACGGCTCGCCGCCAAAGTTTTCAGTCTCACTTACGTCCACGTAGGCTGCACCAATGCGGCCACCCGCCGAGAACTTGTCCGTGAACGGGTACCGGTAGCCGACATTGGCTTCGAAAATTTCCGTCTCTATCTTGCCCTCATCCTCAACGTCGTCCCAAAGTCCGTTGAAATTGGTGTCGCCAAGGCTGGTGTAGCCGCCTTCGAACACGACCCGTTCCCGCTTGCCCGGGTCATACTTACCGAAGACCTTGAAGCCCACGTCGTCGTGCTTCTCCTCACCGACGAATCGAACCGGATCCTTGAAGTTGCTGCAATTGCGGGTCAGCCCAAAGCCACCAGACCAGGTGGCCGTGGTTGCACAGCCCGCCAACAGGGCCAGCGAGGCGCCAGCAACGAGAGTGGATTTGAGGACCTGCCTCGAGAGTATTGCGTTCATGCTTCTCTCCCTACCGGGTTAGACCAGGCAGGTTGATCTCCATGACGCATCGCGGCGAGCAGCCCGCCTGACGATTTACTGCAGCATGATTTTCAGGAAAGACGGAATTCCAGTAAATCCTGAGTAGTACTTATCGACAGGCCTAGGTGGAATCGCCCGACAGGGCTTCCAGTTTTTCCAGCAGACGCTGGCGCTCACGCTCGAGCTCCCCGCTGTCACCGCCGCCGAAAATGAACATGCCCGAGGAGTAACTCTGGCCGAAGGTGGCTGCGACGTTGACGGTCTGGCCGACGCCGAGCAGAAATTCGACATCGGTCAAAGTGCTCAGCGGATGAATGAACACGCCCCACAACAGCTCGTTGGCAATCGCGTAGCGGGCATCGAGGGCCGAGTCAAAGTTGGCCTGCATCAGGCGCAGCAGTTCCTCCGGCGGCAGAACATTCGCATCGTTGATAGGAATCATGACGCGCATTCGATCCGCATCGACGTCGTAGATAAGAATAGTCTCGAAGTCGTCAACCATGAACTGCCATGCGGGCCCACTCTGCTGCGCCTCACTGTCTATTCGCAGGACCAGCTCGCCAAGGCGCTCCGCGGTCATGGTTGGCGCCGTCACCTCAGGCGGAGTTTCGTCTACGTCCTGAGCGCAGGCCGACTGCAAGGCGGCGAATGCCAGAACGGCGGGCAGTACGAACAGGGAGTATCGGCTCATCGGATCAGCGCTCCTCTTCGGGCACATCGGTGCATGGTGCTGTCACCATACTATGCCCTTTCCGCGCGGATCGAGGGGCACGCGGCAGCGATTATCGGCCAACCTCCCCTTTTGTTCGCAACAAGGGGAGGTTGAGCGACCCAGCTAGCGTCGCGCCTGGAACTCTTCGGTTTGCAGCGCCCGCGCCAGGTCCTCCGGCGTTCCGGGCTTCGCGCTGTGCGCCGACGCGATGAGTTTCACCTTGAAACCCTGCTTTTCCAGTGCTTTGGCGAACGTCTTTGTCGACGTGACGGCCGGCGGCACGGGGCCCGCTGCCGGCATCGCGAAATGGTCTGCCTCGAACAGGATGCCTTCCTCGGGCAACCACGCAACGAGCAGGTGTTCGGTATGCGCTGTCGGCCCGATATCCACGATTTCGACACGGCGGGCGTCATTCTCGAGAACGAACTTGTCGTCGACGAGCTGGATGTCCAGCGTCTCGCCACTTGCGGCGGCACGGCGCACAATGCGCTCGTGATCCGTAGCGGCGATCACGGTTGCACCTTCCTCTTCGTAGGCCGGCACGCCGAGCACATGGTCGAAATGATGGTGCGTCATCATCCCGTAGCGCAGCGGTTTGTCACCGACGACTTCCCGCAGCGAGTCGATACGGTCGGGAATACCCGCCGTGCCGCCGGCCGCGAAGATGTAATCGCCCATGTCCACGAACATCGCGTAGGTTCCGTTGCCGCCGATCAGCCAGACGCCCTCGCTCAATTCCTGTCGCGACAGCGGGTCCGGCTGCACTTCGGGAATGGCCACGAATTTCTCGGGTACCGCCAGGTAATCTTCGATCGGCACGTTGACGCTGAGAGACTTGATCTCCCTTTCGAGGTTCACGTCCCCGTTCAGATAAAGCGTAAAGCTGCGGTTGTAAGGCACTTCGTTGCGCGTCTCGTAATCGTCGAATCGATACTCAACGAGACCAAAGCCCGGGAACACACGCTCGCTGCGGCGCAGCAGGTTCGTACCTTTCTCGAGGTACAGGCTGATTGCCGGTCCGACGGTCATCGAAAAGCCGACGACGTTGTAGTCGGTGCCATCAATCCTTGTTTCACCGAGGAAATGTGCGTTCGCCTCCCTCTCTTTCAGCGTGCGAATCAGCAGTGCCGGCGTAACCCGGACGAATGGGCCGGAGGTCGTCGCGAAGTCAGGCTCGGCGATGCCGGCCACGGTGCCGGCGCGATAATCGAGCTGGTAACTTTCTTCGCCATTGATGATCGTGCGGTTGTGGTTCTCGAACCCGCCGCCGGTACCTTTCGCGTGATTGACGAAGACACTGTTCTCGATGTCGATCACGTCGACGCTATCGTTGATTGATGTATCCCAGGGCGCCTCCGTGCCGCGGCTCTGGTCTACCGAGTAGTTGACCGTTCGAGTCTTGACGACGAGTGTGCGCAGATCCTCCATCATCGCGTCACCGCCATGCGCTGCAACCGCGGCGTCAATCAACGCCTTGGCGCGGTCCGTATTGGCCTCGGTGAAGTTCTCTGCATGCACCAGGCTCGCAATCAAAAGGCCCATCAGGGCCAGCGTGCTACGACTTCTCATGTGTATCCCCTTGTTACGCGCGCAGCGATACTCGCTCGCGCCATCAGGGGATTAGTTCCGGTCAGGCGACCAAAGTGCCCGGCCGTGCGACAAAACGTTCTTAATGTGCGTTGAAGCGTTGTCTCAGGGGGCGGCGTGCCAGCAGCATGAGGAACATCGCCAGCATGTCCAGCAGCCCGAAGGCACCGCTGCCACTCTCTTCCGGCTCCTCTCCCACGGTCACCTGTCCCTGCGCGCTGTTGTTACTCGTATTGCGATCCGTTTCACCCGCCGACGAGTTGACCGTGTAGACCTGGCTGCCCTCATCAAGGCCGGTCAGCTGCAGGCTGATCACATTGCTTGACCGCACGGCAAGACTTGACGCGTTACAGGTCATGTTGCCCCCGGCCAGCGAGCAGGTCCCGGCAGACCAGCTTGCACCGTCTAAACGTATGCCCGGACCCGGCAGCACGGTTACGGCGACCGTCGTCGCCGCAATCGATGAATCGTTCTCGATAGTGATGCGTGCCGTAGCGCTCTGATTGACCGTCACACTGCTGGCTGTCGTGCGCGCCACCAGGTCGACTGCAGGCGTGATGCCGAGCGTCAGTGTCGCCGCATCGTTGCCGCTGTTGCTGTCACCCGTCGCCGTTACGGTTGCTGAGAAATCCGCATTGCCAGGAGCAGAGGTTGTCACGGCCAGGTCCACCGTCGCACCGGCACCCGCGCCGAGCGCCCCGAGTGAACAGGAGGCGCTACCGCCGCCGTTCGAGCAACTGCCAACGCTGGACGAGATGCTGTCCAGCGTGATGCTGGACGGCAAAGTGACATCAAACTCGACGCCGGTTGCCTCTTCGGTACCGACATTGTTGACGACAAACGTCACCGTGTCGGAATCGCCCAGCAACGCATCGCTCGGCTGGTTCGCAACCACTTCGACGTCAAGTGTCGGCAAGGCCGTGATGCACGCAGCACGGTTCACGTCATCCTGCATTTGCGTGATGCTGCAGGCGGAGAACGTGTCACTGCCATTCAGGCGCGGCGCCATCAGGAAGCTCTGGTCCGTTCCTTCGCAGGCCGAGCCCGTCGTGCCGTCATGTGGCGCACCGAAGTTATGGCCGATCTCGTGCGCGGCAATCAGGCTGTCGAGGCTGTCCGAATGCGTACCCTGCGTCAGGCCTGCGCCAAAAGAGCGGCTGCAGACAGCGCCCGTGTACGCAACACCCACGGTTGAGCCGTCAAGTTCGCGGCCGGTGAACAGATGCGTCAGGCCGTTCGCTCTCTGGTCTGCATTGGCAGAACGATAAGCGGTTAACTCATCAAGGAGCAGGCCGGCATCGCTTTCGTCGGTAAACGGGTCGTTCGCCGACTCGAATACATCCGTGCGCGCCAGGTTGATCTGCACGCCGAGTTGTTCACTGAAAATGCCGTCTACGTTGTTGATGCGAGTGACAAGCGCCGTCTGGGCGCTGCTGCCCTTCGCACTCGCGAATTCGAAGTCGGCGATGACACCGAGATCGAGGCTCAACTCGGCGCCGGCGGCTTCCGCTACACGTGGGGTTATGTCCTTCGATACCGCGGTGAGCAGATCGTTCGCTGTCTTGGTGCCGTCCGCCTGGGCGCAGGTCATGGTTCCCGCGGGGATCTGCAGGTCGTTCAGTTTGAACATGTGCGCCGCGCCGGCAGTCTCCTTGCTTGCTTCGATGGCGTACATCTCGCTGCCATCCCAGAGCAGGCCACGCGGAATACCGTCAGCCACGACCAGTCGCACCCACGAACCCGGCATGCCGTCGACACTACCGCGGTAGACGCCAACGCCATCGGCGAGATGTTCTCGCACGGCGAGGCTCAGCACGTTCTGGTTTGGCGCCAGGCTGATATCGAAGCGCTTGCCGAACGCATTGAAACGAACGGCTTCGCCGTGCGTGTCCTTTTGCTGCTCGAACTGCTGCAAGGTCTCGCTGTAATCGATGCGAGCGCTCTCGGCCATGCCCGTGAGCGGCATGAAAATAAGCGCCAGCGACAGCACTCCCAGTCGTTTTTGTATAGCGTTCATTGAGGCACCCAAGCGTCAATATCTGCCGGATACCCAGCTAACCAAACCTTGGGTTACTACCGCAATGCCAATCGCGTCGCAGAATCGCGACAACGGCGCTTTTTGTGTGCGCCAGGTCTCAAATCGGGGATCCGGGCTAGTCTTCGCCCGCTCGGCGTAGCGCGCACTCGGGGACCTGGCCATCGATGTCGTAGCGCTGCTTTTCGGCACCTGTCAGCAGGAAGACGCCACTTTTTTCGTCCATCAGGAAGAAGCCGACGTTCTCCGAGTCGCTGTCCGGGGTCAGGATCAGGACCGGGTCACGGTATTCATAAATCCCTTGTTTCGGGTAGCCCGGGAACGGATCGATGGGCTGACCCTGCTCATCCACCCTGCGTTCATCGGTGAAGCGCCGCCACGTGAACCGCCCCTCGATGAGCTCGATCTCATCGCCCTCGTAGGCGACACAGGCTGGCGCATACAGACCGTCGATACTGGAACAGGCGCACAGAAGCGCCAGTGCTGGGACAAACAACAGGCGAACGTTTGGCATGGCTATCTCCCGGTCTCCGACAGGCACAGTATAAACGCGCGGAGAGCGCCTGCGATATTCTGGTTCTCAGTTTTCGGTCCCGATTTATCGTCAAATTCCACCGAGTTTGGTCGCTGGACCGAGCCAAACGCAAAGCGGC
>SHLT01000033.1 GCA_004282875.1 Chromatiales bacterium | reverse complement strand
CCAGCGATTGTTGGAAAGCCTCGAAGGACTGCAGTACAGCGGGGGCGGCGGCGGTTGGTAATAGCCGCCATCGGGCCGCATAACGTATGATGGCGCGATGCAAAATCTGACCCTGATTCAATCAATACTGCTGTTCTCGGTACCGGCTATCTTTGCGATTACGGTCCACGAAGCCGCGCACGGCTATGCGGCCCGGTACTTCGGCGATCGAACGGCCGAGGTGCTCGGACGGCTGACGCTGAACCCCATCAAGCACATCGACCCGATCGGTACGGTGCTGGTTCCACTCGGTTTGCTTGTCATGGCCAAGGCCGCCGGTGGACCACCGATACTGTTCGGCTGGGCCAAGCCGGTTCCCGTGGGCACCCGCAACCTGCGCAAGCCGCAACGTGATATGGCGCTGGTGGCGGCCGCAGGCCCCGCCTCCAACCTGGCGATGGCGGCAGGTTGGACCGCGATAATGGCGGCAGCCGCGGCTATGGCCGGCTCGATACCGGCGGCGGACCTGCTGTGGTACATGGCGTACTTCGGGGTCACCATTAACGTGATCCTGGCGGTCTTCAACATGCTGCCGATCCCGCCGCTCGATGGCGGCCGGGTACTGAGCGGCCTGCTGCCACCGCGCGCCGCAATGAGTTTCGATCGCATCGAACCCTTCGGGATGATGATCATCATCGCGCTGCTGGTGTCGGGGCTGTTGTGGCAAGTGGTCGGGCCGCTCGTCGGCGCCGTTCGCGGCTTTTTTCTAGCGGTCATCGGAATGTGAGCAGCCTGGCCGCATTAGTCGCCGCAACCTCGATCCTGGTGATGATCCCGGGACCGAACGTGGCGCTGATCGTGGCCAATAGCCTGCAGTACGGCCTCCGTATGGGGATGGTCACCGTCGTGGGTACCACGGTCGGCGTCGGCCTGCAGCTGCTGCTCGTGGTTTTTGGACTCGCGGCCCTGGTCGAGTTTGCTGCCGAGGCGCTGATGTGGATCAAGTGGGCGGGCGTCGTCTACCTTGTGTATCTCGGCATCAGGACATGGCGCGAGCCCGCGGGGGACCTCACCGCCATTGAAGCCACGCCGATCATCTTCTGGCGCGGCTGCCTCGTCGCCTTGCTCAATCCGAAGACCCTGTTGTTCAACGCCGCGTTTATTCCGCAGTTTGTCGGCAGCTCGCCGACGCCGATGGAACTGGGCCTCGTGGCGCTGGTCTTTCTCAGTGTATTGTTCGTCGGCGACGTCCTTTGGGCCGCGTTTGCCAACACCGCGCGTCGTTACATTGGGCGCTTTGGCCAACTGCGCAATCGTGTAACGGGCGCATTCCTGACCGCAGCAGGCGTCGGTCTGGCCCTGTCACAACGCTGACGATGCAACTTTTTGCAGAGTCCGCGCATCTAAAGTTTAAATCCAACCGGGGGTAATAATGACAATTAAACGCAGAGCCTTCCTCGGCCATATGGCGGCCGGCAGTGCGATTATCACCATGCCTGGGTTCCTGCAGGGCTGCGGCGTGCATTCCGCAACGGTCCTCGGCCAGGCGACACCGGATAACCCGTTCATGACGTGGTTCGGTGTAGACCAGGCGGCTACGGCACGTGTGATGTCCGAGCTCACCGCGAGTGGCGCGGATGCGGCGGACCTGTATTTCCAGCACTCACGCACAAACTCTCTGACGCTCGAAGACGGCATTGTCAGCAACGCCAGCTCGAACATCGCGCAGGGTGTTGGTCTGCGCGTGGTGGTTGGCGAGCAGACCGGCTATGCGTTTACCGAAGATCTGACACAACCGTCAATGCTGGCTGCGGCCAGGACGGCATCCGCGATCGCATCCGGTAGCGCCGTCGTTGCTCCACACTCGTTCAACCCGCTCGGCATGGGCGACCTGTATACGACGAGCGTTCCCTGGAGCGACGTGGGTATCGAGCAAAAGTTGCCGATCCTCAAGTTCGTTGAGGAAAAGGCCAGGGCGATGGACCCGGCGATCGAGAAAGTTGCGGTGTACTGGGGCGACGGCGATGAGCGCGTCATGGTTGCGACGCTCGACGGCAAGCTCGTTACGGACCACCGCCCGATGGCGCGTATCACGGTTGTTGTTACGGCGCGCAAGGGCGAAGAAGTGCAGACCGGTTACTCGAACATTGCCGCGCGCGAGGAGTTCAACTGGTACTCCGAAGAGCGGCTGTCGGCGATGGTGAAGGAAGCCGTCGATCGCACGATGATCCAGTTTGAAGCGCGGCGCCCGCCGGCGGGCGAGATGCCGGTCATCCTGGCGTCAGGCGCCTCGGGCATCCTGTTGCACGAAGCCATCGGCCACGGCATGGAGGCCGATTTCAATCGCAAGGGAACCAGCATTTACTCCGACATGATCGGCAAGAAGGTCGCCGAGCCGTTCGTCACGATCGTCGACCAGGCTTCGATCCCGCGTGAGCGCGGTGCATTGAATTATGACGATGAAGGCAACAAAGCCGGCAAGACCGTGCTCGTTGAAGACGGCATCCTGAAGTCCTACCTGCATGACCAGATCAGCGCGAAGCAATACGGGCTCAAGCCGACAGGTTCCGGTCGCCGACAGTCGTACAAGTACGCGCCGATGCCGCGGATGAGCTGTACGTTCATGGAAGACGGGCCGCACACGAAAGAAGAAATAATCGCCGCCGTCGATCACGGCATCATCTGCGAAACGTATACCAACGGCCAGGTGCAGATCGGCGCGGGCGACTACACGTTCTATGTCAAGAATGGCTGGCTCGTCGAAAACGGCAAGATCACGGCGCCGATCAAGGACGTGAATATCATTGGTAACGGCCCTGAATCGCTGAAACGCATCACGATGGTCGCCAACGACGCGCGCCTCGACACGGGCGGCTGGACCTGCGGCAAGAATGGCCAGAGCGTGCCGGTGTCACAGGGTATTCCGACCGTGCTCGTATCGAACATGACGGTGGGAGGCGAGAATGTCAGCTGATCTGCAGGAGCGGGCGGCACAGGCCGTCGACATGGCGAAACTGGCGGGCGCGAAGGATGTGTTCGCGACGGCTTCCCAATCGCGCGACGTGGAGTTTGAATATCGAGCCGGTGCGCTCGAAAAGGTCAAGGACACGACTTCGCGCTACCTCAATGTCAGCATCTACGCGGACGGGCGGTACTCGAGCCACAATACGACCGACATGAACCCCGAGCGCCTCGAGAGCTTTGTCCGGGAGGCTGTCGCCATCACGCGTGCGCTGGAGCCTGACGAGCATCGCCGCATCACGCCGCCTGACCTGTTTTCCGATCGGCCGACTGATGAACTGGACCTTGTCGACAGCAATGTGGCCGGCATCTCGCGAGAGCAGCGCATCGCCTGGTGCGAGCAGCTCGACGAAGTCGCAACGGCGCATGATCGCGTCATATCGGCGACAGACGGAATCTACGATGGCAGCGTGAACTCGGCGTCGGTGAGCAGTAACGGCTTTTCCGGTTCGCACGCCGAGACTTATTGCTGGTACGGAACCAGCATTACGTTGCGGGACGAAGGTGACAAGCGCGCCGAGGACGGTTACTACGTCGGCGGCCAGCATGTCGCTTCATTGCCGGCTGCGAGTGAGGTGGCGCGCGTCGGACTGGACCGGGCGTTGAGCCGACTGCACTCCGAGAAAGGTCCGACGACCAAAACCACGATGCTGGTTGACGCCCGTGCCGCCGGTTCACTGGTGGGCCGCCTGATGGGGCCGGCCAATGCGCGGCGTATCAGCCAGGGGCAGTCGTTCTGGGCCGACCTGATTGGCACCAAGGCGTTCAGTGACAAGCTGTCGATTACGGACAATCCCCTGTTGCCGCGGGGTTTCGGCTCACGGCATTTCGATAGCGAAGGCATTTCGTCGCGGCGCCTGCCCATCGTGGAAAACGGCGTTGTGCGCAACGTCTACGTCGATACCTACCATGGCAGCAAGACCGACATGGCACCGACGACCGGGTCGTCCTCGAACCGCGTGATCACGACCGGTTCGCAGTCGCTCGAAGAGCTGCTCGACGAGGTCGGCGAGGGCGTCTACGTGACATCGTGGCTGGGTGGCAATGCCGACCAGACCACCGGCGATTTCTCGCTGGGCCTGCGCGGTCATATGATCGAGAACGGCGAAATTGGCCGCCCGGTCGGCGAGATGAACGTGACCGGTAATCTCCGTGAGCTGTTCAGCCAGCTTGAACTGGTCGGCAATGACGTATACCCGTACTCGGCGACGCTGTCGCCGTCGCTGGTGTTTGGCGGAGTGGACTTCTCGGGCGTTTAGGCGCCACCACCGCCATCGATGGCGACGGTCGTGCCGTTGATGTGCGTTGCAGCGTCGCTGGCGAGAAACAAGGCCAGCGCTGCGACTTCTTCTGGCTCGGCGACGCGCCCGTTCGGCACGGATTCCGACGCTTCTTCCATGTAGTCGTCGATGTCCATGCCCGCGGCTTCGGCTTCGGCTGCTAGCATGGGCGTGTCGACATCGCCCGGGCATATCGCGTTGACGCGCAGGCCCTCTCGCGCATGGTCCCTGGCCATGGCCTTGGTCAGCAACACGAGGCCGCCCTTGCTCGCGCAATAGGCCACCGCGCGCTCGCCGCCGCGCAGGCCCCAGTCGGACGCGATATTCACGATGCTGCCCTCGGCCCGGAGCACGTAAGGCAGCGCTGCCCGGCTAAGAAAAAACGGCACGTCGAGATTGACCGTCATCGTCGCGCGCCAGTCGTCGTCACTGGTGTCCGCCGCGTTGCCACGAATGATGATGCCTGCGTTGTTGACCAGGCAATCGATCTCGCCGAATTCATCAATGGTGTCGGCGACCAGCTCTTCACAGTCTTCCGACGATGCAAGTTCGCCCGCCCAGGTCACGATGCGTTCCGACACGTCGGCGACCTCTTCAAGTCGGCCTTCGTCGCGGCCGGCGGCCATGACATCCCAACCGTTTTCCGCGAACGCGATTGCGATCGCCGCGCCGATCCCGGAGCTTGCGCCCGTTACCAGAACTACGCTCATTGTGATTTTCCCTGCAGGCGAATACGTGCTATGCAGTGTATCTCATGAGTACTCCTGAATCGTTACAAATGCTTGGCTGGAGGCCGTTCTTCCAGGGGCAGATCGATGCGGACGCTGACATTCGCCCGGCACGTGTGCTCAGCGTTCATCGGGACCGGGTCGAGATTGCCGGGGAGGGTCTGGACGAGACGGCAGAGCTTTCGCCAAAGGCGGCAGCGATGCAGATCACCGTGGGTGACTGGATCCTCATTGACGAACAGCGGCACATCGTTAAACGACTCGAACGATTCGGCGCATTCCGGCGGCGCGCCGCTGGCACCGGTGCCGACGTCCAGATGATTGCGGCCAATGTCGATACGCTGTTCATCGTTACGTCAGCGAACCGCGATTTCAATATCGCGCGCCTCGAGCGCTACCTCGCTATCGCACATGATGCGGGCGCGTTCCCGATTATCGTCATCACCAAGGCAGACACCGTGGAGTCCACGGAAGAATTCGTTGCTGCGGCCTCCGGGCTTGCGCCCGGCGTGCTGGTCGAAGCCCTCAATGCGCTGGATCCGCACGATGTCGAGGTGTTGCGGCCCTGGTGCGAGGCCGGCCAGACAGTAGCACTGCTGGGCTCATCGGGTGTCGGAAAATCCACGTTGACGAACACGCTGACCGGCGAGCACCTGGAGACTCGGGCGGCGCGCGAGGACGACCAGAGGGGGCGGCACACGACGACGTCACGATCCATGCACCAGTTGCCGCATGGCGGCTGGCTGATCGACACGCCGGGAATGCGCGAGCTCCAGCTGGTCGACGTTGGCGATGCGCTCGGCGACGTATTCTCGGAAGTGACTGCGCTGGCTGCCCGGTGCCGTTTTTCCGACTGTTCTCATGAAACCGAACCCGGGTGTGCGGTGCAGTTGGCCATTGACGGGGGTCGCCTGGACGCTGAGCGGCTGCGCCGCTACCGGAAGCTGCAGGCGGAGGATCGCCGCAACAGCGAGTCTGTCGCCGAGCGGCGTTCGCGCGACAAGGGTTTTGGCAAAATGGTCAAGGCCGTGATGGCGGAGAAACAACAGGAAAAAGGCGGGAAACGCTGATGGCAAGTATTGACCTGAATGCAGATCTTGGCGAAGGCGACGCGTATGACGAGGACTTGCTCCAGATCGTGTCGAGCTGCAACGTCGCGTGCGGCGGGCATGCCGGAGACGCTGATTCAATGACCGGCACCGTGCGCTCGGCCATCGCGAATGGTGTGGCGGTTGGTGCGCACCCTGGATATCCGGATCGCGAAGGCTTCGGCCGCCGGAGCGGGTTCATGAAAGGTGGTGAGCTATACGATTCGCTGACGACGCAGGTCAGCGAGCTTGCCGACATTGCTGCCCACCTGGGTGCCAGGCTAACTCACGTTAAGCCTCACGGTGCGCTCTATAACGATGCCATCGGAGATCGGGAACTTGCCGATATCATCGCCCGCGTGACCGCGGAAGCGCCCGGCAGCCCGGCATTCGTGGGCATGGCCAACACCGAGCTCGAGTTTGCCGCAAGAGATCATGGTCTCGCGTTTATCGCGGAGGCCTTTGTGGACAGGGCCTATGAGCCCGACGGCACTTTGGTGCCCCGATCCGAACCCGGCGCCGTTCATGAAGCGCTGTCCGTTGCGACGACCCAGGCGGTACGGCTGGCGGAGGCGGGGCAGGCGACGGCACGGAACGGCGAGGCCGTCAGTGTCCGGGCGGATACGCTTTGCATTCACGGTGACACGCCCGGCGCCGCAGAGAAGGCGCGGGCCGTTCGCGATGTCCTGGAATCTCATGGAGTCGACGTTCGTGCTCACACGATGCGGTGATGACCTGTTCTGCGTCGCGGTCGACACGCCGCAGGATGCGCAGTCGCTTGCAGCAGCACTACGTGAAGCCGGTAACTGGCTCGAAGTCGTGCCGGGAATTGCATCGGTCGTTGTTCGCTTTGACGCCATAGCGCAGGATGGTGAGGAGGCGGGACAGAAAATTGCGGCCGTTATCGAGAGCGGTATCGATGGGCGCGATATGCCGGGCGAGCTCCTTGAAATACCGGTCGTCTACGGTGGGGAATACGGCCCCGACCTGGAACCCCTTGCCGAGGCGACGGGGCTTTCGGCTGACGAGTTGATCGCGCGTCACACGCGTGATGAATACAGCGTCGACATGGTCGGGTTCACGCCAGGTTTCGCCTTTGTCGGCGGGCTCGATGCATGCTTCCAGGTCCCGCGCCGGGCCGAACCGCGGCAGCGCGTTGCAGCCGGTTCCGTGGGTGTCGCCGACGGCCGCACCGGCTTGTACGCCATGGCGAGCCCGGGCGGCTGGAACATCATCGGCCGCACGCCGTTCAAACTGTTCGATCCGGATATTGCAGATCCGTTTGCCCTGAAAGCCGGCATGCGCGTGCGTTTCAAGGCTGTCGACGCGGGCGAGTTCGACGTATGAGCGTCACTGTCGTCAAGCCGGGTTTGCAGACCACGGTCCAGGCCGGGCCGCGCATCGGCCTACGTCATATGGGCGTGCAGGCAAGCGGCGCCGCCGATCCGCTGTCGATGGCGCTTGCCAACAAGCTGGTCGGCAATGCCTGGGATGCCGCGGTGCTGGAGGCGACCCTCGTCGGACCGACTCTACGCTTCGACGTCGACTGCGCGTTCGCGGTGACCGGGGCGCAGGCGTCGGTCACGCTGAACCGCGAGGAACAGCTGCAGCACGAAACGCTCTTTGCCGCGGTCGGAGATGAGCTGGCTATCGGTGCCATGCAAACCGGTGCCAGGGCATACCTCGCATTCGCGGGCGCGGTCGCGGCGCCAGGGATTCTCGGATCGGTGTCGACGAACCTGCAAGCGGGCTTCGGCGGACATCAGGGCAGGGCGTTGCGTGCTGGCGATGTGCTGGGTCTCGCTCCGCATGAACAGTCAGCACAGATGACGCCCGACGAATTCCGGGTACCAATGTCATCGAGCTGGGCCGTGCACGCGTGCGACGCCGAGGAAACGAGTCTGCTGGATGACGCCAGCGAGGCGGCTCTGTTCGAAACCAACTGGGTCATTGACCAGCGTGCCGATCGTGTGGGGCTGCGGCTCGACGGTCCGCGTCTCACGGTGTCGTCGGACGGACGTATGCCAAGTGCGGGTGTCGTCCCCGGTACGATCCAGTGTCCCGAGGATGGCGCGCCGTACGCGCTGGCAGTGGACTGCGGGACGGTCGGCGGCTACCCGCGCATCGCACAGATCGCTCGAGCAGACCGGCATATCCTGGGGCAATTGCGGCCCGGAGATCACCTGCGTCTGCTGCGGCGCGATGCGGACCACGCCGTCGCATTGCTCAAGGCTAAAACTGATTACTGGCGTGCGTGGTTGCCGGAGATCGCGTCGATATTGCGGTAGAAAGTGGTGGGCCCGCCAGGACTCGAACCTGGGACCAAGGGATTATGAGTCCCCTGCTCTAACCAACTGAGCTACAGGCCCGCACATCGTCTTGCGCCCCGGGGCGGGGCCGCTAAGGGCGTGGATTCTAGCAGAAAAGCGTCGCATGTAACGTTTGAAATAGCTGGGACCGAATCGAGGCAGAGGCCCGAAAATGTCGCCTCGTGTGCGCGAACTGCCGCCGTGAAATCCACCACCCGGAAATGCATCCGCACGAGACATAATCGTTCGTGACACAGGTCCGGGACCTTTCTAAAACAATCACTTAACATGCGTGGATCGTTACTGGGGATGCCGATCAGGCGCCTAATATGGGCGTGTGGTCACATATGTGGGTAGATTGACCGGGAGGATGTCGAAAGGATTCGGACTCATCGAGCTCGTCGTGGCGCTGGTCATTGCGACGATGCTGGTGACGCTCGCGATTCCGTCTTACCAGAGGTTCGTCGACAACGCTAAGGTGTCGGCGGCAATAGGCGATATCGCCGAGCTTAGCCTGGCGGTCGAGAGCTTCCGCCTCAACAACGATGATCGCATTCCGCTGACGCTCGACGAGATGGGCGTACCGGTTTCCCTGGATCCCTGGGGGAGGCCCTACGAATTCCTGAACATCCCCGCAATCGGCGGCGGTGTTGGCGCTCTGCGTAAAGATGGAAAGCTGAATCCACTCAATACCGACTTCGACCTGTACAGTGTGGGCAAGGACGGTGCGTCTGCGGGTCCGTTGTCAGCCAAGCAGAGCCGCGATGATATCGTACGCGCCAACAACGGCGCATTTATCGGCTTGGGCGAGGACTACTGATGAGCGACAGTGGCATCAAGTGGACCCTCACTCGTGGCGTAGGCAGGCAGATATTTTCGTTCTTTCTGCTGGCCGCCCTTGTGCCGATGATTTTCACTGCGTGGCTGGCCTGGCATGAATTCAGTCGGGGGCTCGAAGTAGAGAGTTCCCGCAATCTCAAGGCCAACGCCAAGGAATACGGCATCGAAATCCTGTCACGGCTCGAACTGGCTTCGGCAAAAGCCGGGGAGATCATTCGTATCGCCGAAAAGGACGGACTCAGCGCTGTGGATGAGCATGAGTTCCTGACAGACGATTTCAATGGCTTCTGGGTTATTAGGGATACCTTTGCTCCGGCTACGCTGCTGCGGTCGGAAGGACTCGAGATCGACCTTAGCCTTGCCGATGAGAATCATCTGAATGCCGGCGGCACGAAGCTGGCGCTGACGCAGCAAAACGAGTTGATCATGCTGCAGGCCGTCGGGTCCTGGGCGCCTGGTTGCCTCGTCGCTTTCCGACTGAACTCCGGGAAGATCTGGGGAGCCAGGGATAATCTGCCGCACAACACGGAGTTCTGTGTGTTCGGCGAAAATGGACAGCGCCTGTACTGCACGGACACGATTGAGGCGGGTATCCACACCAGCCTGGTGGATACAGGCGAGAACCGCAGCAGTATTTTTGGCGAGTGGGAGCACAACGGCGAAACTCAGTTTGTCGCCCTCTGGCAGCTGTTTCTGGGTGGCGCGTACGCTACGCCTTCGATCGACATTATTGCCGTACAGTCCCGGTCCTTTGCCATGCGGACCGGGACCGATTTTCGCAGGGTGTTTATTCCTGCCATCATTCTGATCTTCGTTCTCGTCGCGTTCCTCAGCGTCAAGCTCATTGCTCGCAGCCTGGTCCCCCTGCAACACCTTACGCTGGCCGCCCGCCAATATGCCGGCGGCGATCTCGCCTCAAGGGTCCGCGTACACACTGGCGATGAGTTCGAGTGGCTGGCCGAAGCGTTTAATAACATGGCGCAACGACTTGGTCGCCAGATATCGGCGCTTGAGGCGATGTCGGGTATCGACCGCATGATTCTGTCGGGAACCAAATTCGAAGATGTATCCGAGGACGTAGTGGGGCACCTGGTTGAACTGACCAGCTGTCAGTCGGCGTCGGTTATTGCGCGCGATATCGACGCGCCCAGCAAGGGAAAAATGATCTCGTCGTGCGGGAAGGAGTTCATTCACGAACGCATTGACCTCCCCGGCGGTATTGATAACAGCTGGTGCCAGCCGCGCCAGGTCGACATCGCTGAAGTTGACGATCAGCAGGCACCCTACAAGGCCCGCTTCGAGGCGTTTGGGAACTCGTTCGTCGTGCTGGTACCGGTGGTTCTCAATGAGCAACTAAAGGGTGTCTTGCTGCTTGGTTTCGAGTCGCGACTGGAATTGTCGCAGGGCAGCATGCAGCGCGTAATCGACCTTGCCGGGCGATTCGCCGTCGCGCTTTCCAGCGTAGAACGCGAAGAGACCCTGTATCGTCAGGCGCACTTCGACACGCTGACCGGGCTACCCAACCGGCAGTTGCTCAAGGATCGACTCGAGCAGCACATTGTAAACGCAAGAGTCGAGGACCACAGTGGCGCACTGCTGTTCCTCGATCTCGATCGTTTTAAGGATATTAACGACGTGTTTGGACACTCGGTCGGTGACGGTGTGTTGATCCAGGCCGCCCAGCGGATCGTCTCCGAGGTGCGCGATCGAGACACGGTTGCCAGGCTCGGCGGGGACGAATTCGTTGTGGTCCTGCCCAGCGTGCGCAACGAGTCGATCGTGCGTTCAATGGCTGAGCGCTTGCTCGCGAGGCTGGCTGAGGCGTTTACCGTGCGCGATGCCGACCACTACGTCAGTGCCAGCATCGGTGTGGTCATGTTCCCGGAAGACGGCGACAGCGTGGAGACCCTGCTGAAAAACGCCGACGCGGCTATGTATCGCGCCAAGGATGCCGGCCGCGGGCGCTTCGAATTCTTCAGCAAACGGCTCAATGCTGAAAGCCGCCGCAAGATCGGCCTGGAACGCGACCTGCGCGAGGCGTATTACGACGGCGCGCTGCAACTGCATTATCAGCCGCAGTTCGATATTTCGAGCGGTGAAATCAGTGGGGCCGAAGCGCTTCTTCGCTGGACGCACCCGACCGACGGCGTTATCTCGCCAGATGAATTTATCCCGCTGGCCGAAGACTCGGGCTTGATTGTCGATCTTGGGGAATGGGTCATCGAGCAAGCTTGTAAGGACCTTCGCGCAATTCTCGACCGTGGACTGCACCCCGGTCCGGTGTCCATCAACGTGTCAGCGCTGCAACTGCGAGAATCCGGGTTCAGAAGGGCGATCATGGCGCCCGTGCGCCGCTACGAAATCCACCCGGGTTACATGCAGCTCGAGGTCACTGAAACGGCGGTCGCGCAGAACAAGGACACGGCGATCGCCTTACTGGAGTCACTGCGCAGCGACGGCGTGCGGGTCGCGATTGACGACTTTGGTACCGGCTATTCTTCGTTGAGCTACCTGCAACAGATGCCGTTCGACGTCATCAAGATCGATAAGTCGTTTGTTGACAAAATTGGCAGCGGTGTTACATCGAACAATATCTGCCGCACGATTATTCGCATGGCCGAAGAACTCGGCAAGGTATCCATCGCCGAGGGTGTCGAGACTTGCGAGCAGCTCGAGTTTCTGCAGCGCAATGGCTGCGACTTTGTTCAGGGCTTCTACTACAGCCGGCCCCTGCCCCCGGATCAGTTCCTGGAGTTTGTCGACAAGCAGGACTTCCACACCAAGCGCAGGAAAGCGCTCGAGATACTTTAGTCCTCGAGCAGGAAGCTGCGCAGCTGATCCGAGCGGGTCGGGTGACGAAGCTTTCTGAGCGCCTTGGCCTCAATCTGGCGAATGCGCTCGCGCGTGACGTCGAACTGTTTCCCAACCTCTTCAAGCGTGTGGTCGGTATTCATATCAATACCGAACCGCATCCGCAGAACCTTTGCCTCACGTGGCGTAAGGCCGGCGAGAACCGAGTGAGTGGTCTCCTTGAGTCCCGACGTAGTCGCCGAGTCGACTGGCGAGTGCACGGTCTGGTCCTCGATAAAGTCGCCGAGATGTGAATCCTCGTCGTCGCCTATCGGGGTTTCCATAGAGATCGGCTCTTTGGCGATCTTCAGCACCTTGCGAACCTTGTCCTCCGGCATCTCCATACGTTCAGCGAGTTCATCAGGCAGCGGTTCGCGGCCCATTTCCTGCAGCATCTGGCGGGAAATTCGATTCAGCTTGTTGATCGTCTCGATCATGTGGACCGGGATACGAATCGTGCGTGCCTGGTCAGCGATCGAGCGCGTGATGGCCTGGCGAATCCACCAGGTAGCGTACGTTGAAAACTTGTAGCCACGGCGGTACTCGAACTTGTCGACCGCCTTCATGAGTCCGATGTTGCCCTCCTGGATAAGGTCCAGGAACTGCAGGCCGCGATTCGTGTACTTCTTGGCAATCGAGATGACGAGACGCAGGTTTGCCTCGACCATTTCCTTCTTCGCGCGGCGGGCCTTGGCTTCGCCGATCGACATCTGGCGATTGATTTCCTTGATCTCACTGATGGACAGCAGCGTTGCGAGTTCCACAGCGATCAGCTTGCGCTGTGCACGCAGTACGTCGTCCTTGAGCTTGGCGAGTATCGATGAATGCTTACGCTTGGCCCGAATGTGTTTCTCGATCCAATTGAGGTCAGTTTCGCTTTTCGGGAAGCTCGACAGAAAATCCTTGCGCGGCATGCCGGCGTCGCGAACGCAGAGCTGCATGACAAGGCGTTCCTGGCTCCGGATGATCGACACGACGTCGCGCAAATTGCGAACCAGCGCGTCGAACAATTTCGGCGCCAGCTTGAGCTCCATGATCTGCTGCGCGCAGTCATCCTGGGCCTTGACCGTGCGTTTGTCCTTCAGGCCGTAATTGTCCAGGTATTTCATCGAGCGATTGAAATGCCGGCGAATAACCTTGACCCGTGCCTTGACCTCTTCGGGATCGGGGCCCGTGTCGACAACCTCGTCGTCGTCATCGTCGCTCTTGGGTGCGGGCGGCTTGATCTCGTCGGGCGCGTTCGGGTCGATAAAGCCCACGACAAAGTCCTGCATGCGCGTCTCACCACCAATAACCCGGTCCGCCACTTCGAGCAGCGCCTCGACCGTCGGTGGGAAATGCACCATGTGGTACTTGACCTGGTTCAGGCCATCCTCGATGCGCTTTGCGATCTCGATCTCGCCTTGTCGCGTTAGCAGCTCGACCGTTCCCATCTCGCGCATGTACATGCGAACAGGGTCAGTTGTGCGCCCAAATTCCGCATCGACACTGGCGAGGGCAGCCTCGGCTTCCTCCACCGCGTCCTCATCGGTCGCCGGGGTGTCGGTCAGCGTCTTCGACTCAGTCTCCGGCGCCTCTTCGTACACCGTGATACCCATGTCGTTAATCATGTTGACGATGTCTTCGATCTGCTCGGGATCGACGATGTCGTTCGGCAAGTGATCGTTGACCTCAACATAGGTGAGGTAGCCCTGTTCTTTGCCTCGGGCGATCAGGTCCTTGAGTTGCTGGGCCTGCTTGCTCACGGCAACAATCGGTGCGGGTGCTTTTTTCTCAGTCAAGACGTAATTTCCTGCGGGCAAAAAATGCAAACGAGTAATTCTACTCTTATGAAGGAGCGGAATCTACATAAATTTCATTGAGTTAGGCCGCCTTCAATAGCTCCTGCAGCTCGGCCTTTTCCTCGTCCGTGAGGCCGTTAACTCTTTGTTTCTCAATTAAAAAAGTAATTCTTTCCTTGCGCCCGAAGATCTCGAGCTGCTCCAGGCAGTCGCCAAGCTCCGCGGCGGCATTGAATTCGTCGTCCAGCGGCACCTCGGATGCCACGAGCTTGCCGAGGTGCCGGCCGGCCTCATCATGCCGCCAGCGTTCCAGAAGCCCGGCTGTTGTTATATTGGGCTCGGCCTGGACAGTTTCAATAAGGGCTCGCAACAGCTCCACGCCCGCGCGATTGACGCCGGCCAGTTTCTCGATGTCCAGTTTCAGGCACGCGGCCGGATCGTTGAGCAGCAGCGTAATCGCGTGACGAATCACCGATGGTTGCCCGCTCATCGGCTTTCGTGCCGTCGGGCGCGACGGACTTCCCGAGGCACTGACGCCTGCTGCGCCGCTTTTGTCACGCCCCAGCATTTTGTCCAGCTTGGCCGCGGTCAGGCCAACGGCCTCGGCGAGGCTGTCCAGCAAGAGCTCGCGATACACGCCGGGCGGGATCTTGTTGACGAGCGGTCGCGCCAGCTCCGCGAGGCGCGCGCGGCCGTCGACCGTGTCCATGTCGACCTGCCCGGCGAGTTCCTGGATCAGGAACTCCGACAGGGCGACGCCCTCGTCCAGTGCCTCAAGGAACGCATCGGTACCGAATTCGTTGACGAACGAGTCGGGGTCGTGTCCTTCCGGCAGGAATACGAAGCGAATCTGCCGGCCCTCACGAATCTGCGGCAAGGCATTTTCGAGCGCTCTCCAGGCGGCCTTGCGGCCGGCCCGGTCGCCGTCAAAGGCGAAACAGACGTTTTCCGTCAGGCGGAACAGCCGGTTCAGGTGTTCGCTGGTCGTCGCGGTACCCAGGGTTGCGACAGCGAAATCGATACCGTGGCGGGCGAGGGCGACGGCGTCCATGTAGCCTTCCACGACGACCAGTTGATCGATGTGACGCAGCGCCTGGCGGGCCTCGTACAGGCCGTAGAGTTCGCGTCCCTTGTGAAACAGGACGGTCTCGGGGGAGTTCAGGTACTTCGGCTCGCCGTCGCCGAGTGTGCGGCCGCCGAACGCGATCGTGCGGCCGCGCGCGTCGCGAATCGGGAACATGATCCGATCCCGGAAGCGGTCGTAGTGCTTGCCGTTGTCTTTGGCAATGATCATGCCGGTTGCGAGCAGTCGTTCGGTCGCCTCGGGCGACTTGCCGAACTTGTCGAGCACATTGCTCCATCCATCCGGCGCATAGCCGATACCGAAGCGCTTGGCCGTACTGCCGTCGATGCCGCGGTTCTTCACATATTCGACAGCCGTGGGTGAGTCTTTGAGGCAGTTCTGCCAATGGCGTGAGATCGAATCGAGCAGCGAGAACAGCTCGTCATAGCGCCGTGCGGGTTTGTCGCCCTCGCTGCGCGGTACGTCGACGCCCATCGAGGCAGCCAGGCTTTCAATCGCCTCAACAAAGCTCATGTGATCGAATTCCATGAGGAAGCCGATCGCCGTGCCGTGGGCCCCGCAACCGAAGCAATGATAGAAACCCTTGCCGGGACTGACCGTAAAAGATGGCGTTTTCTCGTCGTGGAACGGGCAGCAGGCCTTGAATTCCCGTCCGGCCTTCTTTAGCTGCACCCGACGCCCGACCACCTCGACGATATCGGCGCGTGCGATCAGATCGTCGATAAAGTCCTGAGGGATTAATCCGGCCATAGTGAATTAAACGTCGCCCGCCTGCGCTCGGGTCTGAAGGAGTTATTCTTGTTTTCAGTTAGCATAGCCTATTGTTCAGGCTACGCCAGAGCGCAAAAATGGTGCCAATCTAGAGGGCGTTCAGGCGCTCTTTGACCGTGGCGCTGACGGCGCCCATATCGGCACGTCCAGCGGCCTTGGCCTTGATCTGGCCCATGACCTTGCCCATGTCGCGCATACCCTCTGCGCCCGTCGCGGCGATAACTTCATCAACGAGTGCTGTGAGGTCCCCGGCTGACATCTGCTCAGGCAGGTAAGTCTCGAGGACTTCGATCTCGGCCCGCTCAATGGCGGCCAGATCCTCGCGGTCGCCTTTTTCGAATTGTTCGACCGAGTCGCGGCGCTGTTTGACCATCTTATTGAGAACGCCGAGCACGGCAGCATCGTCGAGCTCGGTACGAGTATCGATTTCCACCTGCTTGATAGCGGCAAGAATGAGGCGCACCACTTTGAGCCGGTCTTTTTCACCGGCTTTCATGGCGGACTTCATGTCCTCTGTGATTTGGTTCTTCAGCGACATGCTTTAGAAACTGCTTGAGACGCTCCGCGGGCGCGGAGCGAGAGAGTATTAGTAAAGACGCTTGCGCTTGGCTTCTTCACGAGAAAGGCGCTTCATGTGGCGCTTGACCGCAGCCGCTTTCTTGCGCTTGCGCTCCTGCGTCGGCTTCTCGTAATACTCACGACGACGAAGCTCGGTCAGGATTCCAGCCTTCTCACAGGCACGCTTGAAGCGCCGCAGGGCAGCGTCAAAATACTCGTTCTCTTTTACGCGAACACTTGGCATTGTTCAGGTATTCCGTCCAGACATAAATAAACCCGGCGCTAGGGCCGGGACTGAGCCGCGTATCATAGCGCCGGAATAGGCGGTTTGCAAAGGTCTGTAAGCAGAAATTAGGTACCAGTTACCCTAATTCCGACTTATCATTGCAGCCCTTCTGCGAACCCCCCTTTGGGGGTAACACGGTAACTGGTACCTAATTTCTGCTTGTTATGATTGTTCTCGGAATTGAAAGCAGCTGCGACGAGACGGGCGTGGCGCTCTACGACACTGAAAAAGGCCTGCTGGCCGAGGCGCTGCACAGCCAGGTGGACCTGCATGCGGTCTACGGTGGTGTCGTACCCGAGATCGCGTCGCGCGACCATGTTCGGATGCTTTTGCCATTAATTCAACAGGTTATGACTGAGGCCGGCATCGACAAGCCCGACGCCATCGCCTACACCGCGGGTCCCGGACTCGTTGGGGCATTGATGGTGGGTGGCGGCATGGCCAATGGATTGGGCCTCTCGTGGGGCTGCCCGGTGATCCCGGTACACCACATGGAAGGTCACCTGCTGGCGCCGATGCTCGAGGACACCCCCCCGGAATTCCCGTTCCTGGCGCTGCTCGTGTCGGGTGGGCACTCAATGTTGATCGCCGTGGAAACGCTTGGCGACTACCGGGTCCTTGGGACCACGCTGGACGATGCCGTCGGTGAGGCGTTCGACAAGACCGCGAAGCTGCTCGGACTGGGCTACCCCGGCGGCCCGGCGCTGGCGGCACTGGCCGAGGACGGTGACGACTCGACCTTCGATCTCCCCCGGCCGATGCTCAACAAGCCGAACTTCGATTTCAGTTTCAGCGGCTTGAAGACGGCTGTCATGCTGGAGGTTCGCAAGGCCGAGGCCGCGGGCCGATTGGGGGAATGCCGCGCTGATCTTGCAGCGTCTTTTCAGCGGGCGGCTGTGGACACGTTGATCGGCAAATCGATCAAGGCCGCCAGGGCAGAGGGCCTGAATCGAATCGTCGTGGCCGGCGGCGTCGGCGCGAACCGCCTGTTGCGCAAGGAAATGGCGGAGCGCTTCGACGGCGAGGTCTATTACCCGCGCCTCGCGTTCTGTACCGACAACGGTGCGATGATCGCCGTGGCCGGCGCAATGCGCCTCGCCGAGGCCGATGCGGCCAATGAAATAAAAGCCCAGGCCCGCTGGTCTTTGGAAACACTGGGTACCCCGGAACGGGTATGACACAACGATGAGAGCGACATGGACAAAATTTTTCTCGACGAGCTGAAAATCGACACGATCATTGGAATCTGGGACTGGGAGCGAAAGATCCGCCAGACGGTGATCATCGATCTCGAAATGAGTGCGGATATCGCCCGGGCTGCCGCCAGCGACAGCGTCGAGGACACGCTGAACTACAAGAGCGTGGCCAAACGAGTGCAACAATTCGTGGCTGACTCCAGGTTTCAGCTGGTCGAGACCCTGGCGGAACGCATCGCAGGCGTCATCCGCGACGAATTCGATGTTGCCTGGGTCAAGGTCCGGGTGCACAAGCCCGGTGCGATTCGCGGTTCCAAGGACGTCGGCATCGAAATTGAACGCGGCGAGCAGCCTGGGTAGCAGAGCATGGCAACCGTATTCCTGGGGCTTGGCTCCAATATTGACCCCGAAGACAATCTTCACCTGGGTATCCGCGAGCTCAGGGCACGCTACGGCGAACTGGAGTTGTCCGCGGTCTACCGCAGCAAGGCCGTCGGCTTTGAAGGCGACGACTTTCTGAATCTTGTCGCCCGATTTGAGTCAAACGAATTGCCGCAGTCGATCTGCGAGCAGATCGAGCTTATACATAATCTCGCCGGGCGGGAACGCGAGGGTCAAAAATGGGGATCACGTCCGCTGGATATTGACCTGCTGCTTTACAATGACCTCGTTATTGATGAGAAGCCCGTGCGTATCCCGCGTGAGGATGTGTTGGAGTACAGTTTTGTGTTGCGCCCAATGGCTGAGCTTGCGCCGGATCTCGTACACCCGGTAACCGGCAGGACCATGCTCGACCATTGGCAGGAATTCGACGCCGCGTGTCATCCTCTCGATGTCGTCGGCGTTATGCTTTAGAGGACTACTAATGCGTTATCTGATCAGCTTCTTGGTACTGGTTTCACTGGCGGCCTGCAGTAGCGGGTCCGACCCGGACGGTTTCGTGGCGCCGAGTGAGTGCAGCAACGATGGGCAAAAGCAGTTTGTTCTGGACAACCTGTATGCCTGGTATCTCTGGAACGACCTGCTCCCGCCAAACCTCAGCATTGCCGATTACGGGACACCGGAAGAACTTGTGACGTTGGTAACGCAGACGTATGGGCCGCAAAAAGCGACAGGCGGTCCGCTGGACCTGTTCAGCTCAGTTGGGGCGCTTGCGGCGGACCAGCAGTTTTTCGGCGAAGGCAAGTACGAGGGCTTCGGTTTCAGCTGGCGGATCGAGAACGACGAGATGCGCTTCACCCGCGTATTCGTGGACAGTCCAGCCAACATGGTCGGCGGGTTTGAACGTGGCCAGACGGTGCTGAGCCTTAACGGCCGCAGCATTGCCGACATTCGCGCTAATGAAGGCATCAATGCAGTGCTCGGCAACGCTACGGTCGAATTCGAGATTCGCGAGCTGGACGGCACGGTGCTGCCGCCCGTGTCTGTGACCCAGGACATCGTGACCATCGACCCGGTGCCGCAGGCGCGGACCATTGACATGGGCGCCGGAAATCCACCCGTCGGTTACATGGAGTTTGCGACTTTCATCAGCACGGCTGATGACGGTGTCCCGCACGACGGGGTGACCAATCGCGACTTCAACGCCGTCTTCTCGAGTTTCATTGCTGCTGGCGTCGGGGACGTCATCATCGACCTGCGCTACAACGGTGGCGGCCTTGTGTCCACGGCCAACCTGCTGGGGAACTACCTGGGTGGCTTCGCCAACGACGGCCAGATCTTCTCTAACACAGAGTTCAACGCGGACCGGGCGGCAGCAAACAACAGTATCGACTACTTCGCGCGCCTCGGGAATTCGATCGATATCAATCGCCTGATCATCATTGCGTCACGCGGCACGGCGTCGGCCAGCGAGCTCGTCATCAACGGGCTGGATCCATTTGTCACGGGCGGTGTGTATATCGTCGGCGACAATACGTTCGGCAAGCCGGTCGGGCAGGTGGGCATCGACTTCTGCGAGAAAATCCTCCGTCCGACCGCGTTCAAGAAGAGCAACGCCGCCGGTTTCGGTGACTACTTCGATGGCCTGCTCGTCGATTGCGCCGTCGGTGACGATCTCAGTTTCGCGACCGGTGCCGACGACGATCCCAACATCGTTGCGGCGCTGTCGTACGTCAACGGCGCGGGTTGTCCGGTGGTTACGGTGCCGGACGGCCAGCAAAAAGCCACGCTGTGGTTTGATCAGGAGCGACCTGCTGCAGACGGTCGGCCGGAGCGCGAATTCGCCGGCGCCTTCTGACTCACCAGCCGACCGAGCGACCGCCGTCGACGGCGATTATCTGGCCCGTGACGTAGCTTGCGTCCCTGAGGAGATACAGAACGCATCCGGCAATGTCGTCGGGGTTCCCGGCGCGCTGCAGAGGGATCTGGCGCAGGATTGATTCCTGCGCGGTTTCGGTCATGCCGCCTTCCGGCCACAGGATAGCGCCGGGCGCCACGCCGTTTACCCGAATATGCGGCGCCAGGTCCTTGGCCAGGGAGCGCGTCAACATGGCGAGCGCGGCTTTCGCGGAGCCGTAGAGCGCATGGTCGCGTAACGGCCGCTGCGCGTGAATATCGACGATATTCACGATCGAGCCGCCGCTCTCACGCAGATGCGGCGCCGCGGCCTGGGACAGAAACAGCGGCGCCTTGAAATTGCTACCGGTCAGATCGTTCCAGTTGTTCTCGGTGATTTCGCCAATGGGCGTGGGATAGAACGTGGACGCATTATTCACCAGTCCGTCGAGTCGCCCGGCCCAGTTCACGACATCCAAAACGAGCTGTGAAATCGCCCCGGTGTCCAGCAGGTCGGCCTGGAAGGAGAGGGCCGAATCCGCGCGCGCAGCGTTCAGCACACCGGCCAGGTCATCCGCTTCCTTCGCCGACCCGCGATAATGTATCGCGACGCGTGCGCCGTTTTCGTGCAGTCGTGTCACAATAGCCGCGCCGATGCGACGGGCGGCGCCCGTGACCAGTACGACCTTGTCGTTGAGGCTTTTCTCGATCATCACGCGATATTGACATGCAAAACGAGCAGCCGCCATCACTCCCCCAGCCAGATTCGCGCAGCGCCGCGCACAGTGAGAAAGTGGCCGCATATATACGGACGCAGATTGAGGCAGCCGGCGGCAGCCTTGGTTTCGGCGAGTACATGCAGCACGCTTTGTATGCGCCTGGCCTGGGCTACTATGCTGCCGGCGCCGCCAAGTTTGGCGAGGCGGGCGACTTCATCACGGCGCCCGAGGTCTCGTCCGCATTTGGCGCTGTCGTAGCGCGGCAGTGCGCCGAGGTCCTGGCGCAGATTCCCGGTGGCGAAATCCTGGAATACGGAGCCGGCAGCGGCAAGCTGGCCGTCGATGTTCTCGAGGCGCTGCGGCGCCTGGGTTCCCTGCCGACGGCTTACACGATACTCGAAGTATCCGCAGATCTGCGCGAGCGGCAGGAGGCCCTCCTGCAACAGCGCGTGCCCGAGCTTCTGCCACGGGTCAGCTGGCTGGATGCGCCCCCGACGAAGATGCAGGGCGTCATCCTGGCTAACGAGGTCCTCGACGCGATGCCAGTGGAACGCTTTGTGCGTCGCGATGGCGGCATCCTGCAGCAGCGCGTTGCCGTTGCCGGGCGCGAGTTTGCATGGACCGACGCGCCGGCCCCGGCCAGGCTCGTCGCCGCGGTCAACGCCATCGAGGCGGAGCTCGGCGCCCCTTTTCCCGAGGCTTACGTCTCGGAAATCTGCCTGGCCGTTCCGGCCTGGATCCGGGGCCTCGCCGAAGCCCTGCAAACCGGCACGGCCTTTCTGTTTGACTACGGCGTCTCCCGGCGCGAGTACTATGCGGCGGAGCGCAGCCGCGGCTGGCTGCGTTGCCACTTCCGGCATCATGCGCATAACGATCCGCTGGTACTGGCTGGAATCCAGGACATAACCGCCTGGGTTGATTTTACGGCTGTGGCCGAGGCTGCCGTGGCCGCCGGCTTCGAGATCTCCGGGTATTGTGCGCAGGCACAGTTCCTGATGGCCGGTGGTCTCGCCGAGGAGCTGAAGAACCTCGCAACGCTGCCGCTGCAGGAACAGCTCGCATTGTCGCGACAGGTCAAAACCCTTACTCTGCCCGGGGAAATGGGCGAGCATTTCAAGTGCATGGCATTACAAAAGGGAGTGACCGCGAGGCCGTCCGCATTTGGGCTGGCTGACCGGACGCACACGTTATGAGCGACAGGTACGTCGAGAAGAGGTAAGCAGTGACAACATTGCAAATAGTAGTGCTGGCCATCGTCCAGGGGCTGACGGAGTTTCTCCCGATTTCGAGTTCGGGCCACCTCGTGCTGGTGCCCTACCTGGTTGAATGGACGGATCAGGGCCTCGCTTTCGATGTTGCTGTGCACTTTGGTTCGCTCATTGCCGTATGCCTTTTCTTTCGCGAAGACATCATGGGTCTGTTGCGTGGCGGCGTGCGTATTCTCGGCGGCGACCTCAAGTCGCCGCAGTCTTACATGGCGCTGGCGATCGCCCTGGGTACGATTCCGGCAGCCGCGGCCGGGTTATTTTTCGCATCCTGGATCGAAAATAACCTGCGGGACCCATCGATTATTGTGTACACGCTGGCAGGCTACGGAATCCTGATGGCGCTGGCCGATCGATTTGCGAAACGCGAGAAGGGAATCGCCGATATTCGCATCAGCGATGCGCTGGTCATCGGCGTGGCGCAGGCGCTCGCACTCGTCCCCGGAACGTCACGCTCCGGCGTTACGATTACGGCCGGGCGACTGCTCGGGTTCGAGCGTCAGGATGCGGCGCGGTTTTCATTCCTCCTGTCGGCGCCGGTCATTTTGCTCGCGACCGTATACAAGGGCGCAGAGCTCGTACTCGGCGACACCGTCGTCGCGTGGGGTCAGCTTGCGCTTGGCGTGGTTGTATCGGCCATCGTCGCTTACCTGAGTATCGAGTTCTTCATGCGCTTCGTCAGCCGCATCGGGCTAGCGCCATTTGCAATCTATCGGCTCGCATTGGCAGGTCTCATTCTCTATGTACTGGCGTAGTGGCATCGCATGTCTGTTGCTGGCGGGTAACGCACTCGCGGCGGAGGGTTACATTGTGGGGTTCGGCCTGGAGGGCGATTCTGCCGATGGCCTGGGTGCCGCGCTGATCGGCGACGTCGCCGTCGGCAGCAAGACCTGGCTGACAGGTGCGGTCGCGAGGAGTGCCGTCGATTTTCCCGACAGGCCATCCGTCGACAGCTGGTACGGTGACCTCGAAATCGATCACCTGTTCGACCCCGTAGGCGTGAGTCTCGGCGTGTCGTACTGGGGTAACAGCGATACGCTGGATTCCAGGGACTGGCGTGGCTCGGTGTACTGGCGCGGCGACCGGCTGATGCTGGCCGGGGAGTACGAGTATCGCGATTTCCGATTCGACCTGCCCGCAACGGACTTCTTCCCGGGCCGCGTCTTCCGCTTCGATGCCAACGGTATTGGTGTAACGGCACGCATTGATCTCACCGAGAAGGTAAGTCTTGGCCTGCAGGGTAAGGACTACGACTACGGCGCAAACCTGCGGCTCGACAGGAATCGGGGCTTGCTCCAGTTACTCGCGTTCTCGCGACTGAGCCTGATCAACAGCCTGGTCGACTACCGGGTGGGCGCCAGCCTGGGCGTTGATACCGGGAAACGCTACTGGCGTTTCGAGACTGCCATGTGGAAAGGCGAGGCCGATGGTGGCACGACACGATCGGCAACTCTGCGGCTGACGACTCCAATGGGCGACCGTGGTGACATCGAGTTTGGCCTGGGCGTAGACAACTCGGATCTCTACGGCAGTGTGACCATCCTGTCCGTCTTCCTGTATTTCTACGGCGGAACCTGAGTCCCGGACTTGAACTCCGCAATGGCGTGCTTGCGCGCGCGCCGTATCGCAGTCGGGATCTTGCGTTCGGCCGTCTGTTTCGCGATCGTGGCGGCGTCCACAGCCGCTGCGGCTGTCAGAGCACCGCGGAAAAAGGCGGCCTGCGGGTAGCGCCGATTTTCAAGCCCGGCACGGCCGCGCGCGTCGGCTTCGCAGGTCACCAGGAACTGCTCGAAACGGGCGGGTCTGCGAAACGCATCCGACCTTTCCAGCACTTTCAGAATCGTCTTGGGACGCAACTCGAGCGCTCGATGACAGTGCGTGTGGAATTCGGCCACCAGCAGGGCAAGGTCGCGGCATGCCCTCGGAACCGGCAGACGCTCGGCAATACGGCGGATCAACTTGCAGCCCCGAATCTCATGGCCGGGATGGCTGGGTAGTTTGTCTCGTGGTGTCGTGCCTTTGCCGAGATCGTGGGTCAGCGCGGCGAACCGGACTTCAAGTTCATCGCTGAGCTTCTCAGCCTGGTCAAGGACCATCATGACGTGCAGTCCCGTGTCGATTTCGGGATGCCAACGCTCCGGCTGCGCGACGCCGAACAGTGCGTCCACCTCGGGAAACAATACGCGCAGCGCGCCGCAGGAGCGCAGCACTTCGAAGTAGACGCGCGCGTTCGACCCGGCGAGCGCAAGCTCCGTTTCTTTCCAGACCCGGTCCGGTACGAGCGCATCGACCTCACCGTCATCGACCATGCGGTGCATGAGGCTCAGGGTTTCGCCCGCGACTGTGAACCCGAGGTGTGAGAAGCGCGCCGCAAAACGTGCGACGCGCAGAATGCGTACCGGGTCTTCAAGAAACGCATCGGAGACATGGCGCAGCACTCGGTTCTCAATGTCGGCGAGTCCGCCCCACGGGTCGATGATAGTGCCGTCGGCGTCTTTGGCGATGGCATTGATCGTCAGGTCGCGGCGCTGCAGGTCCTGTTCGATGGAGACCTCGGGCGAGCAATCAAAATCAAAGCCGTGGTAGCCGGGGCCCGTTTTTCTTTCGGTCCTGGCCAGCGCATATTCTTCTTTCGTATCGGGATGCAGGAATACGGGAAAGTCCTTGCCGACCTTTTGGTACCCCAGCGCTTCGAGTTCGCCGGGGTTCGCGCCCACAACGCACCAGTCCCGTTCCCTGTGCGGGATGCCGAGCTGCTCATCGCGAACCGCGCCACCTACGAGATAGACCTGCATCGTGTCATAGTACCCGAATGCTGCGTACTGTCGTGCTCGTCCTCATCTCTTTGTCGCTCGCCGGGTGCTACTACCTGCAGGCGGCAAGAGGGCAGCTGGAACTCACGCGTAAACGCGAACCTATCGACGACATCCTTGACGATGAAACGACGTCACCCGAGCTTGCAGAGCGCCTGCGGCTGGTGCAGGAGGCGCGGCGGTTTTCGATCGATGTGCTGGGGCTTCCCGACAACGAGAGCTACCGAACCTACGCGGACATCGAACGCGATTTCGTCGTATGGAGCGTGGTCGCTGCTCCCGAGTTTTCGCTGCAGGCGAGGACCTGGTGCTTTCCCGTCGCTGGTTGCGTCAGCTATCGCGGGTATTTCTCGGAAAAAGCCGCGCGACGCGAAGCCGACCGTCTTGCCGCCGACGGATACGACGTCTTTGTGGGCGGGGTCGCCGCGTATTCGACGCTGGGCAAACTGCGCGACCCGGTGCTGAGTTCCATGATGAAGTGGGATGACGTCCAGCTGGTCGCGGTATTGTTTCATGAGCTTGCCCACCAGGTGCTATACGTCAAAGGTGACTCCGGTTTTAATGAGTCGTTCGCGACGGCCGTCGAGGAGTTCGGCGTGTATCGTTGGCTGGAAGCACGGGGCCAGGCAGCCGAAATCGAACGTTATGAGTCGCGGCGGGAGTTGCGGCAGGCGCTGATGGCGGCCACTTCAGCAGCGCGCGCAGACTTAGAGAGCCTGTATGCGCGCACGTTGCCGGATGATGACAAGCGTCGGGAGAAGCAGGCCAGGCTTGTTTTGCTGGGCGACGAAATGGCGGCCATCGTAGAGCGTGCCGGGCATGGGGCAGGGAGCTGGCAGAACGGTGAACTCAACAATGCGCGTCTCGCAACGATGACCTTGTACGAGGGACGACTGCCGGAATTTCGGGCGCTGTTCGAGCAGTGCGAACAACGCATAGCGTGTTTCTACGAAGAGGCACGCGCGCTGGCCGCGTCCCGGGAGTCTGCCGACCGCTAGCGCGCGGCGAGCTGCTGGTGCTGTGCCTTGACGGCCGGTAGCTGGTCGGAAAGGCGCCGCACCTTACCGGTCATTCGCCACTGGAAAATGGCCTGGGCCGACATCACACGCTTGACGTACTTGCGGGTCTCGTTGAACGGAATATTCTCGATCCAGACCCGGGCGTCTTCGCTGCCCTGCTGCGGGAGCCAGCGGTCAACGCGGTGAGGCCCGGCATTGTATGCGGCCGTCGCGAGGACCTGGTTGCCGCTGTATCGCGCCGCCATTTGCCCAAGATACGAAGTGCCAAGCCGAATGTTGCTCTCGGGGTCCGTCAACGTGGCGAGACCGGAATAGGGCAGACGAATCTCGCGGGCTACCTGGCGGCCCGTGGCCGGCATGAGTTGCATCAGGCCGACGGCGCCGGCGCTGGAACGTACGTCACGCATGAAGAGGCTCTCGCTACGAGCGATGCCATAGGCCCAGGTTGGCGAAATTTTTGCGGCCGAAGCAAAGGACTCGAACTGCTGTTTCCAGGGCAATGGGTAGCGAATCGCCAGGTCGTCATACTGACCCAGGCTCGCGGCGGTCGAGATGGCACGGGAATGCCAGCCCCAGCGATCGGCGAGTATGGCTGCCTGCAGCGTTTCTGCATCGTCCAGCAAGCGCATTGCGGAATCCCATTCCGAGCGGCCGCGCCCGTCCAGGCCGACAAGAAACAACTCGCGTGCCCTCACAATGCCGGGTTTGCCGGCCACAGCCGCCAATGCCGCTTCATCGGCCGCCAGCTGACTGCTGTCGAGCGCGTAGGCACCACCGATTTCGTCAGCCGCAAGAAAACCGTAGTAGCTTCGTTCCTGGCTCAGTGCCGCAAACGCAGACTGTGCCGCGGTGACCTGGCCGGTACGTTGCAACGCAACCGCGCGCCAGTACCGCCATTCTTCGGTATCACGTTCGGCCGGTGTCATCGCGGCGATGTCGACCAGGAGTTGCAGCCAACTCGTATCGCGCAAGCTGGTGCGTGCACGCCAGCGCATCACCTCCTCGTCCTGAGCGGCTGCTGGCAATGCTGCCAGCAGCGTGTAGCCTGCAGGGAGATTGTCGCGAGCCATCCACAGCGCAATATGCCGCCGTGTGCGCAGCTTCAGTTCCTCGGGGAATCCATAGCGCGGTTCGACGGCGCCCCATAGCCGTGACGCGACTTCAGGGTCTTTGTAGGTTAGCCGCTCCGCCGCGTAAGCCAGTTGTTGTCGATAGGTCGGGCCATTGATTGCCCGGTTGTGCCGGCGCAGGAAGCCTTCCGGATCCGACTGCGCCTGGATCCACAGCGCGGCTTCGTCGACGTGCGCTTGATCGATCTTCTTTGCGAGCCAGCGCGCCAGCCGGAATTCGCGGGCCTCGACCGCCAGCGCGAATCGCTTCCTGTATTCCGCCGGACCGAGCATTTTCTTGCGGTTGAGGTAGGCAAAGACCGGATCACACTCGCTGACCTGGCTTGTGCCGACCAGCCACAGGTCGATGGCGCGCTGGTTGACCCGCGCATGCCGCCCGGCATCGATCTCGGCTTGCAGTGCCAGGCAATCCAGGCGGGCGATGTCCTGCCCCTGGTAAAACTGTTCGTATATTTTTCGGAATCCGGCGAGATCGCCATCCCTGGCCAGCATCATCGCCTGCTTGTAACGCAGTTCACGGGCGGGACGTAGCGTGCCGTATTGCCGCATGAATGCATCGACTTCGGCGGCCGGTGCGGACCTCAGATTGGCCCGAAGCCAGGTTGCCCGGAGGTCCGGCCATAATACGTAACGCTCGAGGAGCGCGCGCTCAGATGCAGAAAGACCGTCGACAGGGCCCCAGTCACCCCGTTCGACGGTCTTGTACACGCTTTTGAAGAGTTCGCGCTGCTCCTCGATGTTCGCCGCCGCAAGAGTCGGCAACACGAGTAACGCGAGGGTCAGGAGGGCACCGACAATTCGTGCGCTGGCCGGCCGT
>SHLT01000129.1 GCA_004282875.1 Chromatiales bacterium | reverse complement strand
AAGCCGAGGACTGCACGCAGGAGGCATTTATCCAGGCGTGGAACAAGCTGGATAAGTTTCGCGGTGACAGCGCATTTGCAACCTGGCTGCACCGCATTGCAGTCAACGCGGTGCTCGGCAGGTTCCGCAAGTCGAAGCGCGAGCGGGACCGGATCCAGGCTGTCGCGGACGTGCAGCCGGCCCGGGTAAGCACCGGCGACGGTGGCGAACTGCGGGACCTGGCGGAGGCGGTCGACAGGCTGCCGGAACGGGCACGGCACGTTTTCGTCCTCAATGCAGTGTATGGCTACAGCCATGACGAAGCCGCCGGGATGCTCGGTATCGCGACGGGCACAAGCAAGGCTCAGCTGCACCGGGCAAGAAGGCTACTGGTGCAACAACTGGAGCAGGAAGGATTTACGGCATGACCGAAGAATTTGACGACAAACTGGACCGGGATGCGCGGCAACTCGCGACGGAAATTTCACCAGAGCGCGACTTGTGGCCGGAGATTGCCACGGCCATTAGCGCCCCGCGGCGCTCGCGATGGACGCCGATGCTGGCGCAGGCGGCGGCGGTCGTGTTGCTGGTCGGCGCGTCATCGCTTGTGACGTACGTTGCCGTGAAGAACGACGGGCCGACAATAAGCATCCAGCCGGAACTGGTTTTTGAGCAGGCTTCGTTCGGCGGAAATTACAACCTGGGCCCGGGATTCCAGGATGCACGAAACAGCCTGCGCGCGGAGCTTGATGCTGAGCTGGCCGGTCTGTCGCCGGAGGCGCGCGCCGATATCCGGGCGAATATGGACCTGATTCACCAGGCGATCGTGGATATTAACGCGGTGCTTGAGGAAGAGCCCGGCAACATCCATTTGCAGCAAAAGCTGCTGCAGGCGTATCGCGAAGAATTGACAATGTTGCGCCGGGTCGGTGGCCTGACACGCAACGTGACGATGAGGAACGACATCTAGTCGGCACATTGTCGACCAGACTTTGAAGAGAGACAGATGATGAAGAGACTGACTGTATTCCTGGCGGCACCCCTGTTTGCACTGCCGGCCGCGGCCGACGAGGTCGACAAGACGCTCGATGCGGCAGCCGACGGCCACGTGCATGTGTCGAATATCGCCGGTGAGGTGACGATCGCCGGTTGGTCACGCAGCCAGGTCGAGGTAACCGGCGAGCTGGGTCGCAATGTCGAGGAGCTCATTTTCGAGCGCGACGGCGACAGGGTTACAATCAAGGTCAAGGTGCCCAAGAGGGGCGGCCGTGGCATCGAAAGCGACCTGCATATCCAGGTTCCGGAAGGCAGCTCGATCGACGTCGGCACGGTCAGCGCCGATATCAGTGTTTCGGAGGTTCGCGGCGAACAGCGCCTGAACTCGGTCAGCGGCGACATCGACACAGAGGCTGATGAGAGTGATGTCTCAGCCGAAGCCGTCAGCGGCGATATTGAAGTCAAGGGACAGAACAAGACCGCCGAAACGCGTGCAAACACCGTTTCGGGCGACGTCACGCTGTTCCGCGTGGCGGGCATCGTCGTCGGCGAGTCTGTCAGTGGTGACGCCATCGTGGACGAAGGGTCGTTCGACCGCGCAAGTCTGAACACGGTCAATGGCGATATTGTTTTTCATGCCGGCTTGCGCGATGGCGGCCGGCTGCAGGTCGAGACCGTAAATGGCGATGTCGACATCGAGTTTGACGACCGTGTGAGCGGCCGCTACGACATCGATACGTTTAACGGCGATATCCGTAACTGCTACGGGCCGAAAGCCGAGCGCACGAGCAAGTACACGCCGGGGTGGGAGCTCAGCTTCCAGGAAGGCAGTGGCGACGCCCGCGTCAGCATTTCCACGCTCAATGGAGACGTCTCGATCTGCGACTGAAAATTCTTCGGAATATATGCTGAACGGGCCGCACTAAGCGGCCCGTTTTTTGTCGGATTTGATACTCTACGGTTCCACTACCAATAGGTGCCAAAATGGGCCGTCCCGCCAAGATTCTCGCCTGGTTAGTCGCCGCCATATTTGCTGTTTTTGCACTGGCCGCGATCGCCCTTACTTTCTTCTTCGATCCCAACGATTTTCGTGAGGACATCGCGTCGGCCGTGCAGGAATCCACGGGCCGCGAGCTTCGGATCGATGGTGACATTTCGGTGCAGCTGTTTCCGTGGCTGGCCGTCGAGGTCGGACACGCTACGCTCGGCAATGCGGAGGGCTTCGGTGACGACCCCTTCGCGGAATTCGATACGGCGCGCCTCAGCGTGCGCCTGCTGCCGCTGCTGCTGAGGCAGGAAGCGGAGATCGGGACTGCCGAAATAGCGGGATTGCGCCTGCGCCTCGCCGTGGATTCCAAGGGCCGCGCGAACTGGGATGACCTGCTCGAGGCGGGGAATGGCGAGGAGGAGTCCGGTACGGGAGGCGGAGGGTCGCTGGACATTTCGGGCGTAGCTATCCGGGACGCATCCATCAGTTACTCCCACGCGCAGAAAGGCGATCGCTATGAGCTGACCGACGTCAATCTCGCGGTCGGCCGGGTGTCGAGCGAGGCCGAGCCTATTCCGCTCGAAGGCAGCCTGCACTTCGACGTGCAGCCCAGCGACCTGTCGGGCAGTATCGAGGTCGACACGGTCGTGGCATTCGACCAGGAGTCCGGCGTGTTCACGCTGGATGGTTTCCTGATGGAAGGCCAGGTCGAGGGCCTCGTCGACGGACCCACGCGCATGCGTTTCGAAACGGCGGCGATGGAAATCAACAGTGCCGAGAACATGGTCAGCGTGGATCCGGTGAGCATTGCACTGCTCGACCTCGCGATCAGCGCCGATGTCGAGCCGTTCTCTTACGAAAACGACATCAAGCCGACGGCACAGATTCGTGTCGAACCGTTCTCGCCGCGTAGCCTGATGCACCTGTTTGACGTCGAACCGCCGGAAACCGCCGACCCGAATGTCCTGAGCAACGTGAGCGTGGTCGCCAAAGCCTATGTCCGGGAAAACAACATCAGCCTGACAGGCCTGACGATCCAGCTCGACGATACGACCTTCAAAGGCTCAATGACGGTGCCGACCGACGGCGCCAGCCGCTTTCTCGTGAAGCTCAGCGCCAATGCGCTGGATATGAATCGCTACATGGCTCCCCCGTCCACAGATGGCGGTGCGGCGTCGGACGAGTCGGCGCCTGTCGAAATTCCGGCTGACCTGATCGAGCCGCTAAACGCCCGCGGCGATCTCGAGATCGAAACGGTTCTGCTGGGTGGCCTGCAGCTCGACCAGGTCTCCCTGTCTCTGAATGCAGCGAATGGTCGGCTGCGAATCCATCCGATCGCCGCCACGTTGTACGGAGGTACCTACGGCGGCGACGTGAGCATCGACGTAACGGCCGCGAAGCCCGTGCTGTCGATGAATGAAACAGTGCAGGGCGTCGACCTGGCGAAGCTCGCACGCGCAATGTTCGAGCAGGACAACATCACCGGCTCGATCAACGGCAACTTCAAACTGTCGGGCCGCGGCAGCGACCTTGACGAAGTGCAGCGATCGCTTGGCGGCACGATGAACTTCGAACTGACAGACGGCACCTACGAAGGGACGGACGTCTGGTACGAACTGCGCAAGGCGCGGGCGCTGCTCAAGCAGGAGACACCGCCCGAACCGGTCCTGCCGGCGCGCACCCGGTTCAGCTCGGTCAAAGCAACCGGCGTCGTGACCAACGGGATCATGCGCAACAAAGACCTGGTCGCCGACCTGCCGTTCATGCAGCTGACGGGCAGCGGTGACGTGAACATCCCCGACGGTACGGTCGACTATAGCCTGAAGGCGCGGGTGTTCGAGAAACCCGAGGCACTCGAGGAGGCCACACCCGAGGAAATCGAGGACTTCACGAAGACGGTCGTCCCCCTGAAGATCACCGGGCCTCTAAGCGACCCGAAGGTCAGGCCGGACGTCGAGGCGTTGCTGCGCCAGCGGGTTGAGGAAGAAATCGAAGATGTCGTGAAGGACAAGCTCAAAGACCTCTTCAAACGATGACGGCATTGCCGGCATTCCCGGATAGATTGCTCGCCTGGTTCGACGAACACGGCCGCAAGGATCTCCCGTGGCAGCAGCTAAAAGACCCGTATCGCATCTGGGTCTCCGAGATCATGCTGCAGCAGACGCAGGTGCAGACGGTCATTCCCTATTTCGAGCGCTTCATGCGGCGCTTTCCCGATGTGGTGACGCTGGCGAACGCCGCTCAGGACCAGGTCCTGCAGCACTGGTCGGGTCTTGGATACTACGCGAGAGCCAGAAACCTGCACCGTGCCGCGCAGTTGATTCGCGACGAGCACGGCGGTGTTTTCCCCGGCACGCTGGACGCGGTGACCGACCTGCCTGGCATCGGCCGGTCGACCGCTGGCGCGATACTGTCACTCGCGTTCGATCAGCGCCACGCGATCCTCGACGGTAACGTGAAGCGAGTCCTCGCCCGGCACCGGGCGGTCGATGGCTGGCCAGGGACGACCTCCGTCGCGAAGCGCCTTTGGGAGATTGCCGAGTCCCATACGCCGGGTGAGAGGACCGCGGCCTATACGCAGGCGATCATGGACCTCGGCGCCACCCTGTGCACGCGCAGCAAACCGGGCTGCGACCGCTGTCCCGTTGCCGCCGACTGCGTCGCCCGGAGCACGATGTCGGTCACCGAGTATCCCGGCCGCAAGCCGAAGAAGGTCAAGCCCCTGCGCGCCACCACGATGGTGATCGCAAGGCACGACGGACACGTCTACATGGAACGTCGTCCGGAGGCGGGTATCTGGGGTGGCTTGTGGAGTCTGCCCGAGGTCACGAGCGGAAGTGTCGAGGACTGGTGCAGCGAGCGACTCAGGACCGAGGTGGCTGACAGCGATTCCTGGGAACTCCTGCGCCATAGCTTCAGTCACTATGATCTCGATATTCAGCCGATAGTCGTGCGCGTCGCGGCGCCTTTGAGTAAAGTAGCGGACTCTTGCGATGCTACATGGCATCGGCTGGGTGATGAACTTCCGGGCGGCGTGGCCGCTCCCGTCAACAAACTGTTAGAGAAACTAGAGAATGTCTCGCACGATTAAATGCGTCGTATTGGGCGAAGAGGCCGAGGGCCTCGACTATGCACCGTACCCGGGCGAACTGGGCCAGCGGATTTACGACAATGTGTCGAAAGAAGCCTGGCAGCGCTGGTTAGCCCACCAGACCATGCTCATCAACGAGTACCGCCTGACGCCGATCGAGCCGGACGCACGCAAGTTCCTCGAAACGGAGATGGAGAAGTTCTTTTTTGAGGGCGGCTCGGCAGCGCCGAAGGAATTTGTCCCGCCGCAATAGGACAACCTGCTCGTATTCCGGATTGTCGACACGCTATCGCGGGCCGAAGCAGGGCTGCTATGCAGCAAACAGATCAGAGCGAGCGGTGTCGGTAATCAAAACGATGGATGGATGGGTGAGCCGGCGCTCCGGTGATATTGCATAGTATCGCTCCGTGATTTCCTCCGTATGCCCGATAACTGCCATTCGGTACATGCGGCAGATCTCCGCTTCGATAGCGGATGGACCGGCAAAGATGCCTGCGCCCGCTTCCCCAAATGCCTTCAGCAGTGCGCTGTCGTCGAATTCACCGGCGATGCGCGGAAATAACTCGTTACTCTCGAACCAGTCGTCCAGACGCCGTCGCAACACCGAATTCTGCGAGGGCAGAAGCATGGCAGCATCGTTAAGGCTCTGTGGAAACTTCGCGCGGTATCGCCTGGCCTTGTCCTTTCGTGCAAAGAAGGACAGGCCGCTCTCGCCAAGACGGTGATTGTAGGCTTTGAGGCCGAGGCCGTCGGGCATCGGCTGATCAGACAGCACAATGTCGAGCTTGTGTATTGCCAGCTCCGACAGCAGCTGCTCCAGCGACGCCTCGTGGCATCGCACCCTGATTGGCTGTTCCGCCAATAGCGCCGGCGCCACGATGCGCTCTGCAACCAGCTTGGGCATCGAACTCACGATGCCCACGTCGAGCGTAGTAGGCCCGGTCATCTGATTGCCGCGTACCACGTTTGCGAGTTCCGCACCCACCGAGAAAATCTCGTCAGCATACTCGAACACGATTTGCCCCATATCCGACAAAACGAGGCGTCGGCCGACACGATTGAACAGCGGCTGACCAACAGCGGCGTCGAGCAGTTTGAGCTGTCCACTGACGGTCTGCGGCGTCAGGTGGAGCGATTCTGACGCCTTTGCAATACTGCCTTCGCGCGCCACAGCCCAGAAATAATGCAGGTGACTGTAGTTCAGGTGACGCATCGCAACATCATATCAGCAGGTGCCGTGCGCATTACGTCTTACAGGGGTAGTGACGCCGCAAGGATGCGTAGACCACCTTCTGTGCCTGCAAGCCCTCGAGGTCGTCGTATCGATCCAGCTCCTCGACGACGTGTAGCACCACGTCGGCAATCGGGTCCGGCTGTCCTACGCAGAATTCCGCATACACGGATGGACCGAACTCCCGAAGGCGATTGCCAACACGCGTCCGAATCGCGCGTTCAGTGAACGATTCTTCTTTCTCAATCTCGGCGGCGACGTTTTCGGCAACGCGCTTATCCGTCGCAACGGCGCCATCGAGAAAGCCTTTGACGTAGTAGACACACAGCGAGGACCATGGGCCGTCGACCTTATCGCGAAATTCAACACATGCCTGTTGCAGCTGTGCGGCGGACAGTGGCTCGATAGAAAAGGCGCGCGGCGAAACCAGCAGACAGCTGATCGCCGCAGCGGATATCAGGAATACTCTCATGGCGTGATTTTCTCCTTCGCGCCAGTCGGCGCAATTTCTGTTGGAAGTTTGAGTGCGTGGCGCAACAGCAGGTACCCGCCGACTGCAGACAGGACCGAGCCAACCAGTACGCCAACGCGCGTTGCGGCAAGTTGATCGAATGCACCACGCTCGAACGCCAGGGAGCCGATGAACAAACTCATCGTGAAACCGATACCGGTCAATAGCGCGACGCCGTATATAGACAGCCAGTTACTACCTTGTGGCAACGCGGCGAGCTTGAGCTTGACTGCCAGCCAGACGATGCTGAAGACACCGAGCTGCTTGCCGATGAAGAGTCCCGCGGCGATGCCGATGGAGACCGGGCCGAGCAAGGCGTCTCCGCTTACACCCGAGAAGGACACGCCGGCGTTGGCGAACGCAAACAGTGGCAGGATCAGGTACGCAACCCAGGGATGCAGCGAATGTTCGAGGTGACGCAGTGGCGATGCGGCTGAATCTCTCGACTTAAGCGGAATCGTGCAGGCCACGGCGAAGCCAGCGAGCGTCGCGTGTACGCCGCTCTTTAATACGCACAGCCACACGATGATGCCGATCGTCGCGTAAACCGCGATCCGCGTAACACCCAGCCGATTCAGAACAACGAGCGTTGCGACGCCAAGGACGCCCGCCACCAGCGCGAAGACTGACAGGTCCTGCGTATAGAAGATCGCGATGACAACAATGGCGGCAATATCGTCGAAAATTGCGATGGATGTGAGGAACATCTTTAGACCGATCGGCACGCGGCTGCCCAGCAACATCAGCACGCCGAGTGCGAAGGCGATATCGGTTGCAGCGGGAATCGCCCAGCCATCGATCGTCTCCGGGTTTCCCCAGTTGATCGCTGCGTAGATAGCGGCCGGGAGTAGGAAGCCGCCAACCGCTCCGGCTGCGGGAAGAAGTAGCTGGTCTCTGGAGGAGAGCTGACCTTCCAGTATCTCTCGCTTTACCTCGAGGCCAATAAGAAAGAAGAACAGCGCCATCAGGCCGTCGTTGATCCACAGCAACAAGGGCTTGTTGACGACGAGATCGCCCAGCGCGACGATGAGCGGGACGCTGAGCAGCCGCTCATACAGGCTCGATAGCGGCGAGTTCGACACGATCAGCGCGCCGATCGTGGCGATCACCAGCAACACGCCTGCCGAAGATTCGAGCCGCAGAAAATTCTTCAATGCCGTTACAGGCATGGTCACTCCGTAAGATAAAGACAATCGAACGCCTGGCGTAAGGCAGGCGAATTGAGAATCTAGCAAGTTCGTTAAACTCGAAAAAGTCGATAAAAACTAAATCATAGTTCGGTTTTGCCGAACTATGCTTATTGTCCGGTATCTCCGAATTCGACATTCGAAGATTTCGACTGGTTCGACGGGTAGGCACGCGTAAGCTTGAGGCATTACTCATCAGGAGACGGTCAATGAATATTGCAGTCAGGGCGCAGGGCTTCGAGCTTAGCGCCGCTATCGATACGTTTGTGCGGAACGATATCCGTTCGACAATGGCGCGTTTTGGCGACGAGATATTTTCTGTCGACGTGTTCCTGAAGGACACGAACGGGCCGAAAGGTGGCATCGATAAACAGGTCTTGCTTCGAATTCAGCTGCGCGGCGGACAGAAGTTGGTGTTGCAGACAATAAGAGAAGACCTGTACGCGGCTGTCAGGGTATCGGCGAAACGTGCCAAGCGCGCCATTCGGCGTAACTTGCGCAAGACACGGCGCCTGGATAAGCCGGGCCTAAGGAATTTCTTTGCGAATGCGCCGGTTTAGTCCCGTACGCAGTACTGCACGCTGAACCACTGCTGCGGGTCGGTCCACACGCGCGCAACGCAAAAGCCGGCCGCCAAGATCATTTCGGCGAAACCGTCGAGGGTGTGTTTGTGGGAGTACTCGGTGATGATCGATTCGCCCTCGGCGAACGCGAT
>SHLT01000128.1 GCA_004282875.1 Chromatiales bacterium | reverse complement strand
TACACCATGAGCTGGCCGGGCCCGTGAAAGGTCACCTGGCCGCCGCGGTCGATCTGCACGACGGGAATATCGCCCGGCGCCAGCAGGTGTTCCTTGCTCGCGTTCAGGCCAAGCGTAAAGACGGGAGGATGTTCACAGAACCAGATCTCGTCGGGCGTCGACGCGTCGCGCTCATCGGTAAACGCCTGCATCTCGCGCCAAAGCGGCACGTAGTCCCGGCGGCCGAGAAAGCGTGTCTTCACAGCGCCATGAGGACGTCCGTGTGGTTGCTAACGTCCTGGTAAATATTGTCGAGCTGCTGCTGGCTCGTCGCAGTGATGGTGACGGTTATCGACACAAAGCGCTCATTGCGGCTCAGCGATTCCTGCACGGCGTGGTTGTCAACCGCACCGGCATGTTTCTCGACGAGCGCCCGCGCCGTAATCCGGAACTCCGGCAGGTTACGACCCATCATCTTGATGGGGAACTCGCAGGGAAACTCGATGGCGGATTCTTCGGTCATGCTTACTCGAACCAGAGACTGACGCTGTCCTTCGTGCGCTGCCACAACGAGCCCGTCGGGTTGTCGTCGAGCGCGCGCAGCGGCGCGCTCAGGACCTGTTCATCACCAAGGCCGATCTTCAATTCCGCAATGGGCTGGCCGGCGGCGATCGGCGCTTCGACAATCGCGGGAATGTCGATCGTCGACTCGAGTTGATCGTAAGAGCCGCGGCGTACCGTGATGTACAGGTCGTTCAGCACACCGAGGCGCGATGTAAGATTGGCAGACTTCCAGACGCGTGCGGATGTGACTTCTTCGCCGGCCTTGTACAGGAGGCGAGTTTCAAAGAACCGAAAGCCGTAGTTCAGGAGAGCCTGGCTGCCGTCGGCGCGCGATTTCTCGCTGGACGTGCCAAGGACAACCGACACGATTCGCATGCCGTCGCGTTCTGCAGAGGCGACGAGGCAATAGCCCGCATCGTCGGTATGCCCGGTCTTGAGGCCGTCGACCGAGGCGTCGCGCCATAACAGCTTGTTGCGATTGCTTTGTTTGATGTCGTTGAACGTGTATTCCTTCACCGCGTGCCATGCGTAGTAGTCGGGAAACTCCTCGATCATCGCGCGCGCCAGCGTAGCGAGATCCCGGGCTGTCGTGACATGGCCCTCGGCGGGCAGTCCCGTTGCATTCAGGAAGTTGGTCGAATGCATACCCAGCTGCTGCGCATGCTGGTTCATCATCTGCGCGAATACGCCCTCGGTGCCGGCGATGTGTTCAGCCAGCGCGACGCCGGCATCGTTGCCCGACTGCACGATCAGCCCCATGAGCAGTTCTTCGATTTTTACGCGCTTGCCGACTTCCACGAACATTCGTGAGCCGGGTGTGCGCCACGCGCGCTCTGAGATCGTGACTTCATCCGCGAGCTGGATCTGACCTTGTCGCAGTGCTTTGAACGCAACGTAGGTCGTCATGATCTTGGTCAGGCTTGCCGGTGCCAGCGGCGAATCCGGGTCGAGTGATGCCATTTCCTTGCCGGTCTTCGCATCGATGACCAGGTAACTCTTGGCACCGATAATTGGCGGGGCCGGCGCGGGCATTGGCGCCTGCGCGTAAGCGTTTGATACAAATACGAAAATCAGGAGTAGGGCGCAGGACAGACGTGTGGACATGAGGCCTCTGGCGAGAAGGTATTGAGATTGGCCGCGTATTGTACGCGGCTATTCGGCAATTAGGTACGGGTCGGTGATACCAATGTTCTCGAGCTCCTCGACCAGCACGTCGTATTGCACGACATCGGCGACGGGCCCAATCCGCACACGGTAAAGCGTACGGTCCGGTGCGCGCTCCTCGTGAATGAACGCGTCCTTGATGCCAGCGAGCGACAGCGCGCCGAGCCGGCGTTCGGCGTTGGCACGATCGCCGAAGGCGCCCACCTGCACGTAGATCCGGTTTTCCGTCACGGCGGGGGTGCTGCGGTAGGGTGCCTGCTCGCTGCTAATCGGTGGCGGTGCGGACGGTTCGCTGCGGCGCACCGGCCGATCGCCAGACGGCGCATCGAAATTGATTGCCGTTACTTCGACCAGGCTGGTGCCGTCCTTGACCATGTCGAGTTTCAGCGCGGCCGAATAGGAGAGGTCGATGATCCGGTTGTGCACGAACGGGCCGCGATCGTTGACGCGCACGACGATGGATTTGTTGTTGGCGAGGTTGCGCACGCGGACGTAGGTTGGCAGCGGCAGCGTCTTGTGCGCGGCCGTCATCCCGTACATGTTGTAGACCTCGCGATTCGACGTCAGGTTGCCGTGGAACTTCTTGCCGTACCAGGACGCCACGCCGCGCTCCTCGTAGCCGGCGCTCGACGGCATTACCGTGTAGCGCTTGCCGAGGACCTCGTAGACCGGTCCGTTGCCGTAGCGGCTGCGCGGTTCGGGCCGTGGGACGGCGTCGCCAGGAAGGTCGGGAATGCGGCTGCTGCCAGTGGGCGGACCGTCGCCCCGGACCTTGTTGCCGCCACACGCCGCGAGTGCGAGCAGCGCAATGGCCAGCAGCGACAGCCTAAGCGGCATCGGCGGCCACCTTGCGGGCGATTTCCTGACCGAGCTGGTGCGCGGCCAGTGCGTACATGACGCTGCGGTTGTAACGCGTAATCACGAAAAAGTTGTGAAAGCCGACCCAGTGTTCGATGCCGGCCTCACCCTCGTACGTCAGCAGCTCGCCCTTGCTGTCCGCGCACAGGTCGGTCGCGAAGACGACGCCGCGTTTGCTCAACGACTCGACCGTGCTACCTGCGTTGAGCGTGTTCTTTGGTTTCGGCACGGGTCCGTCCCAGCGATTGCTTAGCGTCGCCTGGCTCGTGACGGTCTCATTCGAACGCCAGCCGTGTTCGATAAAGTAGTTGGCTACGCTGCCGGCAACGTCGGCCCAGTTGTTCCAGATGTCGCGTTTGCCGTCACCGGTCGCATCCACGGCATAGGCGCGAAAACTCGACGGCATGAACTGCGGCCTGCCCATCGCACCGGCATAGGAGCCGACCGGTATGGTCGCATCGATTTCCTCTTCACGCGTAAGAATCAGGAACTGCTTGAGTTCGTTGCGAAAGAATTTCTGGCGCGGCGGATAGTCGAATGCGAGCGTCGCCAGCGCATCGATGACGCGGTCCTTGCCCGTAATCCGGCCGTAGTAAGTCTCGACACCAATGATGCCGACAATCATCTCTACCGAGACGCCGGTTTCCTTCTGGATGCGCTCGAGCATCTCGCGATTGTCGAGCCAGAATGTCGCGCCCGCTGCGATTCGCTCCCTGGTGATGAAAATCTTGCGGTACTCGCCCCAGGTCAGCTTTTTTTCCGCGGGCGTGGAGATTTTCTTGATGATCGACTGTTTGATCTCGGCCTTGCCGAGCACCTCGGCGAGCGCATCACGGTTGAAATCGTGGTCCGCAACCATTTCATCGATAAACGCAGCGACGTCAGGACGCGCGACGTCGACGAAGTCCTTATCGGCGGCTTGGGAGCAGGAAATGGAAATGGCGAAGATTGCAGCGACTGCAAGTAAGCGGTTTTTCATCAGTGCGGCAACAACTTCCGGTGCGAGTGAATGGACATCAGAATACCGAAACCCGCCATCAGCGTCACCATGGACGTTCCGCCAAACGATACAAGTGGTAAAGGCACGCCGACGACAGGTACGAGTCCTGTCACCATGGCTGTGTTCACGAAGACATAGACCATGAACGTGAGGCTGATGGACCCTGCCAGCAGGCGTGAAAACGTGTCGCGCGCCTGTACCGCAATATACAGCCCGCGACCGATGATGAACATGTAAAGGACCAGCAGCGTGAGCACGCCCAGCAAGCCGAACTCCTCGCCCAGCACGGCAAAGATAAAGTCCGTGTCGCGCTCCGGCAGAAACTCGAGCTGGGCCTGCGAGCCGTTGGTCCAGCCTTTGCCGAACAAGCCGCCGGACCCGATCGCGATCTTGGACTGGATGATGTTGTAGCCGGCACCGAGCGGGTCGCTGTCGGGGTTGAGCAGCGTCAGCACGCGTTGCTTCTGGTAGTCCTGCATGAAATTCCAGAGCACCAGCGCGCCAGGAATGGCCGCGATGCCGAGGCCGAGCATGAACCGGAACGAAATGCCGGCCAGAATGATGACGATGACGCCCGATGCGGCGATCAGGAGAGACGTGCCGAGGTCGGGCTGCTTGGCGATCAGGACCGTGGGCACCACGATCATGACCGCGACGAGTGCGATCTCCCCGATGCGGGGAGGAATCTGGCGGTCGTGCAGAAACCACGCGGCCATCATCGGCACGCCGAGTTTCATAGCTTCCGAAGGCTGAAAGCGCACGCCAAAATCGAGCCACCGACGGGCGCCCTGGCTGACTTCACCGTATGCGAGCACCAGTACCAGCAAAACGAGCCCGATCGCGTAGCCCACGGGTGTCCAACGGCGCAGGAAGTCGGGCGGCAGCTGCGCGACGATCAGCATTGCTATGAACGCAATGCCGAGGCGAATGACCTGGTTCATGAGCAGACGGTTGTTCTCGCCAACCGCACTGTAAAGAATGAACAGGCCGAACCCGCACACGAGCAGCAAGCCGCCGAGCAGCGGTCCATCGATGTGCAGGCGCCGCAAGATGCTGCCGAAGTCCGACAGCGGGGCTGCCCTGGGCGTAAACATGCGCTGAGTTTCACTAAGACGCATCGTCACCGAACCCTAAGTAGGCATCCATGACCGCTCTCGCGATGGGAGCGGCGACGCTGCTGCCGCTTTCGCCGTTCTCGACAATCAGGGCGACGGCAATGCGCGGCTCGTCCAGCGGCGCGAAGGCAATGAACAGTGCGTGATCGCGCTGCCGCTCCTCGAGCTCGGCGTCGTCGTACTCTTCGTCCTGCGCAATCGACACGACCTGTGCGGTGCCACTCTTGCCCGCCATTTCGTAAGGCGCCCCGAAGCCCACGGCGCGCGCGGTTCCGCGGGGGCCTTGCATGACGTCGTGCATCGCCCCCAGCACGTTTTCCCAATAGAACTCGTTGCTGATTTCCACATCAGGCAGCCGTTCGGGCTGCACCATGCGACGCTCGCCCGTCAACGCGTCTTCAACCGCGGCGACCATGTGCGGGCGGTAGCGCTTGCCGCGCGTGGCGAGTGCCGCCGCCGCCGAAGCCAGCTGCAGTGGCGTCGCGAGCATGTAGCCCTGGCCGATCGACACAATGACCGTTTCGCCGTGATACCAGCGCTGGTTGTCACGATCGCTGAAGTTGTTGCGCTTCCATTCACGCGACGGCACCAGGCCCGTGCTTTCGCCGCCGATGTCGACGCCCGTCTTCGACCCCAGGCCGAAACGCGTCAGGTAATCGTGCATGGTATCGATGCCGATATCGCCACTGATCTCGTAAAAGTACACGTCGCAGGACTGCGCGATCGCGTCGTGCAGGTCAACCGGACCGTGGCCTTCAGGCTTCCAGTCGCGGTAGCGATGATCGTCGTTGGGCAGCTGGAAATAGCCGTGACACACGGTCTTGCGCGTCAGGTTGGTTGCGTTTTTCTCGAGCGCCGCCAGTGCCAGCATCGGCTTGATGGTCGAGCCGGGCGGATAGGCGCCGCGGACGGCACGGTTAAACAATGGTCGATCCGGATTCTCGCTAAGCTCACGATACTGGGACGTCGACATGCCAACGGCAAACAGATTCGGGTCGAAGGCCGGGGCGCTGACCAGCGCCAGGATCTCTCCGTTCTGCGGGTCCAACGCCACGAGCGCACCACGTCGACCCGCGAGCGCCTGTGTGGCAATTCGCTGCAGGTCGAGGTCGAGGCTCAAATAGACGTTGGCGCCGGGCATCGGCGTTTCGTCAAAGGGCAGCGAGTCGAGCAACTCACTCGTGTCGCTCGGGACCTGCCGGCCGCGCGCATTGGTGATCATGTGACGGTAGCCGGCGTCGCCATGCAGGTCCGACTCAAAGCTGCTCTCAACGGCGGTCTTGCCCGTATGCGAGGTGCCTGCGTAGGCAGCCGGGTCGAGTCGTTCCAGGTCGTCGGTGCTCAGCGCGCCAACGTAACCCACGGCATGTGAGACAAGCTCGCCGTCCGGGTAGTGGCGCACGAGCCGCGGCTGGAAGTCGACGCCTGGAAAGCGTGGCCGCTGAATCGCGAAGCTGGCGATTTCCTCGTCCGTCAGCCGGAACTTCAGCGTCACGGGTTTGAAACGCGGACCGCTGCGGCTGAGATCCTTGATACGGGGAATGTCTTCGAACTCGATGAGATTGATGGAGGCGAGCCGATTGAGCGTATCGTCGATATCATCGACCTGCTCGGGAATCAGTTCGAGCTGGTACGCGGGCAGGTTTTCCGCGAGCACACGGTCCTTGCGGTCGAACACCAACCCGCGGATGGGCGGCACGGGTTCAATACGCACCCGGTTGCCCTGGGATTTCTCGGCAAACAGCTCGTGATCGACGACCTGTAGCTGGACCAGCCGCGCGATTACCAGGCCGAGAAGCAGAATCGAAACAACAGCGGCGAGAACCACGCGCGATAGAAACATGCGGCGTTCGGAATGGACATCCTTTATCGGTGAGAGCAGGGCGGACATGCCTACGCGCCCGACCGCGACCGGTAGCGAACTCCCGACATAAATATATAAAAGAACGGCCAGATCAGCGTGCCGGTGATGACGGGTCCCCAGTAGGCGACAGACGGCGCGGACACGGCCGCAACGCCGTTGACCCAGAACAGGATGAACTGGTAGAGCGCAAGCAATGCGAAAATCGTGGCGGACAGCTGCGACAGCGGGAAGACCCGCATGAGCAGGTGAAAACGCACGGTCGCAAACGTGATGACGCACAGTGCGAGTGCGTGCTGGCCGAGCAGCGTTCCGTAGGAAACGTCCAGCACGATGCCGACGACCCAGGCCGATCCAACGCTCCAGGTTCGCGGCAGCTGCATGGCCCAGAAGATCATGAGCAGAGCCAGCCAGTCCGGGCGAAACGCCTCGATCGCGTCCGGAAGCGGCATGATGGTCAACATCAGCCCGACGATGAGCGTGATGATCACGGGAAACCGCCGGGAGGCGCTGTCCCTGCTCATTCGTCGGCCTCCTCGATTTCAGTTGCCGTCTCGTTCCCGGCCTCGGTGACGGGTGGGGCGGACCAGATCAGCATGACCTCGCGGACCTGGTCCAGCGCGGCGGAGGGCGTTGCGGTCACATCGGCGAACGGCTCCTGCGGAATCCGGGTCACCGAGTCGACCACGGCAACCGGGTAGCCTGCGGGAAAGGCGCCGCCCAGGCCAGACGTCACGAGCAGGTCGCCGGCACGGATGTCCGCATTGTTGGGTAAGAACGGCAGATCAAGGCGATCGATCTCGCCCGTGCCCACGGCGATAGTGCGCAGACCGTTGCGATTGACTTCGACCGGGAGTGCGTGGTCGGCGTCGCTGATCAGGACCGCCTGCGCCGTTACGACGCCGGTCCGGATAACCTGGCCGACGACACCGTCCGCGTCAACGATGGCCTGACCGTCGTAGACGCCGTCGCGACTGCCGACGTCGATAACCAGGTTGTGTTCGTAGGGATTCGCGTCGACCGCCATGATCTCGGCAACGCGAACTTCGTCGCGAACGGTTTCGCGGGCGTCCAGCAACGCGCGCAGGCGAGCATTCTCGGCTTCAAGCGCCGTCAGGCGCTGGAGTCGGGCGTTCGTCAGCAGCCGCTCGGCCTGCAGCCGCCCCAGTTCGAGTTCGAGTTCGTTGCGCGAGGTCGTAGAATCGCCTAGCCACTCCCAGAGGCGGACAGGCGCGTCGACGGCAAGCTGCAACGGATAGACGGCCGCGCCGATACCCTTGCGAATGCCGTCGAGGTGATTCTGGCGATGGTCGAGGTACATCAGCACAATGCTGATGATCATGAGCACGAGAACCCGGAGACCCAGCGCCGGGATGCGGGCTGGATTCGTGTTATTTCCCCGGGACGCGGCCATGGTTACGTCCTGGGATTGTCACTCCAGTCCGAAGACAGCCGGGCCGTGCTCATCGATGAGCTCGATGACCCGTCCGCCGCCCCGGGCGACGCAGGTCAGCGGATCGTCAGCGATGACGACAGGCAACCCGGTTTCTTCCATCAGGAGCTTGTCGAGGTCGCGTAGCATCGCACCACCGCCGGTCAGGACGATGCCGCGTTCCGCCACGTCGGCGCCGAGCTCCGGCGGCGTCTGTTCGAGCGCTTCCTTGACGGCCCCGACGATACCTTGCAGCGGCTCCTGCAGGGCTTCGAGGATTTCGTTCGAGTTCAGCGTGAAGCTGCGCGGCACGCCTTCGGAGAGGTTGCGACCCTTGACTGAAATCTCGAGGACCTCCTGCCCCGGGAACGCCGAGCCGATTTCATGCTTGATGCGTTCGGCCGTGGCCTCACCGATCAGGATGCCGTAGTTGCGGCGGACGTAGTTGGTGATGGCCTCGTCAAAGCGGTCGCCGCCAATACGGACCGACGCCGCGTACACGATGCCGTTCAGCGAGATCACGGCGACCTCCGAGGTACCGCCACCGATATCGAGGACCATCGAACCGCGCGCCTCGTGCACGGGCATGCCCGCACCGATCGCGGCGGCCATTGGCTCATCAATAAGGTGTACTTTGCGCGCGCCTGCACCCTCGGCAGACTCTCGAATCGCACGGCGTTCGACCTGTGTCGAGCCGTAGGGGACGCAAATCAGGACCCGCGGACTTGGCCGGAAGTACCGGGATGAGTGCGCTTTGCGGATGAAATGCTGCAGCATCTTCTCGGTGACCGTGAAATCGGC
>SHLT01000127.1 GCA_004282875.1 Chromatiales bacterium | reverse complement strand
TGACCTACAACGTCGAAGCTGCTCGCGTTGAGCAGCGCACCGACCTCGACAAGCTGTTGATCGACATTGAAACCAACGGCACGATCGACCCGGAAGAAGCGATTCGCCGCGCGGGCAGCATCCTCAAGGACCAGCTGTCTGTCTTTGTTGATCTGCAGGGTCAGGAAGAAGGCGTTGGCGCGCAGGCCGAGAACCAGGTGGATCCGATCCTCCTGCGTCCGGTCGACGAACTCGAGCTCACGGTTCGTTCAGCGAACTGCCTCAAGGCAGAGAACATCATGTACATCGGTGACCTCGTGCAGCGCACCGAGGTGGAACTTCTGCGTACGCCGAACCTCGGCAAGAAATCTCTGACAGAGATCAAGGAAGTTCTGGAAGGCCACGGACTGGGGTTGGGAATGCATCTCGACAACTGGCCGCCAGCGAGCCTTCGTCCTGAGCACGAGCTCATGATGTAAGCATCAGATACCAGGAATAAAACAATGCGTCATAGAAAATCCGGTCGTCGACTGGGTCGTAACAGCTCACACCGCAAGGCCATGTTCCGCAATATGGCTACGTCGATGCTGAAGCATGAAACGATCCGTACGACGCTGCCTAAAGCTAAAGAACTGCGCCGAGTTGTCGAGCCGCTCATCACGCTCGCGAAAGAAGACAGCGTTGCAAATCGCCGCCTCGCTTTTGATCGTCTGCGTGACAAGGAAATCGTCGGCAAGCTGTTCTCGGAAATTGGTCCGCGTTTCAAGGAGCGTCCAGGTGGTTACCTGCGCATCCTGAAGACGGGTCCGCGCCCGGGTGATGCGGCGCCGATGGCGATCGTCATGCTCACCGAGCAGGCGGCTGAGGTTGCTGCCGAAGACTAGGCGGCGCCTGCCAGCGTTATCCGTAAAAGCCGGGCTTAGCCCGGCTTTTTTTATGCCTTAGAATAGCGGTATGAACACATCGCAACCGAAGACCGTTTCGCTCGTGCTCGGCAGCGGCGGCGCACGCGGCCTGGCGCACATCGGGGTTATTCACGTCCTCGAGGAAAAGGGTTACAAGATCACCTCGATCGCGGGTTGTTCCGCCGGCGCGCTGGTGGGCGGCATCTACGCCGCCGGAAAGCTCGCCGAGTACGAGACCTGGGTTCGTGGCGTGAAGAAGTTCGACATGGTCAACATGGTGGATATCGCCTGGCAGGGCGGTGGTCTTGTGAAGGGTGATCGCATCATCGCCCAGATGATCAAGCTCGTCGGCGATCGGCAAATCGAGGATCTGCCCATCCGCTTCACCGCCGTGGCAACTGAGCTCGAGAGTGGCCGGGAGGTCTGGCTGAGCGAAGGGCCACTCTTCGATGCGATCCGCTCCTCCTGTTCGCTGCCGCTGTTCTTCACGCCGGCGAAGTACAAGGAGAAGATGCTCGTCGACGGCGGCGTAGTGAACCCGGTTCCGATTGCCCCGGTGTTCGACGACCACACCGACCTTACGCTTGCCGTGAACCTCGGCGGAAAACCGGTCTATGAGTCGCCGCCGGAATCGCGCAAGACGATCGGGGCGGCCGAAGTCGCCTACCTCGTTTTTGATGCCATGCAGAGCACCATTGCCCGGCAGAAGCTGGCGGCCTATCCGCCGGACCTGACGATCGAGATCCCCAGGAATGTTGCTCGTACCTTCGATATTTATCGCGCTGCGGAAATTATCGAACTCGGCAGGCGCGCGGCAGAAGCCAGCCTGCCGTAAACTGCGGCGGCAGAACACGCCTGTATTATGTCACAAGCACCGAATATTCCCTGTTTAGTCAGTTGGTTACCGTAATCCACGATTTGTGAGTCGGCTCACAGCGAAACTTGCTCCACCGGCCTAAAGTATTCCCTTTGTCGCGACGGGACCATGGCTATTAACACCGACAAGAAATCCTTTGATGACTGCGTCATCCTGGCGAAGGAGGCGTTCGATCCGGATGCCGTATTCCTGGATGACATCGTTGACGACGAGGTGCTGCCCTACCTGAGTCTGGAGGTCGATGGCCTGACCACGGCGCGCGAGGGCCGCAAAGGCAAGCTGGAATTGCGCCCTGACGACGTCGCTGCAAACGAACCGGTTGCGGCTGATACGACCATGCCTGTCGCGACGCTCGATGCCGAGGCCCTCGAGGTGTATGGGTGGGAGTCGTCACTCTGGAAGAAGATCAAAGCTTACCTGGGCTTCTGATACCATCCCCGGATGATTTTTAAAGACAAGACCGTGATCATCACGGGCGGCTCCGAAGGCGTGGGCGCCGCAACCGCACGCCTGTTCGCCGAGGCTGGCGCCAACCTGATGCTTGTTGCGCGGAGCAAGAAGAACCTCGAGGCGGTCGCGACAGAACTGCGTGACAAGACGCGCGTCGAACTCTTCGCGATGGATGTCACCGATGCCGACGCCTGTGTGGACCTCTTCAAGAAGGCGGACTTCGAGTTCGGGCGCATCGACGTTCTTGTGAACAACGCCGGGTATCATGCACGTGGCGACGTTCGCGAGGTCCCCGCCGAAGAGCTCGGTCGCATCATCGACGTCAACCTGAAGGCTCCTATCATTTTGACGCGTCTTGCCCTGCCGTATCTCGAGGACGCGGGCGGTGGCGCCATTATCAACGTGGCGTCTCTTCACGGCCGACTGGCGAGCGTCGGCGCAACGACGTATTCGTCCAGCAAGTTCGGACTACGGATTTTCACCCTGGCGCTGGGCCAGGAACTCGAGGGCTCGGGCATCAAGGCGGCCGTCGTGTCGCCCGGGCCGGTCGACACGGGCTTCATCATGGAAAACCTGGATGATGTCGACGACATCGTGTTCTCGCAGCCCATGAGTTCGGCCGAGCAGGTCGGACAGGCCATCCTGGACCTGTGCGGCAACAACATTGCCGAGCAGGCCATGCCGACATCGAGCGGCATCCTGGCGACGCTGGTTTACCTGATGCCATGGTTGGGTAAACGCCTGAGACCAATGTTGCAAAAGAAAGGTGAACGCGTTAAAGCGCGGCTTATTGCAGAGCGACGACAACAGGAAAAGGCGTAAAAAAACGGCCCACCCGGGGGAAGGGTGGACCGTTGTTACACGCCGGCAGTCAGGGGGAAGCGACCTACCGGATGCCTTTTCTTACTCTATTCAGGAGCGGCTAGCGGCGAGCCTGCTTTCGAGCACCGCCAGGTTCGCTTTCGCGGACTGCTCGGTCGACTGCAGTTCCATCGCCATTTCGAACTTCGCACGGGCTTGTGCCTCCTCGCCGGCAATCGCGTGCAGTACGCCTCGATTCGTCAGCGCAATGGCGCGTCCGGTGTCGGCAACCTGGACAGAGGCGCGGCCAAAAAGGGTGCTTCGCTTTATTCGCTTTGCATCCCTGAGCGAGAGCTCGATGGCCGAATCGCAGGCTGCAGTCGCCTTGTCGACCTGTTTCGCTTTCGTGTAAGCCACGCACAGGTTGATTTCGCCTTCAAGGTACCCGGCATGCAGGTCATTCTTACGCGCAAGCTTCGCGATTGCCCTATTCTCGGATCCACTCAGGATCTTTTTTCCGTGTGCCATATTCGAGTACACCGTCATGATGTAGCCCTGTACAGGCGCCTCGTCCGCTTGCGCGGATACTGCACCGAGAAGTCCAAGGAGCAGCATAAGTGCGGCCCCGTGTCGTACTACGTGGTTTCTCATTTCATTTCCTCCAAGCGTGAGTGATTCGTCTGAGACGCATCGTTGGTGGGAAATTTAGAAAAAGCCACGGCATCTTACAAACGACAAAAATTGATCTTCACGGTGAAAAAAAATCACGACCCGAACGTGAATTCCTGTAACACCCAATCACGAAACGTTTTGCTGTGCCCGGTGTCGGCGGCGCTCTCAGGGCTTATCAGGTAGTAGGCTTCACTCGATTCCAGCTCGTGGTCGAATAGCTGGGTCAACGCGCCGGACTCCATCCACGTGCAACACAATTGCGCCGGCATCAATGCAGCCCCCAGACCCTGCTCGGCCGCGCGGGCGACGGACGTCATCGAATTGAGCCGGATGATTTTTGGATTGCGCGGCAAGCGAATACCCGACGACCGCTGCCATTTCTGCCAGGCCTTGGGTCTCGAATCGTGAACAATCAGCGGAAAGTCGCTCTTGATTCGGCCGGCTACAACCTTGACGCGGTCATAGAAGCCTGGCGACCCAACCGGGATGAGCCGTAGCGCGAACAGACGATCGCTGTCCAGTCCGTCCGGCGGTTTTGTGAACAGCCGGATGGCAACGTCAGCGGTTCTGTCGTGCGTGCCCGACTCGCCGTCAGCCGTATCCACCGTAATCGAGATGTCGGGGTTTTCGTCAACGAAGTCAGACAAGCGGGGCACGAGCAATTCACTCGCAAAGAACGACTGCACTGACAACTTCAGGACCGGGCCTTCAGCCTTTTTACTGTTGCGCTCGATGATGACGTCGAGGTCGTCAAGGATCGGTTTGAGGTCGTCGTAAAACGCGCGGCCTGCATCGGTCACGTTTAGACTTCGGGCTGACCTCGAAAAGAGCTGGCTGCCGATCGTGTCCTCGAGTTGCCGGATCTGGTGGCTGACGGCCGACGCGGTCAGGTACAGGTCTTCGGCAGCGAGACGAAAACTTTCGCGTTCGACCGCCAGACAGAACGCGCGCAGGGCGCGCATTGACACGTTTCGATTCCAGGTCGGCATACCCGGTGATTTGCAGATTTTGTGCCAATCAAGGGTTCATCCAAGTTATTGAAATTCTTGGATATAGCACAGCGAAGCGCACCGAAAGTGAGCAGCGGAGGAGGGTTGGCGCGCTGTTATGAAGCGCGCGCGAAAGCGTCGCGGGTGAGATTCTCGTGGCCGTCGGCCCTGACGCGAACGTCGTCTTCAATCCGGATGCCGCCAAATGGGCGCAGCCAGTCGACGGTGTCCCAGTTCACGTGGCTCTCGGCGGGCGTGCCGCGAAGATTCTCCAGCAGCATATCGATGACGTACATGCCGGGTTCGATGGTGAGGACCATGTCTTCCTCGAGCACGCGTGTCAGGCGCAGGAACGGGTGGCCGCTTGGCGGGTCAATGGTGCCGCCGGTCTCACTTTCCTGGTGACCCGCGACATCATGCACCTGGATGCCCAGCAAGTGACCCAGGCCGTGCGGGAAAAAGGCGGACGTCACGCCGGTTTCAAGCAATGTATCGGGGTTGCCGGTTGCCAATTCGGTGTCGACGAGTACCTCGGCAAGCATCGTGTGCGTGGCGACGTGCAGGTCGCGATAATCGAGGCCGGCGTGCAGCTTGTCGACGATTGCGAGCTCCATCGTATTCATACGCTCGATTAGATCCTGGAAGCGCGGGTCGCCGTTTGAGTATGTGCGCGTGATGTCCGACGCATAGCCATGAACCTGCGCTCCGGCGTCGATCAGGAACGACCGAATATTCTCCGGGGCCTCGCGATCGAGATCGGTGTAATGCAGGACGGCGCCGTGTTCGTTCAGGGCGATGATGTTGCCGTACGGCAGCTCCGGGTCCGTGTGGCTGACCGCCTCGCAATACGCGCGGTGAATATCGAATTCCGACATGCCGTTACGGAATGCCGCTTCGGCGGCAATATGCCCGGCCGCGCCACGTTCGGCGGCGAGGCGCATCACGGCAAGCTCGTATTCTGTCTTCACGCCGCGCGCGTAGTGCAGGATGTTGATCGCAGTCGTCGGGTTAATGCGCTCGATACCAAAGGCGAGCGATTCGTCGTGAAACTCCCCGATGGCAATGCACTTTTCACGGTCGGCAGGCAGGTGAGCCGCGACCTCATCCGTTGCGTGCACGATACGAACATCGAAATGTCCGGTCCAGTACCCATCGGGCGCGCCGGGCACGACATGCCAGTAGTCATGTGGCTGATAGTAGATGAGCACCGGCGTCTCGCCGGGCGTGTATACGATGTACGAAAAAGGCAGGGCGACAAGCGGTGCCCAGCCCACAAAGTGCGGGTTCGCCTTGAACGGATGATGATAATCGTCCAGGAATGCCAGCTTCGGATCGCCGGAATAGATGACGGCGTGACTTGCACCCGCCTGTTCCAGGGCATGATCGTGGCGGGCCGTGACGGTTGCCAGATGGCTGCCGTAAAGTGCGCCAAGCTCGGGGTTCTTGTCACTGAATTTCATAGCCATGGCAGGATCATACCCTGTTGCCGCGGTAGTCGGCGAGTGCCATCATTGGCGGCCCCTTGTCGGGGAGTGGAGCAAAGGATGAAGCGATTCAGATGGCTGTTTTTCATTGTAATGTTAGCGACAGGGAGCCCCTTGGTGGCCGCTGATCCAGGATACGACCGTGTCGCCGGGCGGCCTCACGCGTCGCGCTCGGAAGTCATCGCGCCGCAGGGCATGGCGGCCACGAGCCAACCGCTGGCTACACAGGTCGCCCTGGATATCCTGAAAGCCGGCGGCAGTGCTGTCGATGCGGCCATTGCCGCCAATGCCGCGCTCGGACTCATGGAGCCTACCGGCAATGGTATCGGTGGTGACCTGTATGCAATCGTCTGGGATGCCAGGAAACAGGAGCTGACGGGGCTGAATGCCTCGGGCCGCGCACCGGCGCGGATGACGCTCGAGTATTTCCGCGAGCGCGGCATGGAAAAGATCCCGAGTTTCGGACCGTTACCGGTCAGCGTGCCGGGAGCCGTCGACGGCTGGTTCGAACTCCACGGCCGCTACGGGCGGCTGCCCATGACGGCTATCCTCGCGCCCGCCATCCGTTATGCACGTGAGGGCTTCCCGGTGAGCGAGGTTATTGCCCACTACTTCAAGAGCAACCGCGACCGCATCGGTCATTATCCGGGCTTTGCGGAGACCTTCATGCCTGGCGGCGACGTACCCGGAAAGGGCGAAATGTTCCGCAATCCGCGTCTCGCCGATACCTATGAGGCCATTGCCGAGAACGGCCGTGATGAGTTCTATAAAGGCGATATTGCCAGGCGCATCGACGCTTACATGGCCGAACAGGGCGGCCTGCTCAGTTACGCTGACCTGGCGGCGCATACCTCCGAGTGGGTCACGCCGGTTTCGACCAACTACCGAGGCTGGGACGTCTACGAACTGCCGCCAAATGGTCAGGGCATCGCCGCGCTGCAAATACTCAATATTCTCGCGGGCTATGACATTGCCGCGATGGGTTTCGGCAGCGCCGAGTATCTGCATACGCTCGTCGAAGCCAAGAAGCTCGCGTTTGAAGACCGGGCGAAGTACTACGTCGACATGGACTTCGCCGACGTCCCCGTCGACTGGCTCATCTCGAAAGACTACGCGGCGGAACGCCGCGAGCTGATTGCACCCGACAAGGCCTCAATGTCGCTGCCGGCGGGTGAACAGAAACTGGACGAAGGCGATACGATCTACCTGACCGTCGCTGACGCCGACGGCAACATGGTGTCGCTGATCCAGAGCAACTACCGCGGCATGGGGTCCGGGATGACGCCGGGGGATCTCGGCTTCGTGCTGCAGAATCGGGCTGAACTGTTTGCGCTCGACGAGAACCATGCCAACGTCGTCGAGGGTGGCAAGCGGCCTTTCCATACGATCATTCCGGCGTTCGTCATGAAGGATGGCGAGCCCCTGATCAGTTTCGGACTGATGGGAGGCGCCATGCAGCCACAGGGGCATGCACAGATCGTCATCAACATGGTCGATTTCGGCATGAACCTGCAGGAGGCTGGCGATGCCGCGCGCGTCAATCACAGGGGTTCTTCACAACCCACCGGCAGCACGATGACAACGGGCGGCGTCGTACACCTCGAGAACGGATTCAGCGCCGATGCCCGGGAAGGTTTGCGGCAGAGAGGGCATACACTCGGGCCGTCGAACGGCAGTTTTGGCGGCTACCAGGCCATCATGTTCGACAAGGAGCAGGGCGTGTACTATGGCGCCTCCGAAGTACGTAAAGACGGGCAGGCAGCAGGCTACTAATGCAAGACACTTACCTTACCGGGATAACGACGACCGGCACGCCACATATTGGCAACTATGTCGGCGCGATCCGCCCCGGCATCGAAGCCAGCAAGGACCTGTCCACCCGGCATTTCTATTTCCTCGCGGACTATCATTCGCTGGCAAAGAGCGAGGACCCGGACAAGATCGGCCAGTCGACGCTCGAGATTGCTGCGGCATGGATGGCGCTGGGGCTCGACACAGAACATGCGTATTTCTACCGCCAGTCGGACATACCCGAAATTCCGGAGCTCACCTGGATACTGCACGGTATGACGGCCAAAGGCCTCATGAACCGGGCGCATTCCTACAAGGCGTCCGTGCAGGCCAATCTCGAGGGCGGCAACAAGGATCCGGACAAGGGCGTGATGATGGCCCTTTACAGCTACCCGATTCTCATGGCCGCCGACATCCTGATGTTCAAATCGAGCAAGGTGCCGGTCGGCCAGGATCAGAAACAGCACGTTGAAATGGCCCGCGACATCGCGCAGCGGTTCAATCACAACTACGGTGAAACCTTTGTCCTGCCCGAGGCGCTAATTGGCGACGATACCGCCGTGCTCAAGGGGCTGGATGGCCGCAAGATGTCAAAGAGCTACAACAACACGATTCCGCTGTTTGCCCCCGAGAAGCGGCTGCGCAAGCTGATCATGAAGATCAAAACGAACAGCCTGGAGCCGGGCGAACCCAAGGACACTGCCGACAGCACGCTATTCGATATCTACAAGGCATTCGCGACGCCGGAGGAAACGGCGGCAGTCGCGGAGTCCTACGCCAACGGCATTGCCTGGGGGCAGATGAAGCAGCAGCTGTTCGAGTACATCAACGAGCACATCAAGCCGG
>SHLT01000126.1 GCA_004282875.1 Chromatiales bacterium | reverse complement strand
CACCTGGTCCCAGCGTTTCTCCCAGTCGATTCCCGCGGCGGCCTCGGCCCAGAATTCTTCGGGATTTTCGATGGACAGGCGATGTGTGGCGGCGTATTTGGTCATGGCGGTTCCGCGGATTTTCGAGTACCGCCAAGTCTAGATAAAGCCCCACAGACCAACCATTGGACCAAAGGCGAACGCAAGCCGTCGTCGGTGGGAATTGGGGTAGACTGTCCGGAGTTGAAGCCGCAGGTGCAAGCAGCCGCTAAAAGGACAATTAAGTGCCAAACCGAATATTCAAACTGAGACTCCTCGTATTCATGAGTGTTTTGCTGGTGCTCGTCCTGCTCGCGTATTTCTACGGTGCCAGCCCGGTCTGAATGCGTGCCATCGACGTTCAGATGGCACTCCTCAAGCATGTAAAAAATATTTGACACGCATCTGAATTGCGCTTAATCTCCTATGTAAAGAATTTTTTACATTGGAGAAACAGATGTCGTTTCGAGAAAAATCGGCGTGGATCATGTCCGCCGCACTGATAGTGGGCGGCTTGATCTATTTCCTGCCCGTGCTTTCAGGGTGGACCGGCTCGGGGCAGCTCCCCTCACCGTTGATGCCACAGCTCGTGGCCTACACGGTTTGCCTGGTGACCATTGCCATCGTCGGCCACATCGTTATTACTGCGCTGGCGCCAAAAGAGGCCGATGCGCCCGTGGATGAACGGGAGAAGCTGATCTTCGACCGTGCGGGGCACTACTCATCGTATGTGCTGGCGGCGGGTGTGCTGGTGTCGCTCGGGACCTACCTGCTGTCCGCCAATGGTGACCTGCTGTTCTACGTCGTGTTCGCGAGCCTGGTCGCGAGTCACCTGGCCGAGTATCTGCTGCAGATCGTCTTCTACCGGACATCGGTTTAGTCATGGGACGCAAGCCGCCCATCACCAACCGGGTGCGGGAACTACGCGAGCAGCATGGCGCTATGACGCAGGCAGCACTTGGCGATGCCATCGGCGTGACGCGACAAACCGTCATCGCGATCGAACAGAATCGTTACTCGCCGTCGCTCGAAAGCGCGTTCAGAATTGCGCGGCTTTTCGGCGTTGGCCTGGAAGACGTTTTCAGCTGGGATGAATAAGGCCGGAACTATTCGCTCGGGTAGAGAAACACGGTCGGCACCTCGGCATACCAGGTCGAACCCTGCGCTGTCGCAGCCACGCGAATCGTTGAGTTCTCGCCACCCGGTGCATCGATGCGGGTCGTCCAGTGCAGGCCCTGGTCATTCGTAGCTGCCATGGGCGAGGGCACCGAGGCCACGCCATCGTTGACCAGTCCCAGGGTCGCGCCCTGTAGCGGAAAAGCCGACGTCATCTCCAGTTGCACGCTGTCGGCCGTCACCGACATTGGTCTGATGCTCAGCTTGAAATCCGAGTTCTCAAGGTCGCACGCACCGCTATCGTAACGGCAGTTGGACTTGGCGATCAGCGTATAAGCGGCGCCGTCTTTTGCAGCATGCGGGCGCTCAGCAACGAAGTAGTCGACCGCAAACCACGCCATGATGGCGAGCATGGGGGCTACGAGCATTGCCACAATCAGGTGCTTGTTCTTGAGCATCGACTACATCCTACGCATAAAAAAAAGGGGGGTCGAATCGACCCCCCATAGTTTGATTCAAGGGAATCAATGGGATGAAGCGGCTCCTGCACCTGACGGCACGCGAATGTGCTCGACGAGGTCCATGATTTCCTGCGGTGGTGCTGCGGTCATCTTGGCAACCGCAAAGGCGACTGCGAAGTTGACGATGGCACCGACTGCGCCGAAGGCATTCGGCTCGATGCCGAGGAACCAGTTCGGCGACATGTCGCCCAGGTACGAAGTGCTTTGGATGAACATGATGCCCTTGTGCTGGAATACGTAGAACAGCGTGACACCGATGCCCGCGACCATGCCCGCGATAGCACCTTCCTTGTTCATGCGCTTATAGAAGATGCCCATCATCAATGCGGGGAATATTGACGATGCCGCCAGGCCGAAGGCGAGGGCTACCGTGCCCGCCGCGAAGTCGGGTGGATTAAACCCGAGATAACCTGCGACCAGGATAGCGCCGGCCATCGCGATACGACTCGCCAGGAGTTCCTGCTTCTCCGTGATCTCGGGCTTGAAGACGCCCTTGAGCAAGTCGTGGGATATCGCGGAGGATATCGCGAGTAACAATCCGGCTGCGGTCGATAGTGCGGCCGCGAGTCCACCGGCCGCCACGAGTGCGATGACCCAGTTCGGCAGGTTGGCGATCTCGGGGTTGGCAAGCACCATGATATCGCGGTCGACCTTCGTCATTTCGTTGGTCTCGGCATCGGCACTGTAGACGATCTCGCCGTCGCCATTCTTGTCTTCGAATGCCAGCAGACCGGTGGCCTCCCAGTTACGAATCCAGTCCGGGCGTTCGTCGTAGACCATCTGCTCGCCGGACGGCAGATTGATCGTCTCGACCAGGTTCAGGCGAGCCATGGCAGCAACGGACGGCGCCGTCGTGTAGAGGATCGCGATGAACACGAGTGCCCAGCCAGCGGAGCTGCGAGCATCCTTGACCTTTGGAACCGTGAAGAAACGGATGATCACGTGGGGCAGGCCGGCGGTGCCGATCATGAGCGACAACGTGTACATAAACATGTTGGTCAAACTCAATCTGACGTTGGTCGTGTATTCGAGGAAGCCGAGGTCTCGCAGCACCTGGTCGAGGCGATCGAGCAGGAAGACGTCGGTGCCGGCCATGGTCGAACCGAGACCGAGCTGCGGGATCGGGTTGCCCGTCAGGTTCAGCGAGATAAAGATCGCCGGAATCGTGTAAGCCAGGATCAGCACGCAGTACTGTGCGATCTGCGTGTAGGTGATGCCTTTCATGCCGCCCATAACGGCGTAGATGAAGACGATGCCCATGCCGATCGACAGGCCGACGTTGTAGTCGACCTCGAGGAAGCGCGAGAACGCCACGCCGATGCCCTTCATCTGACCGATAACATACGTCACCGAGGCGATGATCAGGCAGATAACGGCGACGATGCGCGCAGCCTTGGAGTAGTAGCGATCACCGATAAACTCGGGAACCGTGAATTTGCCGAACTTGCGCAGGTACGGTGCCAGAAGCATGGCGAGGAGCACGTAGCCGCCCGTCCAGCCCATCAGGAACACCGAGCCTCCGTAACCCATGAATGCGATCAGGCCGGCCATCGAAATAAACGAAGCCGCAGACATCCAGTCGGCTGCCGTTGCCATACCGTTGGCAATCGGGTTTACACCGCCGCCGGCGACGTAGAAGTCCTTGGTCGTTCCGGCGCGTGCCCAGATCGCAATGCCGATGTAGATCGCGAACGTGAAGCCGACGACGAGGTAGGTCATTGTTTGAAGTGTCATGGCTCGCCCCTAGTCGTCGTCTTCATGGACATCGTGCTCTTTGTCGAGCTTGCCCATGCGATTGGCGTAGAAGAAGATCAACGCAACAAATACGTAGATAGATCCCTGTTGTGCGAACCAGAACCCGAGCTTGTAACCACCGAGCTGGATACTGTTCAGCGGCTCGACGAGTATGATTCCGAACAGGTAGGACACGACGAACCAGATCGCGAGGCATAAGGCCACGAGCCTCAGGTTTGCGCTCCAGTAGCTGCTGTTCTTGGACATGCGATTCCCCTTGTGTGCGGGTGCTTTTATGGTTTTATCGCCGCTGAAGGTAGCATTCGCACCCAGTCGCGGGCATTCGACGATAGTAGTAGACTGACCGGATAAGAAAAAAAGCGGGGGGCGTTCGGTTGATCAACTGGTGGGTACTGCTGGTCCTGTCACTCGGTTACGTAACGGTGCTGTTTGCCATTGCGTACTGGGGCGACAATGTCGAGCAAAGCCGCTTCTCGAGCTTCACCCGGGCGCTGATCTACAGCCTGACGCTGGCCGTGTACTGCACGTCCTGGACCTTTTACGGCGCCGTCGGTTCGGCAGCTGAGAGCGGCTGGGGCTACCTGCCCATCTATCTGGGACCGATGCTGGTTATCCTGTTTGGCTGGCCGATGATCGTGCGCATCGTCAGCATCAGTAAACGCCAGAACCTGACGTCAATCGCGGATTTTATCGCCGCCCGCTATGGCAAGGCTCGCAGCCTTGCGGCGCTGGTTACGCTGATTGCGACGGTCGGGTCGGTGCCTTATATCGCGCTGCAGCTAAAGGCTGTGGTGGGCGGTTTCAGCATTGTCTCAAACTACTCCGTGACCGGCGGCGCGGAGTACGACACGGCGCTCGTCGTCGCTGTAGCGCTCGCGGTATTCGCAATATTGTTTGGCACGCGCAAGATCGATGTGACGGAGCACCATGAAGGCATGATGATGGCGATCGCCTTCGAATCAGTCGTGAAGCTGCTGGCTTTCGTCGCCGTCGGCGTGTTTGCCCTGGTGCTGTTGGGGGAGGTTGGGGGCGAGGTGACGGCGACCGCGGCGCGCGCCGATACCGTGTTCCAGCTCGATCATGTGCCGGACACGTTCGTCACGCAGTTGATCCTCGCCAGCGCGGCCATATTTTGCCTGCCGCGTCAGTTTCACGTCGCCGTTGTCGAAGCACACAAGGACGCAGATATTCACTCGACAAGGTGGGCGTTTCCGCTGTATCTGCTGGTGTTCACGGTGTTCATTATTCCGATCACGCTGGCCGGGTTGAAGATGCTACCTTCTGGCGTCTTCAGCGGGGACACTTTTGTCCTCGCATTGCCGATGCAACAGGGACACGACTGGTTGACCATCCTTGCGTTCCTCGGCGGTTTTTCGGCGGCGACGGGCATGGTCATCGTCGCGTGTGTCGCCCTGTCGACTATGATCAGTAACGAAATCGTTATGCCTGCTCTATTGCACATCAAGGCGTTGGGTTTGGCGGAGCGCAGGGATTATTCCCGCTTGCTGCTCAACGTTCGCCGTGGCTCGATTATCGGCATTACCGTGCTGGCGTACTTCTACTACCTGGCCCTGGACCGGTCGGCGGCCCTGGCGAGCATCGGCCTGCTGTCGTTCGCTGCTGCCGCGCAGTTCATGCCGCTGATCGTGTTGGGGCTTTATTGGCAACGTTCCACCCGCGTCGGCGCGTTTGCGGGCCTTCTCACGGGCTTCACTTTATGGGCGTACACACTGTTTCTGCCGACACTGGCGCGGTCCGGTGTCTTCAGCGCGGATTTCATCGACAACGGCCTGTTCGGTTTCGCGTGGCTGCGCCCCGAAGCGCTGTTGGTAGAGGGCCATGCCAATCCTCTGACGCACGGGGTCGCGTGGTCACTCGTCGGCAACATTCTCGTGTTTGTCATCGTATCCCTGTTTACGCGCCAGTCGATGGTCGAAAAGATCCAGGCACGCGCATTTGCAGGCCCCGTAAGCCAGGGAAGCGCAGCACGGACGCTACCGACAGCGTCGGACCTGACCAACGCTGATCTGCGTGCGCTGGCCGACCGGTTTCTCGGTGAGGCGCACGCACAACGCTCATTCGCTGACTTTGCGGAGCAGGAAGACCTCGATATCGTGCCGTCGCTTCCGGCAGATCGGCTGCTGCTGCAGTTTACAGAGCGATTATTGGCCGGCGCCATTGGCGCGGCATCGGCTCGTGTCGTTATTACGACCGCACTGCGCAAAACGGGTATGGAAATTGGTGATGTCGTCCTGCTGCTCGACGAGACGTCGCAGGCCGTGCGCTTCAACCGGGAGCTCACCGAAACGACGCTCGAAAACATTGCGCAGGGTGTCAGCGTGGTCGATTCGTCGCAGCGCCTGATTGGCTGGAACTCGCGCTACGTCGAGTTGATGGATTATCCGGACGGCATGGTGCATGTCGGGGAATCCGTCGAGGAACTTATTCGCTACAACGCGGAGCAGGGTCGATTTGGCGACGTCGACGCCGGCGAGGCGGTCGCGAAACGCCTGAAGTACATGCGGGACGGCTCGTCTTACAAGTACCAGAGCAAGTTCCTCGACGGCAAAGTGATCGAAATTCGCGGCCAGCCAATGTCTGACGGCGGATTCGTGACGACGTATACCGATATTACGGAGTTCAAGTCCGCGGAAACCGCGCTTGTTGAGGCCAAGGAACTGCTGGAACAACGTGTGGCAGACCGGACCGCAGAGCTGGAAGCGGCCATGCAGGCGCTGCGGGGTGCGAAGGCGGACGCCGAGGAAGCGAATATTTCGAAGACGCGGTTTCTCGCGGCAGCCGCGCACGATCTGTTACAGCCCCTGAATGCGGCCAAGCTGTTTGCGGCACTCCTGAACGAGCATCGCCAGGAAATGACCGCGGAACAGAGCAAACTCGTGGCGCGCGTCGAAAGCGGCTTGCTCGGTGTCGAAGACCTGTTAAGCGCGCTGCTCGATATTTCACGGCTCGATACAGCGGCGCCAAAGCCCAACAGGGATGATTTCACGATTGCCGGCGCCTTCAAGGCCCTCGAGGCGCAGTTCTCCCAGACTTTCAAGGAACAAGGGCTGGAGCTGCGCTTCGCGGACACAGGCCTCTGCGTGCATTCTGATCAGGCGCTGTTGCGCCGCATACTGCAAAATTTCATAAGCAACGCACGCCGGTACACACGGGAAGGCGGAGTGCTGGTTGGCTGCCGCCGTCGCGACGGCGAGGTCGCCATCCAGGTGGTGGACACGGGGGTCGGCATCGCTGAACGCGACCAGAAGGCAGTCTTCGGCGAGTTCCATCGCTTGTCGGACGGTGCAGAGAGTGCCAAGCGCGGGCTCGGACTCGGACTCGCAATCGTTGATCGTATTGCGCGCCTGCTCGGGCACGAGGTGTCGCTGAGCTCCGAGCTGGGGAAAGGCAGTTGTTTCGAAGTGCTTGTGCCGCGCGCTGCGGGCGCCACGCGAACGAAGCCCGCACCGGCAGCGGCCGAACACAGAGCGACGACGTCAATCGATGGCCAGCTGATTGTCTGTATCGACAATGAGAAAGACATTCTCGACGGTATGTACGGACTCCTGACCAAATGGGGTGCGAAGCCGATCATCGCGACGACGTCACAGGAGGCATCGGACCTGATCGAAAGACAGCGGGTTGAACAGGAGCGCATGCCGGCCCTGTTGCTGGTCGACTACCACCTCGACGACAACGTGACGGGGCTCGATGTCATCGCGGCGCTGCGCGAGGCCACTGCGACAGCCGTTCCGGCGGTCATACTGACGGCCGACCACTCTGCTGAGGTCGCGGAGCGTGTCCGCGATGCCGGGCATGGACTCCTGCACAAGCCGGTCAAACCCGCCGCTTTGCGTGCACTGATCAATCGGATCCTGAGTCGCGGTTCAGCCGTCGCCTGATTCGGCTTCCAGCAAGGCGGGCGAGTTGATTCGCAGCTGCTGCACGGCCAGGACGGCCTGCGTGCGGTTGTTCACCTTCATCTTGCGCAGGATTGCCGTAACGTGAGCCTTGATCGTCGCTTCGGAAACGCTGAGCTGGTAGGCGATCTGTTTGTTCAGCAGTCCTTCGCCCAGCATCATCAGCACCCGGAACTGGTGCGGGGTCAGTGAACTCAGCGCAGCGGCTATACCGGCCTCTTCGCTGTCGAGCCGATCGTCCTGCAGATCAATACCGTCGGGCACCCACAACTCACCGTCAAGCACGGCGCGAATTCCCTGTTCCAGGGTCGCAATAGCCGAGGATTTCGGTATGAAGCCGCTGGCCCCGTGCTGAATCGAACGCCGAATGATAGCGGGATCGTCCATGGCGGACACAATGACGGTGGGCAGCGATGCGTGGTTGTTGCGGATGTAGGCAAGGGCCGAGAAGCCGCTGACGCCCGGCATATTCAGGTCCAGCAACAGCAGGTCGGCCTCGGGATTCGCCTGTACGACCTCCTGCAGGGTATCGAGGCTATCGGCTTCGATGATCGCGGCTTGGGCAACGCAATTGCCGATCGCGTGAATCAGCGCCTCCCTGAAAAGGGGATGGTCGTCCGCAACGATGAATGTGCTCTTGTCCGTCACCTCATCAAGGTTACCTCAAAGCGGGATGTTGTCGCGATGCATTAGACCTTCGTCTACACCGGTCCCTGATTCGACTATTGGCTAATGGCCAGCGGCGAGGGCGTCACCGAGTATCCATCTTGCCTACAAAACACTCCGCATTGGGGGACACAATGACGCGCACAAAATTACAATCACTCGCAGCCGGGATCGCGATCGCATTAGTGAGTGCTGGCGGACCGGCCATGGCGCAGGACTCGGGTACGGCAGCCCTCGAGGCCCGCGTAGCCGAGCTCGAAGCGATCATCAAGGAGCTGGTTGACGAGAAAAAGGCCCAGCCGGCGCCCGCAGCGGCTCCTGCCGCCAAGCCAGCGGCTGCAAGCACAGGCAGTAGCAGCGACTATTCCTTTGGTGGCTATATCAAGCTGAACGCGATGTTCAGCGACTACAGCGACGGTGATCTCGCGCCCGGTAGTGCCGGGACGCAGTTCTACATTCCGGGGACCATTCCGGTCTCCGCCACGCCATCGTCGGCTGGCCTGGACGCGGACGTACAGGCACGGGAGTCACGCATTAACTTCAAGAGCAACCATACGCTCGCCAGCGGTGACAAGCTCAGCACTTACGTGGAAGTCGACTTTCTCCTGAGCCCCGGCGGCAACGAACGCGTCAGCAATTCATACAATCCGCGTCTGCGCCATGCGTTTTTCAAATACAACAACTGGACCTTCGGTCAGACCTGGTCGACGTTTATGGATGTCGGTGCACTGCCTGAATCCGTTGACTTCATTGGCCCATCCGAAAGCACGATCTTCGATCGCCAGCCGCTCATCCGCTACACGAACGGGC
>SHLT01000032.1 GCA_004282875.1 Chromatiales bacterium | reverse complement strand
TGGGACAAGGATGGCCAGCCAAAGTACTGGTAAATTCCGAGGAGTGTTTGACAGCCTTACGATACAGGAACTAGTGTTATGCCCACGAAAACAGCGGCACTCAAATAAACAAAACCATGCCAAGGCCAACCATTGATGATGTCGCGTCGCTCGCAGGAGTGTCGATAAAGACGGTTTCACGTGTCGTCAATCGTGAGCCCAACGTCCGTGAGACCACTCGGGAAAAAGTCGAGAAAGCCATTGCGAAACTCGACTACAGCCCGAACCCGTCTGCTCGCAACCTCGCCAGCCACCGCGCGCGGCTTATCATCCTGATTTACGATGACCCCAGCGCTTACCAGGCTCCGAGTGCCGGCTTTATCATCAACATGCAGCAGGGTGCCCTGAAAGCCTGCCGCACGGCGGGTTTCGAACTGCTGATCCACCCCTGCAATTACCGCAATAGAAACGTCGGCAAAGACCTGCAGGAACTTATCGGCCGGGTGCGCCCTGCCGGCATCATCGTCGCTGCGCCACTTTCAAACATGCCGAAGATCGTGAACGCGATAAAAGCAACGAACGCACCCTGTGTGCGACTGTCCACCGGCTCCGGGAATGGCAAGGAGTATTCGGTCGCGACAAATGACCGCGAAATAAGCGCCGAGATGACCCGCTTCCTGGCGTCGCTCGGACATCGCAACATCGCCTTCATCAAGGGCAACAAGCGCCACAAGGCGGTCAGCAATCGTTTTGACGGCTATCGCGACGGCCTTAAGCAGGCCGGACTGGAATACTCGGAAAGCATCGTGGCCGAGGGAGACAACTCTATCGGCTCGGGTGAGGAATGTGCTGAAATACTCCTGAAGCGCCCCGACAGGCCGACGGCTATTTTCTGCGCGAACGACGACATGGCTGCTGGTGTACTCAGAGTTGCGACACGACTCGGCATTGATGTGCCCGGCGAGCTGTCCATTGCCGGGTGCGACGATATCTCGCTGGCGCAACAGTTGTACCCCGCCCTGACCACCATTCGCCAGCCTCTCAGCGCGATGGCGGAGACGGCCTCGCTGGCGTTAGTCGATGGTGCACGCGGCAACCCACCGAAAGCAAAACTGGAGACCATTCCGGGTTCGCTCAAGGTCAGGCAATCCACAGGACCGGCACCGAAGTAGCCGGCGCCACTAACGGACGAAACGGATGCTGTCGAGATAGACGGTGACCGGCGACCGGCGTCCCTGCAGCGTCACGACGAAGCCCGTTTTCAGGCTCGACAGGTCCTCATCTTTGAGTAGCACACGGTAGCGCTGCCAATCCGACGTGAGCTCGATAGTGCCGGTCTTCTCGATCGCCGAGTCGGGATACTCACGATCTGCGGCCAGCAGGCCGACCCCGAAGGTGACTTTCTCGCCGCCGTACTCGCCGCGCGCCCATACTTCCAGAGCGGTAGCGCCGGTCATATCGAAGCCGCCGTCCTGCTCGCCCCAGTTATTCGGCGGGTTCTGCCACGCAACCCCAACCCAGTTGTAGGTGCCGGTATAGCGCATGCGGATCGCTGCCCTGCCCTCAAGCGCCACGTCAGTAAAATCGCCGTCGAGGGTCAGCGCATCGACATTGCCCATCCAGCCCGATGGCACCCAGGGCATAGACTCCAAGCTGTCCTCGTACACGGACACGGGCATGCGCGGGCGCACCTCCCCTTTGACCAGCAGCGGTATATTTGCCGTCGCCGCATTCCCTGCCGGATCACGGGCATAGGCGAACAGTCGATAGGGGCCCGGTTCGTCGGGCATGCGGATCGTCGCCTTGCCGCCCGCGGCGTCAAGCACGGCACCTTCGATGTCCGGGAGCTGCCGGCGGAAATCGCCCCCCGTCAGGTACTCGCCGGATTCGGGTCGTAACACCCAGCGCACCGTCACGCCCTTACCCTCAGGGTCCTTCGCAACGGTACTCACCGAGACTTTGGTGCCGGGCTCAACGTCCGCCGGCATGTCTATGACAAGCGGCTCTATCGTTGGTGACAAATCCGATGGCGCCTGGCCCGACCAGAGCTCCGTCATGACGTCAAACGAGCCGAGTTTTGACCCATCGTCAAGCAGCATGCCAAACCACGTCGCCGTGCCTTCCATCTTGCTGCCGTACAGGAACGCATACGAGCCAAGCGACTGGCCATGCGACTCGACGACAGCCTTCTGGTAACTCCTCCGGTAGAAGTCGGCTTTCTGCGTACTCGTCTGCTCGTAAGGTGCGCCCCAGTCGGTTGTGGGCATTTCCCAGGTGCCGACAGGACCGAACTCGGTGATGACGTAGGGTTTGGTGCCACCGCCTGCCCGCAGGCGCTCGGCGACCGACAAAGCGCCACCATAGGAATTGATACCGTGGATGTCGATTGCCGGGCTGCGCTGATGCAGGCTCGCTATGCGTCCTCCCCCGAGCTCAGCCGTGACCGTCATCACAGGGTGATGCGGGTCGAGTTCCTTGACCATGGCGGCGACGTCATTGACGGCTTCCCAGATAACAGGATCGTCTCCGTCATCGAAGCCCTCCATCTCATTGCCAATGCCCCACATTAACAGGGCAGGATGATCGCGATGCTGGAGCACGGCGTCGCGTGCATGGGCCAGCTGTGCCGCCACCTGGTCGGCGTCGCTGTAGTCGAAGCCGTGCCGTTCGTGGCCCATCCAGATGCCGACAGTGACCGTCAGCCCATGCTCATTCGCTTCGTCGAGGATTTTGCCGGCACCCTCAGCGCTCCAGGTGCGCACAGAATTGGCGCCCGCCGCTGCGAGCCTGTCCAGCGGACCGTTGCCGCCAACACCGCGAATCAGGAACGGCTCACCGCCGCGTAACAGGTACCAGCCACCATCCGCTGTTTCCCGAAGCTCAACGGGAACAGCCTCCGCCATCACCCAAGCGGGTAACAGCAGGAGGCTGCAAACAGCGACTACAGCTTTACGCTTCGTGGCTTAGCCTCCGTTGATCGTAACCAGCCCGTCGTTGTATTCCGGCGGCGTCGCTGGACGATAGGTGTATCCCCACTCGGCCATGACCGACTGCGCATTCAGCGGGTCGCCCGGTATCAGGCGAACAAACCCGGTCGAATCGGTCCGATACAGGTCGTCGGCCGTCTGCTCATTGAGGTTGACGGAGAACGATACGCCGCCGCAGCACGTAAAAAACGTCACCGAACCCCAGAAATTGTCGAGCACGGAGCGATAGGCTCGCAATGCCTGTTCCTGGATGAGCGTATCGCTGTTAGCGTCGTACAACTCATGCAACGCACGCGCCGTGTACCACTGGTTCTCACCGGACGGGAAACGTGCCAACGCCGTAGCCCAAAGGTAGAAACGCGCTTTAGCCCCGGTCGGCCCCGCCGGAATATTGTTCGCCAGCTCGAACTTGGTCGCGGCATTCGGGTTATTGACGTTGAACTCGGGCGTCGCAACCTGTGCAAACGGGTTCTCGGGGTCCTCGAGAATGCAAAGCTCGAAGCCAACACCTGCATCGGCGCAGGCAAGATTCAACAGCGTGTCCGTCGGCAGCAAAATGGCGTTGATCTGCTGGCCCTCGTTGTCGCTTGGCGATTCACAGCCGCCGATGGCGAATACGCTCAGGGCCAACGCCACCAAAGTGAAACGCTTTGAGGTAGGACGATTGATGTGTCGAAATATGTTTTTCATAGTTATGGATCCTTGCTTACCAGAGCGCTGGCAATCAGAACTGGTACGTCAAATACAGTACCGTCATGAAGATGTAGTCACCGTCAATGAGCGGATTGAGATCGGAGTCAGCATCACCTGAGCGGTACAAGGTCCGGATTCCGATCCTCGTCGCCTCATTTTCACCCACGGCAGACACGAACGATCCGGCATTGCCACCCAGCAGAATCGAGTAGTCGAGCTTGACCTGCTCCGGATACGTGACGTTGAACTGGCGGTAGAAATCGTACGGCCCCCAGGCGTCTTTCATGACGTAACCGGAGAACATGTGCTTGGAACCGAGTATAGCCTTCCAGTGAAACTGCCAGTAATCGCGCGTTCCGCCCTCGGGATTACCCGTCGACTGGTCGAAACCGCGAACCAGTCGCGTGATGTACTTCCGGCCCGGTTTCGGATTGAAAACCATGCGACTCGACACGGTCCAGACATCTTCCGCGGGCAGGCCCTGGCCAAACGACGCGTTGACGCCAAGCGGTTCCAGGAAGAACAGATTGGCATCCGTGAAGGCCGGATATTCCGTGTAATTGGCCCCGAAGTCGAAGGCGAATTTCGCGTCTTCACGCCAGTCGTTATCCCACCGGTAGAACTCACTCGCGCCGGTCGGATCCCACTTGAACACCACCTCGGCTGAGCGGGCTTCGCGATTACCGAGTACGGCGAACGGGTCGCTGTCACGATCACGCGGAGTCACGCCGGGATTGAGTACGCCGCCGGGACCAATCGATGCCTCGATGAACGGATTCGCATCGACCAGGTTGTCGCGATACATGAGACGCGGGAACACCATGAGGTTGCCGAAATTCATGATCATGCCGGCCTCGTACTCGCGCTTGTTACCAAGCCCTGAATACGGGAGACGGCTGGGATCATTGATGCCGAAGACCTTGTGAACCTGGCCGCCATCGGCCACCAGGCCGGCGTGATGCGCCTGCACGTAAGTCTCGGTACCAAACAGCGGCATGGTCAACTTGGCCTTGAAACCCATCGTATCCTCGTGATCCACCTGGTCGAGGATGATATTGCCGCTGCCATCGACGCGCGTGTACACGTCATCGACTTTCTCGGTAGCCGACATGATCCCGCCCAGTTCGAGCTTCCAGCCGTCACCGAACTCCCGTTCAGCAAACAGCGTCGTCTGCCTTGACTGCCGCTCGGTTGCCTGGGTCGCGCTTGCACCTTCGCCGGATCGGGCCACGTCCTCGGAGTGGATAAAGGTCAGGTCGAACTTTCCAATGTCGAAATCGTACTTGACGATAAATTTCGGGTTGGCGCCCCAGTACACCTCGGGGCCCATCAGGAGGCGCAGGTTCTTCCACTTGTTCTTACCCTGGATCTCGATGCCCTCGGGCGCCTTGGCATTCCAGATATCCATGCCATAGATATCGGTCGCTTCAGCTACGAGGCCGAAGAAATCGCCTTCGTAGCCCCAGTGGAATCGCGGCGTGTGGTAGAAGCCCGTGATATCGAAGTTCTCACCCTGGTAGGTGGCCTCGAAGTCGTAGATTTCTACGCGCTCGCCGGTACTCAACTCTGTCTGACGAATGAACTGGTTGCCGTCAAGTTCCCCCACCGTGAAGCCGGTAACCGGGAGGCCACGATCCCCGTACGTAAACTCGAGCGGCTGCTTGTCGGCCACATTGCCGAGGATGTTCAGTGAGAACTGGCCCTCGAGCTCCTGGATCGGCTGGAATTCGAAGTCGAGGAACAGCATCTGGCCATCCGAGAATTCGACGCCGTTCTCGCCGTCGATACGCACGCTTTCATCGCTGCCGCGCAGGACGAGTTCACCCTGAACACGGCCACCCGTAAAGGAGAGTTTGCCCTTTTCCTCTTCGTTTTCGCTCTTGAGCTGACGGACCTCGCCCTTCAACTCAAGGAACTCCATGTTGATATTGTTGATGCCCTGGTTGAACGCGGCTTTCTTGTTCAGGTACGGGTCCATGCCCCAGATCTCGCCCAGCACGTCGTAGGCCATTCTCGGTCGCGCCGTCCAGACACCGTCCGCATTCTGCTTGCCGAGTGCGGCAATGCCGAACCACTCCTCGTTCATGTTGTTCTGGCCCTCGGCCCAGTCGAACATGTAGGCCTGGTTGGACCACGAGGCATTGTTGTCCTGCGTGTCGAGGTTCTCTTCCTGCAGGTACTTCCACCACTCGTCACGCCATTCGAAGACATAGCCGCCGATCGAGTTGCCTTCCTCGCCGTTGCCGTAGGCCTTGTTGTACATCTCCTGCCACTGCGCCTTGAGGAGCTTCGCCTGTGACACCTGGTCTTCGCGGTAATCGCGAGCATTGAATGCGTCTGAGCCGAACTCGAAGAAAATCACCGGCAGGTCGAGTTTCTCGTCCACTTCCTTCCACAGGGTCGTAAAAGTCGGACCGCGGTAGACGTTGCTGCCGAGAATATCGAGGTCAGGCATCAGCTCGGCGATCAGGTCGATGTACTGGATATCGCCATTGACGATCGTAAAGGGCACGTGCGGTGCGATCTGCTTGCCGTCCTTGATGACCTCGTTGAACAGGCTGTAGAGATAACGCGCCTTGGCCGTATTCTGCTCACCCTCCGGGAGGTTTTCGATCTCGAAGCTGGACCATGAGAGGCCGTAGTTGCTCTCGTTGCCGAACGCGAACATCAGGACGCCCGGGGTGTCCTTGTAGCGGTTGACGATCTCAAGCATGTCGGCCTTAAGCGTCGCGCGGGTCAGCGGGTCCGAGTAATCGGTAAATGGAACCCACTTGCCGCCGATCATGTAGCCGTAGCGGCCCATCAGCGGATTCACGACGAACATGATGCCGTGCTCTCTGTAAATGTACGTCACCCACTTCGGGGGGATCATCGCGAAGCTGCGAATGGAATTGACGTTCGCCGCCTTCAGCAGCCCCATGTCGTAGTCGAGAACCTTGCGAATATGGTCGTCCGACTCGGCCCAGAGGTTGTAGGAATAGTTCTGGCCCCGCGGCGAATAGCTCCAGACTACGCCTTTGGCGTAGAAGTCCTGACCGTTAACCTGGAGCTTCCAGCCATTCTCGTCCTTGTAGGTCGTCACCACGTCAGCGGCGCGAGCCTGGCTAGCCATTGAAGCGGCGAGGAATAGCGCAACGGTCAGAAGGCCGAAGAGCTTGCTCGCGTTTAGTTTGAATTTTGGAACCGCCATAGCGACTACTCTTTCTTTGAAATTAGATTCTTGAGTCGTGTCGAGTGTTTTCATTTTGTGTCGACCTCCCCTAGTTGACCGTAAACGTGACGTTGTCGAACGACGCGTCCACGCCACAACCATCGATGGCGCCGCAGGCGGCTTTCAGTTGCAGCGTTACACCGCCGCTCACATCAAATTGCCCGCCGCCTGTGGCCGTTCCGGCAATGACAGTGCCCGAATGGTTTGTCCAGGTCGTCGTCGGAACGTAGGGCGCTGCCGGGCCAACAAAATCCCGACCGCCCACGTCCTGGCCATTGGCGTCCAGGAAGATAATCTCGACAAACACGACACCGCCGGCGCCCGACAGGGTGCCATACAGATCGAAGGAAACATTGATAGTATCGCCCGCCGTAATCGTCCCTGCTTCCAGGGCCACCTGGCTTAGGAGCACATCATTGGTCTGAGTGGCGTTTGCGTCCGTAATCAACCTGGCCACGCTGCCTATCCGCCCACCTTGCTCACTGGTGTCTATCGCGATCGACCCGACAGCGTCCGGAACCAGGGTCTGCACCCAGCCCGTGAAGTCTCCGGTTTCGAAGTCGCCGTTGACGAAGGAACCGCCGCCGCCGCCACCGCCGCCGCCGCCACCGCCACCGCCGGAAGCTTCCAGGGTGATGTTGTCGATGAAGTAGTCTGTCGCGGTGTCGACTACGCCCAGGTTCGGCAATATTACGAACCGGTTGTAGACATTGGGCGCAGCGAGGTTGGTGAAGGTCCACGTCAGGGTCTGCCAGCCAACAACGACCGTCTCGTTGGCCTGCGTGTCACCCGTACCCATGTTGTCACCGAATTCCACCTTGGCAACCATCGGGATATCGGCCAGCGGCGAATACACGAGTGCCGAGATCGTCTGCGTTCCCTGGTCGTTCGGGATCGGATCAACAGGCACCCAGGCGCCGGCGAACACGTCTCCACCATCACGCGTAAGCTTCATAGCGTTGCCGTCACCGCCCGCCGGACCTGCTTCGATCGATGTAATGGCGCCACCGAAGGCGTTAATAGTCGGCGGCGTGGCTTCGTCAAAGGTCACCAGCACCGTCCCGCTGGGTGCGGCGTCGTTGTAGAAATACATGTTCGTGACGAACAGCGTCACGTCTCCGGGCGGCGATGCCGCGAAGATGTACTGCGCGATGTTGGCGCGCGTCGTCAGGCCGGCCGCTTCGAAGTCCGCGAGCGGAATGTCGAGGCTAAGCCACTGACCCTGCGCCAATGCGGGCGTTGTCATGCTGTCGAAGACGAGCTCGCCCTCGGTATCGTCGCCGCCATCGAAGCCACCATCGGCGCCGAAGTCAACGAGCTTGATGCGCAGCTGGTCGGCATTCGGTGTCCAGACATCGACGTGGAAGTGCGTCATGCCCGTGGCGTCGATCTGGTTTGCAACAGTTTCGATGCCGACGAAGTCGAGGTTCGTGTACTGCTTGACATCCTGTCCGTCGATCACAACGTCGGTCAGGTCCGCTGACGACCAGTCGGTCCGCCAGGTATCGACTGTCACATCAGTAAACGCCCCGCTCAGCAGCGATATGACGTTAGCCTCACTCTGCGTTGGTGCGTCCGGCGCTGCCGTCGGGGCACTGCCACTGCTGGCGTTCTCATCGTAGAAATAGAGATTGTCGAGGTAGATCGTCGACGCATCCGCCGGTGTTGCAGAAATGATGTACTGCGCGAGATTGTTGCGGTTGGTCAGCCCCGTGAAGTCGCTCAGCGGAATGTCCAGGCTGATCCACTGGCCTTGCAGCCCGCTCGTATCGAAGGTGAGCTCGTGCTCCGTATCGTCGCCGCCGTCGAAGGCCATGTCGGCACCAAAATCGACCAGCTTGAGGCGGATTTCCGTCGCATCCGGCGTCCAGAGATCGACGTGGAGATGCGTCATGCCCGAGGCGTCGACCAGCGACGAGGTTGTCTCGATGCCCACAAAGTTCACACCCAGGTGTTCTTTGGTTGTGTTGCCGGCGATCGTGACATCCTGAACGGACGCGACCACCGACCAAACCGTCGGCCATGCATCGATCGAAACGTCAGCATAGCCGTCGGCAAACAATGAAACCACCGCGCTCGAATCCTGAGTCGGATCTGGCGCCGCCGTGGCCGGTGCATTGCCGCCACCGCCACCGCCGCCGAACGCCAAGTCGTCCCAGAGGTAGGTCTTGTCACCGGCCGTGTTGCCGTCAGTACCGAAATTAAAGAATACGCTGGCCTTGTCGTAAGTGTTCGCGACGTCCAGGGCCGCCGTGCCGGAAACTTCGTTGCTGAAGTCGAACGTCAGTGTTTCCCACGTGTTCGCAGCGGTAGTCATCGCCTCGGTCTCGACCGAAATTGTATTGTCGGTCCGATCCTCGACCTTGAGGCGCACCGGGATACCGGCGTCCGGCGAGTAAACGCGCAGCGTCATGCTCGTATCCGTCGCCGTGAACGGCAGCGCACCAAAGCCGCTGCTTTCAGCCACAGTTGTACCGGCCCAAACCTCGGAGCCGGCAAACTTGTCCGAGCTCGCCACCGTGTTTCCGGCGTCGGCCGGGTCGGCAACCAGTGTCGTGGCTGCGCCGCCGAAGTCGGTCAGTTCGTAGAATGCGGAGTCGCCGTCTTCAAAGGTGACCGGCAGCGCAACGGGCGTACCGCCGCCGCCACCGGCGCAATCCGCAACCTGGACGACCTCATCGAAGTAGAACGTCCAGTTGGCGGGATCGGTGTCTGAAGCACCCATCACGGTGATGTCGAAGATAATCGTGAGATCGGTGGCAGCCGGACCGGCCGTCGTCCCCGAGAAGTCGTAGCAGAGCTCTTCCCACATGCCGCTGCCACTGTGGTCGAGCGACCGTTCCTGGTTCAGCCCCTCGAACTTGAACAGGACCGGTACCGAGCGTGACGACCAGACCTTCATCGTGAAGGCTTCGCCGGCAGAGAAGTCGATACCACCGGTCAGCGCTATCGCCGTACCACCGAACGTGCCGCCGCCCGCTACCGGGAACTTGAGCATGCGCGCGACCTTGTCCGACGTATTGATGCCGCTCATGTCGGGATTGTCGATAATCGCTGCGTCGCCACCCTCGAAATTGTTGAAGGAGACAGCACCGCAGGCATCTTCGAAGTTGAAGATCGGGTCACAAAAGCCCGGTGGTATCGGTGGCGGCGGCGGTGCCGGGGTACCGGCGATCCGGGTCGGTCCGTCTCCTTCACCGAAGCAACCGGCCAGGACTATGGCCGACGCGAGAAGTGTCGAAATTCGTGAAACACGCTTGGCTGCGATAGTTAACATGGGTGTAATACCTGAAGTTTTTTTGTTTGTTACGCGGCTCTCGTTAGGGTCATGCTTAACGGAGCTCGGCCGCTTAAGTCAGTCGCTCGATGTCCGATCAGGGCTCGCCCGAGTAGACGCGCACCCAGTCGACCTCCATGGTGACGGGGAACGTCGTGGTCGCATTGGGGCTGCCCGGCAGGTTACCGCCCACCGCGACGTTAAAGATGAGGTAGAACGGCACGTCAAACGGCGCCGGGAAGTCGCCCGTCGAATACCAGCTGTTGCGCATCGCGTACATCACGTCATCCACGTACCAGCGGATTTCCGTCGCGTCCCACTCGACCGCATACGTGTGGAAGTCGGCCGTGGCATCGCTCGGCACGAGATAGGACTCACCGCTAAACTCGTAGTCCGAAGGAAAGGACGTGCCGTAGTGGATGGTGCCGAGAACGGTGTTGCCGCCGGCGCCACCGAGGTTCACGGCTTCCATGATGTCGATCTCACCGGAAGCAGGCCAGTTGCCGTAGGGGCTGTCCTGCCCAAGCATCCAGAATGCGGGCCAGATGCCCTGGCCGCCTGGCAGACGCATACGTGCTTCAATACGCCCGTAGCGGACGGCAAAGCGATCGCGCGTGTTGATGCGCGCCGACGTGTACTTGAATGCGCCAATCTGCTCTTCGCGCGCCGTGATCGTCAACTTGCCGTCGACAAGCTGTGCGTTGTCCGGCAGGTAGTACTCCAGCTCGTTGTTGCCCCAACCCGGAATTCCATACTGGCTGCCGTCGCCCGTCTCGAAGAACCAGGTCTGCGGGTCGAGGGACGCGCCGTCGAACTCATCGCTCCACACCAGGGTAAGCGCATCGCCAGGCGACACCTCGAAGTTGTTAGCCACGGTCAACGTCGGATTCGAAGTGTTGACGTTGGACTGCGCCGGTTCCACGAGAGGTGGAGCCACGTCTACCTCGGAATAAGGTACGGGACGGTTGCCGTCCTCGCAGGAAGCCAGCATCAGGACGGCGAGCAGCAGCGCGAAGCCGCCGAATAGAGTCTGCAAACGCATTTTGGTTTTCCCCCGACTTTATTAAGTCTTGTTCGCGGAACGGAATAGTTTCGTACCGATGATGATACTTAGTACGCCAAAATGACAGCGTTGTCAATTTCGGAAAACACGTAACAATTTGTAACAATGACAGCGCTGCCATCCAAAACCCAGCAATCGCGCCCCAAAACGCAAAGAGCCGGGCAGATGCCCGGCTCTCAGTAGCTCTCTGTAAATGTTTTCATGTCATGTCGCCCAGCCCGCATTCGCGCAATCCGGGTCGAGCTTCGAGCACTCTCTCGGCGTCTCTTCCTGAAGTTTCGCGTCCCAGGCGGCGTTGATGCGGTCATTCGCCACGATGGGCACGGCACCAAGCGGCAGCGTGCCAAAGGCACCTGCCAGCGAGACGCCACCCAGCGCCAGCGCAATCGCGTCGAGGCGGGCATTTACTTTCTTCATCATTGCGTATCTCCTTGATAAGGACTCTTGCACAGGCCTGGCGGTCGTCCTTTTCTCGCCAGGCGTATGCACAGTAAGGCCGGCCGGCGGATACGACAAACGGAAAAAATTCAGCCCGGAGATGAGAAAAATCTATGGCTGCTCGGCGAAGTTCTGGAGGATCCAGTCACGCAGGACATCGATTGCCTGGTTGGTCTCGGGACTGTCTTCCCGCGACACCAGGTAGTAAGACACATCGGCCACCAGCTCCTGTTTGAAAAGGCGCACGATACTGCCTTGCTCGAACCACAGGTTCGCAATCGGCACAGGCACCAGCGCCGCACCGATCCCCTGCTCCGCCGCACGTACGACCGCTATCATCGAGTCGAGCCGGGTGACCTTGCTGTCATCGGGAATGGCGATTCCCGTGGACTTCGACCAGTTCTTCCATGCCTTCGCCCGAGTCTCGTGCACGATGAGCGGGAATGCCGACTTGACCCGCTTCTTCTCGACGACCATGGCCTTTTTGAATGCAGGCGACCCGGCCGGGGCCATGCGCAGCGGAAACAGCAAATCGGCTCGGTAGCCCGATGGTGGAGCACGAAACAGGCGAATCGACAGGTCCACATCGGCCGGGTGTTTTTCGGCGCTCTCGTCGCTGGTACCCACGTGGATATCGATGTCAGGATGCTGTGCTGTAAATTCGCTCAGGCGAGGCACGAAGAACTCACTCGCAAAGAACGGCTGCACGGAAATGCGAACGGATGCACGCCGTCCCGACTTGCGATAATTGGCAACAGCCGTATCGATTTGCTCGATCAGCGGCGACAGTTCCTCGTAAAGCGAACTGCCGACAGCCGTGAGTTTGAGCTCACGCGGCCCTCGATCAAACAGCTGCAGGCCGAGCTCTTCCTCGAGACCCTTGATCTGGTGACTCACGGCGGACGACGTGATGAACAGTTCGTCAGCGGCGGCCCGGAAACTCTCGTAGCGAGCCGCAGCGCAAAACGTGCGCAGGCCTCGTAGCGATGAACGGGCGGTACTCCTGGTGCTCGACATGCTGGCGAAAACCTACTGCATGACCTGCTTGGGTGTCCGATCGACATTGAAGATGCCCCAGTGCTTCTCCGCACCGTCAGCATTGTCCGGGTTACCCTTCCAGGGCTCGTCGAAGGCTTCAAAAAAGAACACGCTGATATTCGCAGCTGTCGCCCAGTCCAGGACTTCGCTGTAATAGCGCGCCTGGTTCTCCTCGCTCGCCTGCTCCGGGAATTCCGCGGCTACCGTCGCCCACCCGGCCTCGAGGATCGCGATGGGTTTATCGGGCAGCGCTGCATGAACCCGTTCGATGTTCTCGATCGTATAGGCCAGTGCTTCATCGATCGTCTTGTTTTCCCAGGCCGGGTAGGTATGTACGCCGAGGACGTCGACCTCGCGCGCCAGGGAAGCGCCATCCGCGATCCACCATTCATAGTTGTCGGCGACCGTGACGGGCTGCGGCGCAGCCGCTTTGACCTGGCGAACGTACGCAATGACCTGTTCCAGCGGCACCATGTGGTCATTCCAGTCAACCAGTGCCTCGTTGCCGACGTTGATCGCCACGACGATATCGGCAAACCGCACGGCCATTTGCAGGCCGCGCTCGATTTCTCGCGCGTTTTCGATTTTGTTGGCGGCGAGCTCGGCATCCGGAATCGGCTCGTCGAGCCATGGACAGCCCTCGTGGTTGCTGATTTCGGCGCGCAACCACATGCCGAGCAGGACCTTGATGGGCAGGTTGTGCTCGTCAATCAGTTCCAGCGTCGTCGCCGTGTTTTCCCCGGTGTCGTACAGGCGGATCAGGCCAAAGTTGTGGTCGACCAGGATGTTCAGATCCTCGAGGATTTCCTCGCGACTCGGATTCCTGGCGCCCATCCCACGGTCCGGGTGCTGCCCTTCGCGGAAACCTGAATAAGCCATGGCCATGACTTCGCCACTCATTAGATCGCTTGTTTGCTGCATGAACTTGCTGTTTCCATCGGAAGGAGGAATGTCATCTTTTGGCGAGGAACATGCCGACAAAAGGAATAGTACGGCAATCGAACTGACTAAATGGCGCATAGATTTCTCCTGCAGGCGGAGTGCTCAGTTGGGTTGGGCGATTCGGAACTCGGTCCGCTGCTCCGCGTCCGAACTTCCTCCGACCCAGGCATGGAACAAACCAGGCTCGACGACCCGGTGGCCCTGCCGACCATAAAAGGCAAGGTCATCCGTGTGAATCTCGAAGCTGATCGTGCGCGTCTCCCGTGCAGCCAGGCGAATTCGGCGAAACCCCTTGAGCTCCTTGACGGGACGGGTGAGGCTCGCGACGAGGTCGCGCGTATACAGCTGCACCACTTCTTCGGCTTCAATGTCACCGTGATTACAAATGTCCACGCTTACCGTTACGGTCTCGCCAAGCGCGATCTCGTCGGCACTGACGCGGATATTTTCGTAGCCAAACCAGGTGTACGAGAGGCCATGTCCGAACGGGAACAACGGCGTGAAACAGGTATCGAGATGGAATGCGCTCATACCCAGAGACGTCTGCGGCGCGAACGTATCGATCTCGTCGATGTGAACGACGTTGTCCTTGGTCGGCGGCTTACCGCCATTTTTCTGGCTGTAGTAGATCGGGATCTGGCCGACCACCCGGGGAAACGTCGCCGGCAACTTGCCGGAGGGTACGGCGTGACCGAATACCAGGTCGGCGATGGCCGGACCGCCCATCGTACCCGGGTGCCACGCGTACAGGATCGAATCCACTTCGTCCACGATGTCAGACAGGGTGAGCGGACGGCCTGCGAGGATGACCGCGATAACCGGTTTGCCCGTGGCACGAATGCGTCGCACGAGTTCAACCTGATCACCGGGCAGACCGATATCGGCCCTTGAGTGCGCCTCTCCCGACAGGATCGACTCCTCACCGAGGAACAGCAGGACAGCGTCCGACGCTCTGGCTGCATCAACCGCCGCATCGAACTCGGGATTGACCCGGCTGCGTGAATTCTCCATGGCCCTGACGTACCGGAGTTTTACCTCGTCACCCACCAGCGTCTGGATCGCCGCCAGTGGCGTGACGCTCAGCTTTTCGTCGCCATCGAATATCCAGGTTCCAAGCTGCTCGTAACCCGCATCCGCAAGCGGTCCAACGATAGCCACAGAGGCCAGTTCCGTGGCCGCAAGCGGCAGCGCACCATGATCGTTCTTGAGTAGTACAACGCTCTGCTCGGCCGCTTCGCGTGCAACTTCCAGCGCCGCTTCATTGGCATACTCAGGAAAGGCCCCGGGATCCGTATACGGGTTGTCGAACAGGCCGAGTTCGAACTTCACGCGCAGGATCCTGGAGACGGCGATGTCGATGGACTCTTCGCTAACCTCGCCGTCTTCGACCAGGCCAAGCAGGTGGTTGCTGTAGGCGTCGCCTGCCATTTCCATGTCGACACCCGCATTACAGGCTTCGATTGCCGATTCGCGGTCGTTTTCCGTCAGGCCATGAATGCTCAACTGCCGAACGGAATCCCAATCGCTCACCACGAAGCCTTCAAAGGCCCACTCGCCACGCAGCACGTCGTCGAGGATATAGCTGTTGCCGGTCGCGGGGATGCCGTTCAGATCAGAGAACGACGTCATGAACGTCGATACGCCGGCGTCGACGGCCGCATGGAACGGGCGAAAGTAGACGTTCCGGAGTTTGGTGTCCGGAATGTTTGTCGTCGCGTAGTCGCGACCGCTTTCAACGGCCCCATAGCCGGCGAAATGTTTCGCACAGGCCGCGATAGACCCGCTTTCCGCCAGGTCATGGCCCTGGAATCCGCGCACCGTGGCTGCACCGAGCTCACTCGTCAACAACACGCATTCGCCATAGCTCTCTGCGATTCGCCCCCAGCGCGCATCACGGGAGATGTCGATCATCGGTGCGAACGTCCAGTTCACTCCTGACTTCGCGGCCTCACGTGCCGCGACGCGCGCGCCCTGCTCGACAAGATCCGGGTTCCACGTTGCTGCCTGCCCCAGCGGGATAGGTAACACGGTCTTGAAGCCGTGGATCACATCTCTGCCAATCAGCAGCGGAATCCCGAGTCGGCTTTCCTTCATCGCAATCCGCTGCAGTTCGTTGAGGACTTCAACATCGACGACATTGATTACCGAGCCGACAAGCCCGGCTCGCAGACGGTTACCGAGGATGTCCGGCGCATAGCCATGCCCAGCCTCGACCTGGCTCATCTGGCCGATCTTCTCGACCAGGGTCATGCTGTCGAGAAGCGCCTGGACCCTGCGCGCAATAGCCTGTCGCTTGTCCAACATCTCAGTTGCAGATGCACTCATGATTGACCTTTCCGATTCGATTGATGCACAACGGACCCGCGCCCTGCGATGCCTGCCACACTGGCGCACGCCCCTGCCACGCCGAACGCGTCCGGCGTAGCCTCAGAAGAAGCGCTTGATAGCAATATTTGACAGCGCTGTCAATCTGTTACAGGATGCATGATAACACTTATAAGAAAAGCACGTTTCGGGGGAGCCACGATGTCCAACGCCACGCATTACGAAACCGCGCCAGAAGATCGAATCCCGTTTCGAAACAAGGTCATATACGGCCTCGGCGCCTTCGTAAACAACACGCTGGCCGACGCGATTGGCCGCATGATGATCGTGCTGAACCTCGGGCTCGGCATGAGCCCCGCGCTCGTGGGCTTGCTCGGCGCTCTGCCCCGGCTCACGGATGCACTCACCGACCCGCTCATGGGTTATGCCTCTGACAATACCCGATCGCGCTGGGGCCGCCGTCGACCCTACATTTTCGTCGGCGCCATCTCCGTCGCAATCGTGTTCACGCTTTTGTGGCAGCTACCCCCCGGCAAGAGTGAAGGCTGGTATTTCTGGTACTTCCTCGGCGGATCGCTGATCTTCTTCCTCGCCTACACTGTCTATGCGACGCCATGGGTTGCCCTCGGGTACGAACTCACGCCCGATTATCACGAACGCACACGCCTCATGGGTGTGCAGAATTTCTTCGGCAATATTGCCTACATGATCTCGCCGTATTTCCTGGCGATCATGTTCCTGCCGCAGTTCGGCGATGTCGTTACCGGTGCCGGCTACCTCGCCATGGTGATCGCCGTGGTCGTAATCAGCCTAGGCATTCTCCCGGCGATCTTCCTGCGCGAACGATTCAAGGACGTCGCCGCCGAGGATGGAGAGGAGAAACGCGGCAGCGGCATTGGCCATGTCGTCATGGATTTCCTGCGCGGCTTCGGCAAAGCACTCTCATTCAAGCCGTTTCTGAAGCTCTGCGTGGCAACGTTCCTCGTCTTCAATGGCTTCATCCTGATCGCGGCGTTTCAGTCTTACGTGATCATCTACTACGTATTCGAGGGTGATCAGGCGGCAGGCTCCGTGTTCGTCGGGCATTCGGGCCTGGTCCAGGCACTTTCGGCCCTCGTTGTTATTGGCATAGTTACCTGGCTCGCCACCAAGATAGGCAAGCGCCGGGCATTCTACATTTCGACCGGCATCTCGATGGTCGGCTATGCGCTCAAGTGGTTCTGTTACACGCCTGACAACCCCTGGCTGGTCCTGATTCCGGCGCCGCTGATGGCCTTCGGCCTGGCCGGTCTGTTCACGCTCATGCCGTCAATGGTGGCCGACGTCGTGGATGCTGACGAACTCAACACGCACGAGCGGCGCGAAGGAATGTATGGCTCAATCTTCTGGTGGGTCGTGAAACTCGGCCAGTCCGCGGCGATCCTGGGCGGCGGGCTGCTGCTTGTCTGGACGGGCTTCGATGTCGAACTTGGTGCCAATCAGACCGCGGAGGCGATTACGCTGATGCGCCTTAGCGATGCCATTGTTCCCTGTGTCGCCTCGGCAATTGCGATCTGGGCGATTGCATCGTATTCAATAACCGAGGAGAAAGCGCACGAGGTTCGCATGAAGCTCGAAGCACGACGTGGCAGTGTATAGTTGACTCCCGCAGGGGGAGCAGTCGTCATGTCAAACGAATTCGAATCGCTGAGATTTCGCGAGAAGCTCGGCTACGGCCTTGGTGATACCGCATCGAATTTCTTCTTTGCGACGTTCAACATTTTTCTCCTGTACTACTACACCGACGTCTTCGGGCTTTCGGCCGCAGCCGTCGGCACGATGTTCCTGGTCACCAAGATCGTTGACGCGGTCAGCGATCCCATCATGGGATTGATTGCCGATAGAACCAACTCACGCTGGGGCAAGTTCCGCCCTTACCTGCTATGGGTGGCTGTACCCTACGGCCTGTGCGGCTACGCGATGTTCGCGAACCCCGACCTGGGCGAGACCGGCAAGCTCATCTACGCTTACGTGACGTACTCGGCGATGATGCTCGCTTACACGGCCATTAACGTACCCTACTCCGCGCTCATGGGCGTCATATCGCCCTCCTCGCTAGAGCGCACCAAGGTGGCCAGCTACCGCTTCTTCTGTGCATTCATCGCAGGCTGGCTGGTCGGCACGTTTGTCACACCAATGAAAAACATACTCGGCGCCGGCGACGAGGCGCGTGGCTTCCAGCTCACGATGCTTACCTTTGCCGTGGTGTCGATCGCCTTGTTCTGGACGACCTTCGCGACCACGAAAGAGAGGGTGATACCGACCACAACAAAAACCGATCTTCGCAAAGACCTGCGGGCACTGTTTCAAAACGGCCCGTGGATGGCGCTATTCCTGACAGGCATCTTCACGCTGATCAATATCGCGGTTCGCAATGGCTCGTTGCTGTACTACTTCAAGTACTACGTCGGCGACGACGGTACGCGGCTATTCCTGATCTTTGACAAGACAGCCGTATTCCTGTCTCTCGGCCTGCTGGCGATGGTCGTCGGCGTAACGATGACGCGCTTTCTCAGTGAGCGCTTTGAGAAACGCAGCCTGATGATTGTCCTGTCGCTCCTGAACGCGCTGTCGATGGCGGTGTTCTACGTCACCCCTGCCGACCAGTACTGGTTGATGGTTGCCGTCAATTGCTTCGGCATGCTGGCGGCAGGCCCCACCCCGGCACTGGTGTGGTCAATGTACGCCGACACCGCGGACTACGGCGAGTGGAAGACCGGTCGTCGGACGACCGCGCTCGTCTTCTCGACCGTGCAGTTCTCACACAAGATGGGCCTGGCCGTCGGTGCCGGCCTGACCGGCATCATCCTGGGCTGGTTTGGATTTGTCGCGAACGAGATACAGACGGACACATCGATGAACGGCATCCGTTTCATGTTCAGCGTTTTCCCCGCCGTCTTTGCCATTCTCGGCATCATCGCGATTTTCTTCTATCGCATCGACTCAGCCACGGTCCGGCAAATGGAGAAGGAACTCGCGGCGCGACACGCGCCCGCCAGCTAAGCGACAAGCTGTGACAAGACCCTGTCTCCGGATCAGGACAGGCTTACAAGATCCAGCGCGCTGTGGGCTGCGCCGAGCAGGCCAGGCTCCCCGTAGGTAATCAACTTAGTCGGGATACGCTCCATCATCGACCGGTGGTGGCCTTTGCTTTCGAAGGCATTTCGAAAACCGCTGATATGTAGCATCTTGGGGTATCGCTTGACGATGCCACCCGCGAGGTACACGCCATCCTGCGCACCGAGTACGAGCGCGATGTCGCCCGCTACCTGCCCGAGGATCTCAAAAAACAGCTGCGTCGCATCCGCGGCAATCGGGTCCGAGCCGGTTTCGGCTGCCCTGAAGATGTCAGCCGCCGACAGCGCCGCACGGTTGTCGCCACGCAGCACATGCAGCGCCCGGTAGATATTCTCGATGCCGCTACCAGACAGGAGGCGCTCGACACAGACGCGTTCAAATCGTTCACGCAGCACCTCGAGCACTTCGATCTGCACCTTGGATTTCGGCGCAAAGCCGATGTGGCCGCCCTCGCCAACAACCGGTATGTAGCGCCCGTCGCAGCGCATCAGGCCGCCGGTTCCGAGCCCGGTTCCGGGCCCGACGATCGCAACCTTGAAATCACCGTCCGGCAGGTCCTGTTGTGACACCTGGCCTACAGCTTCGAGATAGTGCGAGTCTATGTAGGGAATCGACCAGGCTACGGCCTCAAAATCGTTGAGGAGCCTGACACGCTCGACCCCGAGGTCATCGCGGATTTCCGCGGCCGACAGGTTCCAGTGATTATTCGTAACCTTGATCGACCCATCGATGACCGGACCGGCGGCGGCCAGACAAACGGCATCGGGAGCGGGTGCGGCAACTTCGTCCAGGTAATGCGTCATCGCCGCCACAGAGGTCGAGAATTCTTCGCACTGCAGGGTCCTCGGCTCAGAGAAGGCGACCCCATCGGGATTCGCAAGTGCGAAGCGCGCGTTGGTCCCTCCGATATCGCCAATCAGAAGCGTCTTACCGCTGGTTTCCTGCATCAAGGGTTTCCTGTAAACAGACTCGCACCGGATTCGGCGGACCCGGACCGCTCGCGGAATGCACCGAACAGTTCGCGCCCCAATCCGTACTGTGGCGCCGTCACGATAGCAGCTTCTCGCTCTTCGATATCAACGCCTGTCACGGACAGCGTACCTGTGCCCGCGTCAATTTCAATAATATCGCCGTCGCTAACCCTGGCGATGAGCCCGCCACACAGCGCCTCGGGCGTTACCTGGATGGCGGAAAGAACTTTGCCCGATGCACCTGACATCCGGCCGTCCGTGACGAGCGCGACCTTGAACCCGCGGCCCTGCAGGACACCCAGGTAGGGCGTTAGCTTGTGCAGCTCAGGCATACCGTTGGCGCGCGGACCCTGGCAGGTGAGAACCGCCACAAAGTCCTCGTCAAGCTCACCGGCATTGAATGCGTCGACAAACGCCTGCTGGCTATGGAATACCTTCGCCGGCGCCTTGATCGCGTGATGTGCAGGATCGACGGCCGACACCTTGACGATGGCGCGGCCGAGGTTTCCCGAAACCAGGCGTAATCCGCCCTCCGCTGAGAACGGATTGTCCGCCGGCCGCAGGATATCCTCGTCGTGCGAGCCTTCCGGCGGCTTTGCCCAGACGAGCGCGCCGTCTTCGACATGCGGCTCCCGACAGTAGTCGCCGAGGCCATGGCCAAGGATGGTATTGACGTCGTCGTGCAGCAATCCGGCGCCCAGAAGCTCCGACATCACGAAACCCAGGCCACCGGCTGCGTGAAAGTGGTTAACGTCGGCAATACCGTTTGGGTAGACCCGGCACAGCTGCGGCACCACCTCCGACAGCTTTGAGAAGTCTTGCCAGTCGATGGTGATACCGGCGGCCGCGGCAATGGCGACCAGGTGGATCGTGTGGTTGGTGGAGCCGCCCGTTGCCAGCAGGCCGGCAATCGCGTTGACGATGGATCGCTCATCCACGATTTCAGCAAGGGGCCGGTAACTGTCCCCCAGGCTGGTGCCCTCGAGAACGGTGCCGACGGCGTCACGCGTCAGTAGTTCGCGCAACTCGGTGCCGGGGTTGACGAACGAGCCGCCGGGCAGCTGCAGACCCATGAACTCCATGAGCATCTGGTTGCTGTTGGCCGTACCGTAGAACGTGCAGGTGCCCGGTGAATGATAGGACGCCGACTCCGCCTCCAGGAGCTCATCCCGGCCGATCTTGCCGGCAGCGAACTCTTCGCGGATACGCGCCTTTTCCTTGTTCCCGAGGCCCGAGACCATCGGTCCGGCCGGCACGAACACCACGGGCAGGTGACCAAACGACAATGCACCGATCAGCAGGCCCGGTACGATCTTGTCGCAGATGCCGAGGCATAGCGCGGCGTCAAACATGTTGTGCGAGAGTGCGACTGCCGTTGACAGGGCAATGACATCGCGGCTGAACAACGACAGGTCCATGCCGTCCTGTCCCTGGGTCACGCCGTCACACATGGCAGGTACACCGCCGGCGAACTGGGCAACCGCCCCCTTCTGCGCTGCCGCTTCCTTGAGAATGGCCGGGTACGACTCGAACGGCTGGTGCGCGCTGAGCATGTCGTTGTACGCCGAGACGATGGCAATGTTGGGCACGACGTCGCCCGCAAGGGCCTGTTTATCGTCTTTGCCGCACGCGGCGAAGCCGTGGGCCAGGTTGCTGCACGACAACGCACCACGCGCGGGGCCTTCGCTCGCGGCCCGATGCATGCGTTCCAGGTAAGCCGCCCGCGCATCCCGGCTGCGGCGCTCGATGCGCTCGGTGACTTGTTGGAGTGTCGAATTGGTCGAAGTCATAGGATTTCCACGTGGTTGCCTAGGGAGCCCAGAACACATCGACTGGCGTACGCGATTGGCGCAGCAGGTGTGCAATCGGCAGATCGCTGTCGGGTGTGGCAGCCTGCTCGAGGACCGCGCGCTTGTCGGCGCCGGATATGAGCAAGAGAATTTCGTCGCTGCGCAGCAAGGCCGGCAGCGTCATGCTGAGCCGCCGATGCGGGCTGCTCGCCGTGTCCACCGCGACAAAATTTCGTGGCGACTCCAGATCGAGCGAGGCTTGCAGGTTCGCGGCATCGGGAAACAGCGATGCGAAATGACCGTCGCTTCCCATACCGAGAAGCGCGCTCGTGAACGGCAAGGGCAAATCGGCGAATTCCTTTTCGAGGCGAACACATCGGTCGTCGAGCGACCCGGCGGCGTCGAAATAGCGAGCAATCTGCGCGTAGGAAGCGCGTGAGCGGGCGAGCGCATCGCGCAACATCTTCTCGTTACTCTCCGGGTGATCCGCCGGCACCCAGCGTTCGTCGCTCAGCAGGACGTGTACCCGGTGCCAGTCGAGTTGCTTGTGGGCCATGTAGCTGTAGACCGGTCCCGGCGTCGTGCCGCCACTGACAATAATGGCCGCACTGGCGTCTATCTCGAGGCGACGATGCAGGGCATTGATCATCCGTTTACCGGCGGCGATTGCCGCATCGGCCCGTGTTTCGTACTCATGAACATTCACTGCCTAGTCCTCCACCCAGGTTCGCCCATCGCGGTCCAGGAGTGATGCCGCGGCCGAGGGGCCCCACGTTCCCGCCACGTAGGACTCCACCTTCTGTTTCGAGGTTGCCCAGCTATCAATCACGCCATCAACCCACTGCCACGCTGCCTCGACTTCGTCGCGGCGCATGAACAGCGCTGGATTACCGCGCAGGACCTCCATGAGAAGCCGCTCGTAGGCGTCGGGATACCGGACGCCGAACGTCTCGGCAAAACTCAGGTCGAGCGCAACCGGTCGCAGGTCGAACCCGCCGGGACCCGGTTCCTTGGCCATGATCGTAAGCTGCACACCCTCGTCGGGCTGCAGGCGTATTCGCAGCATGTTCGGTTTCACGTTGAACTGCTGCTCCGGAAAAATCGAATGCGGCACGTCCTGGAACTGGACGACGATTTCGGAGTGCTTTGCCTTGAGCCGCTTCCCAGTGCGCACATAAAACGGTACGCCCGACCAACGCCAGTTCTCGATTTCGATCTTGAGCGCAACGAAGGTTTCTGTCGAGCTTTCCGCCCCGCCCAGTTCGTCGACATAGGCCGCCACGGTTTCACCACCGATGGCGCCGCTCGTGTAACGCCCCCGCACGGTGCTTGTGCCGACGTCCGCCGGCGATATCGGTTTGAGCGACCGAAGCACCTTGATCTTCTCGTCGCGCACGGCGTTGTGATCGAGGCTCGACGGCGGCTCCATGGCAAACAGGCAGACAAGCTGCATGAGATGGTTCTGGACCATGTCGCGCAGTGCGCCAACCCGGTCGTAAAACTCAACCCTGCCGCCAACACCGAGATCTTCAGCAACGGTTATCTGCACGTTGTCGATCGCGCTGCGACGCCACAAGGGCTCGAACAGCGAATTGCCGAAGCGCAGTGCAAGGAGGTTTTGCACGGTCTCCTTGCCGAGGTAGTGATCGATTCGGTAGATCTGGTGCTCGGCATAACACTCGCCGATCGCTTCGTTGATCTCACGAGCCGACTCCAGATCGCGTCCGAGTGGCTTTTCCAGGACGATACGACTCGAGTGATCGATCAGGTGGTTGTGCTTGAGTCCCTTTGCAATCGGACCGAACAGGCTGGGTGCCGTCGCCAGGTAGGCGACGCGGACGCGCGCACCGACGCCGTTCAGGAGTTCGGCCAGCTGCGCCCAGTGATCGTGCTCGAAGGCATCGGCCTGGGCGTAGTGAATCCGCGACGCGAAAGTCTGCCAGGTCGCGTCGTCGAACTCCCCGTCAGTGAGGTTCCTGCGCAGCGCCTCTTCCACCAGGGCAAGGTATTCGTCGCGACTCAGCGCACCGCGGCTCGCAGCGATGATGCGGCTGTCCGGTGTGATCTGGTCGTCGCGGTCGCGGTGGTACAGCGCCGGCAGGAGCTTGCGCATTGCCAGGTCGCCCGTGCCACCGAAAATGACCAGGTCGAATGTCTCTACGGGTACTAGTTGGGCCATGGAAATCTCGATATTTTTTGTAAGTTTACTACATTCGTGCCGGTTTCAAGCAAATTCTATGGATAATTTGCATGAATTTCTGTAATTTTCTTACATGCTATCCCGTATCAGCAATGCGCTCCCCGCCCTGAGCCCGTCCGAAAAGCGCGTCGCGGAGTGGATTCTTGCGCATCCGAAAGAGGCGACTGACGCAACGCTCGCGCACATTGCGGGCGAGTGCAAGACCAGTGAACCGACCGTCCTGCGGTTCTGCCGGAGCCTGGGTCTCGGCGGGTTCCGGGAGCTGGGCATTCGCCTGGCTGAATCGCTGAGCGCGCCGGGCAGTTACGTCCATCGGGACGTGAATCCGGATGACTCAACCTCCGACGCCGTCATGAAAGTGATGGACGCGTCGATACAGTCCCTCGCCGAAATGCGGGCGCAACTGTCGTCCATGCCGGTCGATGAGACCACGCGCGCGATGGCTGCGGCGCGACAGATCGCATTCGCAGGACTGGGCGCATCCGGGCACGTTGCCAGGGACGCCTGCCACAAGTTCTTTCGCCTCGGCATTCCCTGTGCGTCGCTGACGGACACACCGATGATCCTGCAGTTTGCCGCGATTGCTGAACCCGACGACGTCCTCGTGCTCCTCTCCCACACTGGCCGCTGGCGGGAATTCGCACAAGCGGCGGACATTGCACGGGAGCGCGGCGCAACGGTCGTCGCCATTACCAATCCCGAGTCCGCGCTTGCCGGCGCGGCGTCGATCCTGTTTCCCTGCCGGGTCGTGGAAGACACCAACGTATTTACGCCGATGAGTTCCAGGCTTGGCCAGCTCGCCCTCCTCGACGCCATCCTCGTCGCATTGGCGCTCGCGCGCGGCGCCTCGGCTACCGAGCGATTAAAACTGAGCAAGGATGCGTTGATGTCGAGTCATTAGGCGAGGAGCCGTATACTCCCGCCGTAATGGATTTCACGCTCTACTGGTTCATGTTTCCTGTGTCGATCGTCGTGGCCACGTGCGCGATGCTCAGCGGTATCGGCGGTGCTGCATTATTTACGCCGATCTTCATCCTGTTATTCCCCCTGCTGGGCCCGGAGTACGTGCTCAACTCGATGATCGCGGCAATCAGCGCGGCGCTCATCACGCAGACCTTCGGGTTTTTCTCCGGGTTTATTGGCTACTACCGGCGCAAGCTGATCGACTACGCGCTGGCCAAACGCATCATGATTGTCGCGGTGCCTGTCGCCGTCGCCGGCGCGCTCGTCGCCAGCCTCGTGCACGAGAGCGTGCTGCTCGCCAGTTACGCTGTGCTGGTGGCCGTTCTCGCCGTCGTCATGTGGCGCAACCGCCCGCCCGCACATACGCATTCCGGCACGCGCGATCACGTGACTCGGACGATCATTGACTCGAACGGGCACGACTACACCTACCTGGTCCCCCGCCTCGGTCCCAGGAGTTTTGCATTGACAGGCATTGGCGCCTTTCTCACTGGCATGGTGTCTGTCGGTATCGGCGAGGTAACCATCTCGAAGCTCACACGCAAGGGAGTGCCGGTCGCCGTTGCCGCGGCTACCTCGGTGCTCGTCGTCATCGTGACCGTGGCCTTCGCGTCGACCACACTTGTCGTGCAGCTTATCAAGGAAGGCGGCTGGACCGCGGTGCCCTGGAACCTCCTCCTTTACGATATCCCCGGGGTGCTCATCGGCGGCCAGATTGGGCCAAGGTTGCAGGGGAAAATTGCCCCGCACATTATGCGGCGCGCCATCGCCGTGCTGTTTATACTACTCGCGATCGCCATGCTATCCGTGGCCGTAAAGAAACTCGGGATCTAGGAAAAATCATGCCCGCACTACACCCTGACATCGACCCTGACGGGTTGCTTGAATACTCCGTTGTCTACACGGACCGCTCCCTCAATCACATGTCGCAGTCCTTCCAGGCGGTGATGCGGGATATTTCCTCAAGCCTGAAGAAGGTCTATGCCGCTGACGCGGTCGTCGTCGTACCCGGTAGCGGCACGTTCGGCATGGAGGCCGTCGCGAGGCAGTTCGCGACCGGCAAGAAATGCCTTGTCATTCGCAACGGCTTTTTCAGCTATCGCTGGTCGCAGATATTCGACATGGGCGACATTCCGGCGGCTGCGACCGTTCTGAAAGCACGCCCCGAAACCGATGGTGCCCAGGCCCCATTTGTGCCGCCGCCGATCGACGAGGTCGTCGCCACGATCGCCGCCGAAAAGCCCGACGTCGTGTTCGCGCCGCATGTCGAAACGTCCGCGGGCATCATGCTTCCCGACGATTACCTTCGTGCCGTAGCCGATGCCGTGCATGCGGCGGGCGGCCTGTTTGTCCTCGACTGCATCGCCTCGGGGACCGTGTGGGTCGACATGCGGGCGAGCGGTGTCGATGTGCTCATCAGCGCGCCGCAGAAAGGCTGGAGCGCATCACCCTGCTGCGGCCTTGTGATGCTGAGCAGTGCGGCGCTCGACAGGATGGCCGGGACGCAGAGCACGAGCTTTGCCTGTGACCTCGCCAAGTGGCTGCAAATCATGCAGGCCTATGAGAATGGCGGCCATGCGTATCACGCGACAATGCCAACAGACGCGTTAACGCGGTTCCGCGACACGCTGGTCGAAACAGAGAGCTATGGCTTTGCAAAAGTCGCCGCAGACCAGGTGGAACTCGGCCGCAAGGTGCGCGATCTGCTGGCCCGCAAGGGCATCCAGAGCGTGGCAGCGGACGGCTTTGGCGCCCCGGGCGTGGTCGTCGCCTACACCGACGATGCCGACATCCAGACGGGCAAGAAGTTTGCAGCGGTCGGCCTGCAGATCGCGGCCGGTGTGCCGCTCATGTGCGATGAACCGGAGGGCTTCCGGACGTTCCGGCTCGGCCTGTTCGGCCTCGACAAGCTGCAGAATATCGACCGCACAGTTGCCACACTCGAAGAGGCGATGGGCAGACTCTGATCTAGAGATTGTCCGGCAGGCACGCCGCGCAGACAAGCGCGACGAATATTATTAGTATTGATGTTCGCATCGAGCCCTATCATCCACGAGGCACAACGCTTTGTCATGACTACTCGCCCGAACGCCGATCTCTTTGACGATCACGGCGACATCTCGCAGACCTGCTCAACGCAGTTCACGGACTACGGCGCCATCCGGCAGTTTTCCGGACCGATTCGCACGGTGCAATGCTTCAGGGACAACCAGCTGTTCCGCGCGTTGCTGGATGAACCCGGCAACGGAGCTATCGTAGTCGTTGACGGCGGCGGCTCGCTGGAATCCGCACTAATGGGCGACCTCATCGCCGCCAAGGGCCTGAAGAACGGCTGGACCGGTGTCGTGATCCTCGGCGCAATCCGCGACTCCGTCGCGATCGGCGGCATGGACTTCGGCGTGAAGGCGCTGGGGGTCAATGCAGCGAAAAGCAGCAAGGACGGCATTGGCGAGGTGGACGCCGTCGTTGAATTTGGTGGCGTACGCTTTGAGCCCGGCCACTTTATATACTGTGACGAAGACGGAATACTTGTCGCACCGCGCGATTTGTCCTGACACCCGGGGATGCAGTCAATAACAGGAGTTAATCACGATCATGCCAGCTGATCTCTTCAAGGTAATTGCCCGCTTCGAGAACGCCGAAGGCCAGCCGTTCTTCGGATCGGAATACAAGGTGACATTGCTCGATAAGGACCGCCTGTTCGATGACAAGTTGGGGTCGGTTTCGCTGAGCGAGGACGGCACCGCCGAGTTTGTGTTCTCGGTGTCAGAAATATTTTCGATCGACTCGCCCGGCGAAAGGACGCCCGACCTGTATTTCCTGATCACCGAACACGGCAATGAGGTGTTTCGATCCGAGATTATTCCGGAAGTTGACTTCGATGCGACCGATCCTGTTACGGGGCGGCAGGATAATGTGACCCGGGAGTTCGGGCCGTATCGGGTGGCTGGGTAGATGATCTTTAAACAAAAAAGGGGAGCCGATAGGCTCCCCTTTTTTGTTTGGTGGTGATGGGTGGAATTGAACCACCGACCTACGGGTTATGAGTCCGTCGCTCTAACCATCTGAGCTACATCACCAAATTCTGTTTCGCCAACTCTCACCACTTAATGGGTGGAATTGACTCAAATCGCCCTAGGGCGATTTTCGCCCCTGCGGGGCGCCTCCGGCGTCCAAAACGCTGTCGCGTTTTGTGAACCACCGACCTACGGGTTATGAGTCCGTCGCTCTAACCATCTGAGCTACATCACC
>SHLT01000202.1 GCA_004282875.1 Chromatiales bacterium | reverse complement strand
CTCGAAATCGCGTTCTGCATTTGCGTCAACACGGTATCGGTCGGCGGTACGCCGGCAATGCGCTCATGAATGCGCTTTGCCTGTTCCCTGGGACCTGCGACAGCCGGCATCGACAACACTGTGACCAGTATTGCAGCGAGCGCGGCACGCAGGAGTCCGCCGATTCGGCCGTCCTTGTGTCCTGTCCACATGCTGTTCTTCATATCGTATTGCTCGTCATTCGTTAGTAACGCGAAGCCTGGCCGGAAAATGTTGCCTGAGCTTTTCGCCCCCCGCCGTGAAAGCATTCACAGTCCGATGGATCGCGCAGCGTCGCTGCTGCTGTTTTCGGTCGATCCGCAATCTATAAAGCAAGTGCTGTGCCAGTCTTGGTGAGGAGCGCTGCTAGCGCCGATTACCTGTTAAAAAACAGGGAGATAGCGTTGCCGCCGAGCGGCGAACCCTACTGGGCTTATGTAATACGATTGTCGGCGCTTTCGCACAATGCTTATGACCGGCAGGCATAAGCTACTGATTGCGAAGGACACAGGGGATGTCGCCGAAGAGAGACAGGGCGCCGAGCCTTTGTCACATCTAAACAACAGGCTCCGGCGCGGACGAGTTGTGGCGACACCTTTGACTGTCGCGTATTTCCATACTTTCAGAGTGCCGACGGAACTGCCGGAACCCCTTTTGGGCTGTCGTACTTTTGAGACATTACATTGGTATTGCGCACCCTCTTATAATTTCCAGTCGGGTTTGTGACTGCGTTAACGGTATGTCAAATGCCGCGCGTCGTACCCTGCCAAGCGAATTGAGGTGAGAGCTATGAACAGGCTATCGCGACAACATGAAAAAGGAATTACCCGCACAGTGACCAGGACGGTCGCGTTGGCGCTGGCGTGTATTGCTATTGCTGCGTGCAGCAAAGGCGAGGGCGTGCAACTAGGAACGGGCCAGAATCCCGACCCGGTGATCGTTGATTTCCCGATAGCCTACGTCAAGGCTCCGCTGCCGACGAACAATAACGGCGTGTTCGAACAACAGGACCTGCGCGAGCAGATCACGTTCGACTTTGGCGCCGATCTGTATTTTCGCGATCGTGCCGCCGTCGGCGCTGATCCGGTCAACATTACCGGCGAGACTACGCAGGGCATGGGTGCGATTCGCGATGTCGAGATTGACTACGACGGTAGCCGGCTCCTGTTCTCGATGCGAACGCCATTCGATCCGAACGTTGATGAAGACGACCAGGTAGCGACCTGGAACGTCTGGCAGTACACCTTCGAGACGGACGAGCTGGTGCGAGTCATTCCGGATGACCTTACGTCCGAGATCGGTCACGACATCATGCCGAAGTACCTGCCGGACGGGCGCATCATTTTCTCATCGACCCGGCAAACCCAGTCACAGGCGCTGCTGCTTGACGAGAACAAGGGCGCGTTTCCTGCCATGGACGAGGACGAGAACGAGTTTGCGTTCAATATTCACGTCATGAACGACGACGGCTCGGGACTGAAGCAGGTCACGTTCAACCAGAGTCACGACCTGGACCCGTCTATTATGGCCGATGGCAAGATTGTATTCAGCCGCTGGGATCACCATACGAACAACAATGCCGTTAATTTGTATCGCATGAATCCGGACGGCTCCGAAATCGAACTGCTGTACGGCCAGTGGAGCCACGACACCGGTACCAACAATGCCGAGGTCCAGTTCATGCAGCCGCGTGAAACCGAGGACGGCCGCATCCTGGTGCTGTTGCGGCCCTTCACCGATACGGAGGGTGGCGGCGAGCTCGTTACCATCGATACACGCCAGTACGTCGAGAATACGCAGCCGACCAAGGACAACATTGGCGTATTGACCGGGCCTGCGCAGGAAGACGCGACCATCAACGATGTCGTCACGGAGCCCGGCCAGCCGTCGCCCGGCGGTCGCTACTATTCGGCTTTCCCGATTCAGGACGGAACCGGGCGCATGATGGTGAGCTGGAGCCAGTGCCGGCTGCTGGAAACGCTCGAAGACGATGGCGATCCAAACACGAATGATGTTCGGATCGTGCCTTGCACCGACGAAAACCTGGCGAACTTTGTTGCCTTCGATCCCAATACGCCGCCGGCCGTTGGCGAATTCACGGTCGCACCGCCGCTGTACGGGGTCTGGATATACGATCCGCGTGATCAGACGCAGCTGCCGATCGTCGCGGGCGAGGAAGGCTTCATGTTTACCGAGGTGGTCTCGGCCGATCCACGGCCATTCCCCGCGGTTATTCCCGACGGGCTTCACTACTATACCCAGGATTCGTCGTTGCCCGACTCCGGCGAGGCCGTCCTTAATATTCGCAACGTCTACGATTTCAACGGTGCATTCCTTCCGGGGATTGACCCGTACGTGCTTGCCGACCCCGCGCAGACGCTCGCGGCTGCCCGTCCGGCGCGCTTTCTCCGCATAGAAAAAGCCGTGTCGATTCCTGACGAAGACCTGCTCGATTTTGACGATACGGCCTACGGCGTCACGACGTTCTTCGGCATGAAGGAAATTGTGGGTTACGCGCCGATCGAGCCGGATGG
>SHLT01000201.1 GCA_004282875.1 Chromatiales bacterium | reverse complement strand
ATCAGGTACGGCGGCACACCGTTAATGAAGCCAGCCTGCAGGTCTTCGCGGATCGGCATCTCGGCACTTGTGAAATAGGCGATGTTGCCGCTCGTGTCCATGTACGAGAAATTCTGCGAGCCGAAGTCAAAGAACTGTATGCCCGCTCTGAAGTCGTCGAGGTTCTTCGCGAAATTAAAGCTACGGAACGCGTCAAATTCACGCGTGGCGCTGAAACCCGTGTACTGAACGCTCAGCGCAGCGCCTGTCACCATATCGATGCTGATGATCGGCCCGTTGTTGCGTCGCGGCACTATCAGCGTGGCAGGCGGTATGAATACGCCATCCACGAGGCCACCCGCCGGTGCCACCACAGAATTATCCGCCACGCCATCACCAACGACGTTATAGCTGAACGCCTCCGGTATCGGGATCACGGGTTCCGGGCTACCCTGGTAGAGGGTGCTGAGACCACTGGGTGAGCTTGCATCGGGGACCACCTGTTCCTGGAACGTATCGGTTACGTCCATCGGGTTGACGGTTGCGCCCCAGGTGATGCGGCGGTTCTGCCCCAGCACGACATACGGCACACCGGGAAAGCTGCTGCCCACCACGTCAATGCCGGCCGGCCTGGCACGCAGATGATTTTGATACCAGGTCGCCGGTGTGTTCAATGCGAGATGCGGGTCGTTCGCGAGCATCGCCTTGCCGCTCGCACTGCGGCTCGCGGCGACGGCCCACTCGTTGCTGCCCTGGGGTTTGTCGCGCGACTTGAGCGCGTTTTCCAGCATCGGAATACCCTGAACCCGTTCGATGTAATCCTCGACAAGACCCATAGTCGCCGGATCAACGCGTCTGGCCGGAACGTTGCTGACAGCCGATCTGCTCTCGATCGATGCCGTCGCCGGTCCTTTTTCTTTATGTTTGCCATGCTTCGCCGTGGCGGGTACGGCTGCGGCCAACGAATCAGGAATTGTTGCCGCCGGGTCGAACGGCTGCGTGCGGTACAGGTCCTCGAAGAACAGCGCGGTGCCGTTAAAACCGAGTGCGTCACCGGCAAACTGATAGCTGAGCAGGGCCTGCGTGTTGCCGATGTCGAGATCGAATGACAGGCCGAAAGCAATCAACTTGCCAACCACGACGCTGTCCAGCGGGGTCCACGGTTCTGCTTGCGTGATCTCCAGCACCGTGTACTCGGGTGGCAGCGGCTGGGTATTCAAATAGTAATTCACGCCATCCGCGTAGGCCTGCAGCCCGGCCTGTGTCTCGGGAGACAGCGCCGACAACGACATTATTGCGGCTCGCCGCAGCCCGAATGTGCGCAACTGGACATCACTGCCCAACGCGGGTGCGCCCAGCAGTTCGGCCAGTGTGCCGCTTCCCTGCCGCCGCGAGGCATCCATCTGGAAGAAGCGATCGTGGGCGTGCAGATAGCCCTGCACGAAGACGACGTCGTGCTCGCTCTTGCCGATGATGTGTGGAATGCCATCGACATCCCGGATGACTTTGACGGTGGAATCCAGGCCCGGTACTTCGACGGGCGTGGCGGCGGTAGTGCCGGTAAGTGCTACTAGAAATAGCGCAGCGAGGATGCGAATGAGACTAGGCATGTTGTACCCCTTGGATCGGCCTTCTGGCCGTATTATTTTCGATGCAGAGACCTGTGGCTTTGCATTCCTGACCTTGGCCAGGTTCATCTTTGTCCGAACAATAATGGCGTGCGTCGGTATTTTGTCAATTCTGGGATATACGTAAACCGCCGTCAGGGTTTTCTCGCATGCGGCTACTGGAAATGCACTCGGACACCGATGCTCCAGATCGTTGCGTCGCCAAAGTCATAGTCGTTGTAATTGAACGTGAGCGGCATGCGAAAAGTGTCGTTGATGACCCATTCGATGCCGAAGTCGAAGTAGATATCGGTGTCGTCGAGGCCGCCGGTTGCTTCTGGCCCTGGATTAAACAAGATTGACTCGCGTGCCTCCAGGTCCCACGACGCCAGTCCGATAGTGCCCCCGGCGCGCAAGCGTTTCGAAATGGGTGCCGAGTAACCGGCACCGAGTTTGAGAGCTTCTAATTCGATCGATTCACCAAGGCCTAAAAACTCGATGGAATCTATCTCGTCAAAGCCGGCCACTATGTGGAAACCGTTATCGAACTCGTAACCGATGGTCGCGTGAAAGGCAGCGGCCGAGTCCGACAACGAAGTTAGCTCGAAGTCCGGCGCGACACTGATGTTGTCGATATCGAGATCCCCCGCGCCGAGATCCAGTCCGATAAAGACATCTGACCACGCCGGCGTGCTGGCCAGAATTACGAAAACGAAAACCGCTATGGACTTCGGCATTCCTTTGACCTCCTGCTTGACAGGAGCCAATTGTCGCATAAGAACGGCCGACGCAGGTTCAAGGATGCCGCGGAAACGTCGTTGCGGGTCAGTTCGGGTTATTTGCCCTCATGCTCCGGGGCATGATATTGATCGGCAGGTTCCGATATTTGTGTGATCCGATGCGCCTCTTGAGATTATTAGCACTTGTTCTGGTGCTTGTACCCTACCTGGCCCAGGCACAAGCCGGGGAC
>SHLT01000200.1 GCA_004282875.1 Chromatiales bacterium | reverse complement strand
ATCAGGCCCGTTCGACCACTCCGGCACCTCTCCTGTGGTCTGTCCCCTATTCTACAGGGGTCCTGCAGTCGGGGCGGGAATATTGGTGAGCTATCCGGGCAATGTCAAGGGTCCATTCCGCGTCCCCGGGTGCGATAATGTGGTGTCCAGAGATATGGGAAGCCGCACTTGCGAGTATTGCTCATCATCATACTGGCGAGCCTCATCGGGACCTGCTCAACTCCCCCGCCGCTGCTCGACCAGATCCTGGAAACAGGTGAGCTTCGCGTTGTCACACGCAGCAGCCCGACTTCCTATTCGGTCAGTCCGGACGGCCCGACGGGGCCTGAATACGACCTCGTGCGCGCATTTGCCGAGGATCTCGGCGTTGCGTTGCTCATGGAATCCGTCGACAGCGTCTCGGAAATTATTCCCCTGATCCTGTCCGGCCAGGCCCACATGGCTGCCGCCGGTCTGACCGTTACCGACTCCCGGCGCGAGTACCTCCACTTCGGCCATCCTTACGAATCTGTCGACGTGCATTTGATCTACAAGCTCGGCACGGGAAGACCCCGCTCCATTGAGGACATTCTCGACCGCTCGATCGAGATCGTGGCCTCGAGCAGCCACGTCGACATCCTGGAGGAGCTCAAGCTCGACTACCCCGAGCTGACCTGGACGGAAAACGCGGACGTCGAATTCGCCGATCTGCTGACGAAGGTGGCAATGGGTGAAGTCGAGCTGACGGTGGCAGACAGCCCCGACTTCAATATCCAGCGGCATTTCTACCCTGACCTTCGCGTTGCCCTCGACCTGTACGTCGACGACCAGATTGCCTGGGCGTTTCCCCGCCGTAACGCCGATTCGCTCCTCGCCCGGGCCGACGATTTCCTGATCTCTGCAGATCGTGCGGGCATGCTGAATCGCGTTCACGAGCGCTACTACGGCCACACCAAGAAGTACGACTACGTCGGTACCCGCAACTTCATTCGTCACTACGAAAGCCGCCTGCCTCGCTACCGCGCCATGTTCGAGCAGGCCGGCGAGGAATGGGGCGTCGACTGGCGCCTGCTGGCAGCCATCGGTTACCAGGAGTCACACTGGCGCGCCGGCGCCGTATCGCCGACCGGCGTTCGCGGCATCATGATGCTGACGCAGGATACCGCCGACTACCTTGGCATCGACGACCGCGAAGATCCCGCGAACAGCATCGCCGGTGGCGCCCAGTACTATGCGCGGCAGACGGAACGCGTTGCCGATACGGTCGGAGAACCCGATCGCACCTGGATGGCCCTTGCGGCGTATAACGTCGGCTTCAATCACGTCAAGGACGCCCGCATGATCGTCGAGTGGCAAGGCGGCGATCCGGACACCTGGGTTGATATGAGTGCGGCCCTGCCGCTGCTGGCGCAGCGCAAGTGGTACTCGCAGGTTCCCTATGGCTACGCGCGCGGCTGGGAGCCCGTGCTATATGTGAACAACATCCGGGCCTACTACAACATCCTGATCTGGTTGACCGAGCAGGAGGAGGACGCAAGCGCAGAAGAGCCGCCAGCCGACGGGCCGATGGAAGCCCCCTAGTTTATTGACTCGGCCTCAGTCGATTCCGCGCCGCGTAACCAGGTAGGTCGCAAAACTCCCCAGCCAGTGACTTCCCGAGTAGTGTTCGTCTGACACGGCGGCAATGCCGGTTTCCTGGTGCCTCGCTGCCGCCGCCGCGAGCGCTGCGCGCCGCGAATCATTTTCCGGTAAGCCCGCCGCTATGCCCTGCAGTGCCCAGGCCCGCGAGAGATTAACGCCATCGAGATGCACGAGTTTGCCGTCCGCAGCGTCCTTGACGACGCCGGGCGCCAGCCAGTCACCGGACCCGTCCAGCGGAATCGATGGCATGAACAGCGCCAGCCATACCGCAAATTCGCCCTCGGCCAACACGCGCCGCATCAGGTCCGCTTCCATAAGGCATGGCGAGAGGAAATCCTCCCCGGAAGGCTCGTAAGCCAGCGGACAATTTGTGTCGCCAAGGTGGAACGCCAGTGTCTTTTCCACCAGGGCCGCTTCGAATTCCACATCACCAACAATCCGCGCGTAGTCGAGCATCAAGCCGAAGGCAAATGCGGACTGGTTGTGGGTACCCAGGCGGATTGGGTACACGAGATTGGGCAACCACGCCCGGGTGCGCGCAACGATTTCGGTTTCGAGGGGCCTCAGGGTCTCCCGCCAGCCCTGCAGAACCTCATCATCACTCTCATGCATTTCGGCAACGAGCTGCAGGAACCACGCAATGCCGTAAGGCCGCTCGAACGACTTGCGATCGGGGCCAAGATAGTAGGCAACTTCCGCTGCAATTTTTTCTGCGGTGAAAGACTGCCCCAGTGCGGCCACGATGCTGTCGCGAAACGGCGTATCCGGATCCATGCGCAGAAGCCGGACCAGCAGCCAGTGACCGTGCACCGACGAGTGCCAGTCAAAGCACCCGTAGAACGCCGGCGTCAGCTCGCGCGGTGTGCCCGCGTCGGCGTCCGAGGTCATGACGTGGCTAATCTTGTTGGGGTATTCCTGGTGGATGCACGACAGGGCCAG
>SHLT01000031.1 GCA_004282875.1 Chromatiales bacterium | reverse complement strand
ATTGTCGGCATGCGATCGACCTCAGTAGTACAGCTGGTAACCGATATTAATGAAGTACGACTCCTGGTCCAGATCGGTGTCTTCAAGTTCGCGACTGGAGAAGCGCTTGCCCGTATCTAGTTCGATACGGCCGCGTCGCCCGAGCCGGTATTGCAGCCGCAGGCCTGGGGTGTAAATCCACTGCGTGCTCTGGTCCGAAGTAATCTCCCGGTAATCGACGCGTAAGCGCGGGTTGATGCGCCACGATCGACCGATCGGAAACCGCGTATCAAGGTTGAGCGTATAGACGTCCGCTGAGTCCGAAGTCGAGTAACGCGCACTGAGAATACCGACATCGCCCTCGCGGAAGAGGCTGCTCGCGACCAGGTCGGCCGAATAGTAGCCGTACTCGGCTTCCTCCGTGGCCGGTGCATCCCCGCTGGCCGGCAGCGCGTCGATGACTGACCGGTTCATGTTGACGTTGAGCTGCAGGCGTGGCGACAGCGGCCGCGACAGACCAATTGTCGCCGTCGACGTCATCGCCGACCTGTCGAGCGCTTGTTGCCGAATTTGCGCCTCGGTCAGCGTATCGGCCAGGAGTCCGAAGTCCTGGCTGCTCTGGCCGAGCAGGGCATTGCCAAGGCTCAGGAAGGGGCTGCGGCGACGGTCGATCGACCCGCTCAGCGTCAGGCGACCGGGCAAGCGCCAGCTGCCGTGCAGGAATGCGCTGCTCAGTTCACTGAACGCCGTGTCGTAGTCAATGGAGCCCCAGACGGACTGCGACTCCCCGAAGTATCGTAATTCCGTGCCGATCGCCTGGCGGTCGGTCAGGCTGTCGATCTCCTGCTGCAGGTAGAACAGGCCGAACTCGAGGTTCTTGCTGAATGGCGTGAAGTTCGAGCTTACACCGTAGAACTGTCGTGACTGTTCGTCCGAGCCGGCCGTCGAGAATACCGGCGCGCCCGCAACGGCATCGAAGCGGACGCGCTCGTTGAGCGAGTAGGTGACGTTGAGACCATCGAATCGACCCAGCACGCCACCGGTATTGCGAGTCTGCCGCCCGAGCCGACCTCGCAGTCGGGTGTGCGTATCGAGTACGTCGGCGTAGAGATAGGAAAGGCGGAAATCATTGCCCGAGCTGCGCGATTCGGCGTCCAGCAGGTCGTAGCGGTGACCGCCTGTCATGCGCGTCGAAAAATCGAAGCGCTCGCCGCGCCGCCGTGCATCGATGGACACATCGGTATACAGGGACGACTGGCTGGTCACCTCGTCCAGGTCGTTGAGCTGGTTGACGTCTCTGCGATAGTGCTGTGCCAGGAACGAGCGAATTTTCCACAGACCTGGTTCCCGGGATGCCGCCGCGCCTGCAGAACGGGGGCTGCCCGGTGCTGTCGTCGAGGCGGCGAGCAGCGCGGCCAGCCGTTGCTGGACACGGTCCGTTCCCGGACCCTCCGGGTACAGCTCAAGATAGCGCTCATACTCGGCCTTGGCATGGGCAACCTGTCCATTGCGCTCTCGGGCCAGCGCCAGGTACTCCTGGGCAGCTTGCTGCGATGCATTCGGTGGCTGCTGCAGAATCTTGGTGTAGATCTGGATGGCCCTCGAAACTTCGCCCGCGGTCATCGCCCGCTTCGCATCCGCCATGAGCTGCTCTGACTTGCCGGCCGCAACCGGTTCTGCCAGCGCCGTTGTGGGCTTGGTCACCCGTTCAGAGGCGTCTGCCACTGTGGCGCTGTCAGACGCTCGGTCGACCCAGGCATTGGGATACTGCCCCCGAACGTCGCGCAGGACCGCAGCAGCGGCTTCGGCGGATTCGAAGTAGCCGACCCGCATGCGGTACCAGGTCTTGCCGTCGATCTCGGCCTCGGCGATGAAGAACTTTTGTCCCGGGCCCAAGGTCATCACGGGGATGTCTGCGGTCGCAGGATAACGGAGCGACGACTCGAGATTGATGACGAAACGCGTCGTTTCCGGTGCGTCGCGCCGCACCTGTCGGCTCATGCGCCGGTCTGTGTCGGACATTTCTGCGCGCGGTTCGGGCGTATGCAACACTCGCACCACGACCGTTTCGCTCATCTCGGCGGGCGAGACGAGAAAATGTACTTCACCCAAAAAACTGAGGCGCAACTGCTTCTCGCCAGGCCGCTCGCCGTCGTACTCGACATGAAGGAGACCTGCCTCGTCCGCGGCAATCGGCCTGTGCATTGCGCGGCCGTCCGCCAGCGTTGGCGAAACGCCATGGCAGATCGTCGTTGGCTCGAGATTGATGGTCAGGCTGTCGCCTTTGGCTGCCGGCAAGTGACCGAGATAGTTCACGTTACAGCCGAGCCGGATTCGTATCTCGGTATAGACATCGCCGCGCGTGATGTTGGTTGACGTGATGAAGTCGGAGGCCGCCAATGCTGCCGACCCGGCGAACACCTGCAGCAGCACAGCCAGCAGGAAAAAGGACTTGAAGCGGTGTGTCATCCTTACCATTCCCTGGCCGAAATGCTGTGGCAACCGCTCGTGGCACAGTTACGATCATTGCTGACGCCGTTATGGTCGTCCTCGCCGTTGTCGTAGTCATTGGCATGGCAACCGGCGCAATCCGGCTGGTAGGCCGGTGTCGGCCAGATAATGACTTCCGAATTGTTGGTATGGCATTCCGTGCAGGCAAAGTTGCCCGCGTGATTAAGCGGCTCATACCCCAGGCCGACGTGCTGGTAAATGTCCGGAATCCATGCGTTCGTTGTATGGCACTCGTCGCACTCGCGGCTCGTTATGAAGTGTCCGTTATCTTTCCCGGTCGCAGTGTTGCCATCGTGGCAGGTCGAGCATGATCCCAGCACCTGCGTGTGATCGACCGTGGTAACGGGTACCCAGGTCGTCGTCGAGTGGCAGTCTTCACAGACGTCTGTTGTCAGGATGTGCGTCGGATGCTTGCCGGTCGCGTCGGTGCCGTTGTGGCAGCTAATGCAGTTGTTCGAGATGTTCACATGGTCGAAGTTCGCCGGTAACCACGCCACGGTCGTATGACAGTCGTCGCAATTGTCGCCGCTGGTGATATGCGTCGGGTGTTTCCCCTCTGCCGTTACACCGTCATGGCAGGAAATACAGGTGCCGATGACCTGCGTGTGGTCGACCATGTCAGCCGGCACAAAGGTCACGTTGTTGTGGCAGTCCTCACAGACATCCGTGGTGTTGATATGCGTCGGATGCTTGCCGACTGCGTCCGTGCCGTTGTGGCAGCTAACGCAGTTGTCCGTGATGTTTGCATGGTCGAAATTCGCGGGAATCCAGGCGTTCGTCGTGTGGCAGTCGTCGCAGGTGTCGCCGCTTGAAATATGCGAAGGATGCTTGCCCGTGGCCGTGGCGCCGTTGTGGCAGGACACGCAGGTGCCAATGACCTGGGTGTGATCGACGTTCCAGGCTGGTTCCCACGACGAGGTGCGGTGGCAGTCCTCGCAGATGTTTGTCGTGTTGATATGACCCGCGTCTTTTCCTTCAACATCGATATTGTTGTGGCAGCTGAAGCAGTTCCCGCTGACATTGGCGTGATCGAAGACGGCCGGAATCCAAAGCGTGCTGTTGTGGCAATCGTCGCATTGATTGCCCGACACAATGTGGCCGGGTGGTTTGCCGGTTGCGATCGTGCTGTTGTGGCAAGTGCCGCAACTGCCTGACACAGCCGTATGGTCCATGTAATAAACCGGACTCCAGGCCGACGTTGTGTGGCAGCTGTCACAGGTCTCCGACGAGGCCACATGCCCCGCCGGTTTCATCGAAGACAGGACGGTCCCGATTTGCGAGTGGCATCCCACACAGGTTGGTATCGTACCTTCGAATATTCCGCCGGCATGGCAGCGGTCGCAGCTCACGTTCTCGTGTGCGCCATCGAGGTCAAAGCCGGTGGTGTAGTGGTCGAACGACTCCTGGGCGGCTGCCGCGGTACACAACAACAGGGCGATAAGTAAGATGCTGGCTCGGATATTCATCGTATCTGTTGAACCTCCTCAAAAGACTCGCTCGAGTGGCAGCGGCCGCAGTCAGTTCCAAATTCACCGTTGTGGATGTCGTCACCGGCATGGCAATCGCGGCAACGGCCGCCCAGCGTCGATTGGACGTCCAGCGCTTGCCGGTGGCAGGTTTCGCAGCCGACGGTACTGTGCGCACCGTCCAGGCTGAATTGGGTCTGTGTCTCGTGGTTGAAGCGCCACTTCGCCCAGTCAACGGGTGTATGGCACATCGCGCAGTCCTCGCCGAAGCGGCCGTCGTGCGGCTCGTCTTTGCCGTGGCACGAGTGGCAGTCTTCGGGGGCGTCTCGAAAAACCTTCGCCTCGTGACAAGCGGCGCAGTCGGCGTCCGAGTGCTTGCCGAGCAGCGGGAATCGCGTCAGGTCATGATCGAAAAAGACGTTCTCGCTCCAGGCTTCGTCATTGTGGCAGTCGTTGCACGTTGTTCCCTGTGTCCCACTGTGCGGGTCGTCGTCCTTGTGGCATTCGCCGCAACTGGCCAGTGGTTGCTCATCGAAGACGGGATCGACATGGCAGGCTTCGCACTCGAGAGACACATGTGCGCCGTGCAATACGTGGTTCGTATCGGTGTTGTGGTCGAAAACGACGTCGGCGAAGCCTTCGGGTACATGGCAGGTATCGCAACGCTGTCCCATGTGGCCGTCGTGATTGTCGTCTTCGCTATGACACGCGAAGCAGTTTGTATCCATTTCATCGTTGAACGGATCATCGCTGTGGCAGTCGCCGCAGACGAGCAGGGCATGCTTGCCGGTCAGCTCGAATGAGGTATCGCGTGCGTGATTGAATGAGGTGTCCTGCCACTGGGTCGGCTGGTGACAGTTACCGCATTCCCGGCCGCTGCGGCCGTCGTGGGCGTCGTCTTCGGCATGACATGCATAGCAGGTGCTCGGCGTGTCGACGAAGGTATGGTCGGCGTGGCAGTTCAGGCAGCCCGCGGTCTCATGGCTGCCGATCAGTGCGAAATTTGTCGACGCGTGATCGAAAGTTACGTCGGGCCAACCCGTCGGCGAGTGGCAGCCGGTGCACTCGGTGCCGACAGACTGTGGATGAGGACTGTCCTCACTGTGACAGGTGATACATTCGGACGGTGCGTTGCGGTGCTTGTCACCGGCCTCATGGCAATTCGTGCATTCCAGGCCGTCATGTTGGCCGACCAGTGGAAAGTCGGTGTTCTTGTGTCGAAACTTTGTTTCGTCCAGCGGCACGATGTTGGCATCGCGCCCTTCATGGTCAGTGTGGCAATAGGAGCAATCCCTGCGCTTCGCATTCCTGTCCCTGCCGTGAAACCCTTCTTTCGCCGCAATATCGGCCGCGATTTCATCGTGACAGTCACCGCAAAGCTCGGTCTGCTTGTCGCGCTCGAACTTGACGTGGCAAGAGGCACATTCCTTCTCGATGTCAGCATGGCCGCTGATCACTTCGCCCGGCATGACCAGCGTCTCGAGCTGGGCCTCGGCGTGCTCGAATGTCATTAAACCGGCCATCAGTAGAAGTCCGACAATGAGCGTTCTTGCATTCATTCAGATCAGGCTGGTCAGTACATGTGAACTGCAAGCACGTGGAAGAGTGCCGACAGGACCATTAACAGGAAAATGGGAAGGTGAAGAACGTGCCACAGCGCAAACAGGCGCTCGTAGAATGAGAATTGCGCGACCCGGCCAACGAGTGCCATGTAGTCCCGAATGAACTTCGACGCCGAGCGCATTAGCCGGGAGTAATCGCCCTGGATTACCAATGAGTTCAGCGCCGCATGTTTCAGTTCACGTCGCGCCGTAAGCCATAACGACAGGTGTGTCACATGGTGCGTAAAGGTCCAGCGCAGGCTCCGGCGAATGCCGAGCGTCTGCGTGACCTGGCAGCCCTGCAATTCCTCGGCCATGTTGTCCAGCCGGGCGACCAGCTCGGGCATGAGTGTGGCGAGACCATGGCTTTTTTCATTCGATGCAGTGAGTTCTTGCTGGAGATCCCGTAGCGATGTCTTGCGGCCATAGAGTCCGCGATGTATGCGCGCATAGAAATGCCGCCCAACAATGCCGCTCCCGGCCACCAGTAACATGCAATACAGGGCGACCTTGCTGTTGAACGAGCCCAGCTGGAAATTGCAGTGGTAGAGGATCAGCAGTGGTCCAACCAGCCCGAATGCCATGTGCATGCGAAACCAGTGCCGAGTGGGGCCCATGAAATGGAGAAAGCGGAGGCGCTTGCGAAGGGGGTACAGCAACAGCGCCAGCATCATTGAGCCACCGATAATGCCGAGCCAGTAGCCGAGCCCGGACTCCGGTGTAATGAAGGAGACATCCCGAAGCAGGTAGCCTGCCGCGATTGCCAGCGCCAGCAGAATATAGCCCCGTATCGGCGTATCCGTCCGCCGGTTTAATGGCCGGGTGTCGGCCGGCCTGCTCGTCGCCGGTCTTTCGAGTACCGTTTCGTTCACTGCAGCAGTCCTTTGCCAGGTTATTGTTTGATGGTGCCCACCACGTGCGTGGCGAGTTTGAGCTCTAGAGAGGTATCGGTCATGCCGAGGTCACGCGCGCGCGTGTAGGCGTTCCAGGCTTTGTCATGTTCGCCGAGATGCTCGTAGGATCGGGCCAGGAGAATCCAGCCTTTCGCATCGTCCGGGCTTGCCTCGAGTCGGGCTTCCAGGCCACCCACTAGCATGCCCACAGATGCAGCCTTGTCCTGCGAAACCTGTGTGGTTTGCGTCAAAGTTACGCCGCTATTCTGTCGGCTATTGACGACAAATAGCGCTGCCCCGGCGAGTGCCACGACGCTAAGTGCGACAACAATCGTGTTTTTCATTGGCTTTTTCTTCATGTCTGCGCAATCCTCCTTTTTCTATACACGGCGAGAGCGGCAGAAAGGTTCCCAAACTATTGAAAATATTCGATATACCTGTATCCAATTTGCGACACCGAGTCGCTACGGGACGGGCAACTCCAGGTCCGGTGATCGATGAATAAGCTCTGGCTGCTGATCTATTTTGTGCCGGCACTGGCGATCTTTGCCTGGTACATGCTTGCGCGACGTCGGAAAGAAGAGGCGAGTATTCGTGCTGCCGAAGAAGCGATCGAGGCGAGCATGACCGAGCCGCCGTCGTTGCATCCCGTCATCGACCCGATGAAGTGCATCGGGTGCCGGTCCTGCGTCAATGCCTGCCCGGAACATCACAGCCATCCTGTGCTGGGAATGATTCGAGGCAAGGCCCGGTTGATCGCGCCGGCCAACTGCATTGGTCACGGTGCCTGCAAGCGTGCGTGTCCGGTCGATGCCATCGACCTGGTGTTCGGGACGGAACGACGCGGTGTTGATATCCCGACGGTCCAGCCGAATTTCGAAACCAATGTCCCCGGACTTTTTATCGCGGGCGAACTCGGCGGTATGGGGCTTATACGCAATGCCATCGAGCAGGGCCGGCAGGCGATGGAGTCCGTGCAGAAGCTCGACGGCATAGGGCAGGGCGATCGCTACGACGTTGTCATCGTCGGTGCTGGCCCGGCAGGATTCGCCGCGTCCCTCGCGGCGATGGAAGCGGGCCTCAGGTTTGTGACGATCGAGCAGGACTCGCTTGGCGGGACCGTCGCCCACTTCCCACGTGGCAAACTCGTCATGACGCAGCCCGCGATCTTGCCGGTTGTCGGGAAAATGCACTTCACGGAAACCAGCAAGGAGAAGCTGCTCGAGTTCTGGCAGGGCGTCGAGGCACAGACCCGACTCAAGGTAAATTACAACGAGCGAGTGACGGGAGTTGATGCGGCGGCGGAAGGCAAAAGCTTCGACGTTACGACAACGCGTTCGACGTATCGTTGCCGCGCAGTCATGCTGACGATCGGGCGGCGTGGCACGCCACGACAGCTCGGTGTGCCCGGCGAGGAACTGGAAAAAGTCGCGTACCGGTTAATCGATCCATCCGAATACGAAGGCAAGCACGTACTTGTCGTTGGCGGCGGGGACAGTGCGCTGGAAGCCGCACACTCTATCGCCGAGGCAGCGGGTACGACTGTCACGCTGTCGTATCGATCCGCGGCGTTCAACCGTGCCAAGGCGGCCAACCGGAGCAAGGTCGAGGCGCTTGCAGCTGCAGGACGCATGCGGGTGCTCATGAGTTCGAATGTGCGCGAGATTCGCGAAAATGAAGTGATCATCGACTACCAGGACAAGTCCTATCGACTACCCAATGACGGGGTCATCATCTGCGCCGGCGGCATTCTGCCGACCGGCTTTCTGAAAAGCATTGGTGTCGATGTCGAAACCAAGTTCGGGACAGCCTGAATCAATTCGTACTAATACGAAGTGCAGGGAGCGTGTGGTGGCGGTAGTCTAAACATGCACAGTTGCGAGGAGGTGCCCCGTGAGCCGCAACATTCTCTGTGTCGTCGAATTTGATCGTTCTCCCGAAGTCGTTGTCGAACGCGCGGCCTGGCTGGCAAGCGCCAACGGCTGCAACCTGCACCTGTTGGTCTGCGATCCGATTACCGATTTTCTCGGTGACAGCTACGTCTATCTGCTGGAGTCGCAGCACATCGCCAACAGCATCCGCGTCTACCAGGATGAAGTCCTGACCGAGTTGGTCGCGACGGTGGAGAAAGCGGGTGTCAACGTAGAGGTCAGCGAATCGACGGAGCGCAAGGTCGCGGAGGTCGTGCGCAGGGAAGCCGACGCCCGCCAGCCAATGTATGTGCTGAAGGGAGCCCACTATCACACGCCGACCCAACGCGCATCGCTCGACGACGCCGACTGGGACCTGATCCGCGACCTCGACTATCCGCTGTGGTTCGCAAAACCCGCGGCGTGGCAAGAGGCGCCCGTGATTATCGCGGCCGTCGATCCATTGCACGCGCACGACAAGCCGGCGCACCTGGATCGCAGGATCATCGAAACGGCCCGGGCGATAGCCGGGCAGTGCAACGGGACGCTCAGGGTCCTGCATACGTATCAGCGCCTCGATGAAATCGGGCTGCGGGCCACCTGGGCATTCAAGCCGATGAAACTGCCGGTCGAAGAAATTGAAGCGAAGATTCTTGCGGAGCATGAGAGAGCGCTGAAGATACTGGCCGAGACCTGCGACGTGCCCGGCGAGGCACTCCACCTGCTGCCCGGAAGGGCCTACGAAATTCTGCCGGCCTTTGCCTTCGAGCAGGGCGCCAGCCTCGTTGTCATGGGCGCGCTGGCCAGGTCGAAGCTCAAACAACGCATTGTCGGCAGCACCGCGGCACGCGCGCTCGACCATCTGCATTGCGACGTACTGGTCGCACACGCCAGGCAGGGCCCCTGATTCACCCCCGGTCGGCGAGATCTACGAGTAGATACGCTTCAGGAGCGGGGTCATCTTGCGGGTGCCAACCAGGCTCATGGTGGTGATCATGCCCGCCATCATTGCGCCCGTGACACCGCAGGTCAGTACATCCTGCCCCGTCAGCCAGAGCCCCGGGATTCCTGTCTTCGGCCGCAGCCATTTCTGTGACAGGCGCTGGCCTGTATGTTCCAGTCCATACAATTCGCCACGCTGGTATCCGCCGAACCAGTTTGTTGACAGTGGCGTGGACACTTCGAAGTAATCTACCTTGCCGCAGATTTGCGGTAGTCTTTCGTAGACGTATTCCATGAGCCGGTCACCCAGCTCTTGCTTGAACGCTTCATAGTCGTCGCCGCGTTTGCCCCAGGTTGCGTCGCGCCATTTCTCGAACCACGCATACGGCGCAGGGGCGACGATCTCGATGGTTGACGTGCCAGGGTGCCTGTTCTCATAGTCGGGGTCCTTGGCCGACGGGAACGAAATGTAGACAACCGGAAAAGCGTCGCTCGAATTGTTGAGAAACGCATCCGTGTCCGCGTCGTAGTCATTGCTTGGATAGATCCAGAAATTGGTGCGCGGCAGGCCGAGTTCCTCCGCCGTGCCCTGTAAACCGATATAGACGCCCAGGTGTGCAACACTCGGATGCACGTTTTGCATCCGTTGCCGATACCCGCTGCGCTCGACAGTTGCTGCGGGCAAGAGGTGGTTGAACGTATTGTCGACGCCGGCCGACGAAATGACACAGCCGCAATCAATGCGGTGTCCGTCCTGCATCTCGACGCCCGTGACCTTGCCATCTTCAACGAGGATGTTCTCGACCCTGGCATAGGTAAAGACTTCGCCGCCGGCGGCCTGGACCTTGGGAATGATGCTGTTGGCGATTTGCCAGGCTCCGCCAATGGGGTAAAAACCGCCGTACAGGTAGTGACGTGCGATCATCGCATGCGCCATGAAGGGCGAGCGTTTCGGTGGCAACCCCATATCCCCCCATTGGCCGCAAAGCGTTGCAATGAGATCGGGGTCGTCCGTCAGTTCACTCAGGACATCCCAGGTGTTGCGACGGAAGGCACCGCGCTGCCGCCACGCTATCCACGGCTTTGCCAGCCACCTCACCAGGCCGGGCATGGAGCGCGCCATGCCTAGTGCCGACAGGGCGTCGCCGGAGCGGTCCAGGAGCTTTAGGTAAGCATCGATAGCGCGCGTTTCATTCGGAAATTGCCGCACGAGGTTGTCCCGAAATTCCGCCTTGCCGGCTATCGCATTGAACACCTTGTCGCCAACATAGAAGCGGTCGTACTCGGCATCCATGGGTGCCCATTCGAGCCTGCCACCGGACAGGTAGTCGAACATCCTGCGCGTGCGGGTCGGGGCGCCGACCTCGCCGATGTAATGCACGCCGACGTCCCATTCGTAACCGTTGCGTTCGTAGGAGTGCGTAAACCCGCCCGCCGTATAGTGCTGCTCCAACACACAGACTTTCCAGCCCAGGTCACTGAGCAAAGCGGCCGTCGTGAGGCCGCCCATACCCGAACCGATGACGATCGCATCGTAGTCGGGTGCGAGCCGCTTGGGACGGTATCGATAGCCGATACGGAGCGTGCTGGGGGACATTTTCGCCATGTGCGGTCTATCTTATAGTGAGTGTTTCGCCGGGTCGCCCTTGATTGCTTTGCCCCGGTACGGCTTGAGCGAGCGAGGGTGAGTCGCCTATCATAAGGCTTTCCGATTGTGGACACACGGGCCATAAGGGGTGCTTATGCACTTAACGCTCCGTCAATTGCAGTGTTTCTCGTCGGTCGCCCGGAATCTTAGTTACACCAGGGCGGCGGAAGAGCTGCATCTCACGCAGCCTGCCGTCTCTATGCAAATTCGACAGCTCGAGCAGCAGGCCGGTCTTGCCCTGACCGAGCAGTTCGGCAAGCAGATTCACCTGACCGAAGCGGGCGAGGAGGTCTATCGCTACGCACGCTCCATCCTGCAACAGGTTGAGGAGATGGATGATGTGCTCGACAAGCTCAAGGGGTTTGCGGGCGGCCGACTCAAGATTGCCGCAATTTCGTCGGCAAATTACTTTGCGCCCCGGCTGCTCGGGACGTTTCACCAGCGATTTCCCGACGTCAGTGTCAGCATGGACGTGACCAACCAGAAAGCGGTGCTCAGGCAGGTCGTCGAAAACGAGGTGGATATGGCGATCATGGGCCAGCCGCCCAAAGAATCGCAGGTCGAAGCGATTCCTTTTATGGCAAACCCGCTGATCATCGTTGCGCCGCCCGAGCACCGATTGGCCAGGCGCAAGCGCATCGCACTCAAGGAACTTGAGAAAGAGGTCTTCCTGACGCGGGAGCCCGGCTCGGGCACGCGCGGCGCCATGGAGCGATTCTTCCGCGAGCAAAAGCTCAAGCTGACCACGGGCATGGGGATGGGCAGTCTCTCCAGCATCAAGCAGGGTGTCCGTGCGGGGCTCGGCCTGGGCCTGCTACCGCGCGATGCCGTGCAGGTCGAGCTGCATATCGGGCACCTGGTCGAGCTGAAGGTGAAGGGCCTGCCGATCGAGCGGCAGTGGTTCGTGGTGCTGCACAAGGGCAAGCGCCTGTCTCTCGCCGCAGAAGAATTCAAGTCACTGCTGATCAATGAAGCCGTTGGGCTTCTCAGCGATTAGCGTTATCCAACCCTCGAGACGGGCCGCGGGCTGCCTAGGCGGATCGCGCCAGCGGACCCGGCCGGACCAGGTCGGCGACCGAATCGATCACAGCATCGGCGCCCAGCTGGCTCGCCGCACGCAGCGTGTAGCCGTGCTTGACGAGCATGACGTCGACGCCAGCATTTCTCGCCGTCGCAACGTCTGTTTCGCTGTCACCGACGTAGAGCGTGTCGTCGCGCGGCACGCCCAGTCTTTCGATAACTCGCAGTAGCGGCGCCGGGTCGGGTTTTCGGGGAAGATCCCCGCCCGAGCCGAGAATTTCATCGAAATACTCGACCAGGGAAAAATTCCGGACCAGCATACGGCACAAATCGTCTGGCTTGTTGCTGCACAGCGCGACGCGGATGCCTGCGGAATGCAGGTTCTTCAAAGTGCTCTCCACACCGGGAAACAGCGAGCTCAGCCGGTTGCCCTGCTTCAGGTATTCGGCATGGAACGACCGGGTCAGGCGCGTCACCAGATCGGTATCGGTCGCGACGTGTAGCCGGTTCAGAACGCGTTCGACGAGGAGCCGCGGCCCGCCGCCAATCATCAGGCGCACGCTGTTGGCATCTACAGGTGGCAGGCCTTCGTCGGCGAGCGCACGTACGATAGCTTCGCGTATGTCTGCGGCTGTATCCGCAAGTGTTCCGTCGAGATCGAAGACAACGGCGCTGTATCCTCCGGCGATCACGCGACCAGCCTCGTGTCGGTCTTGCTGGCCTCGACCATGCGCTTGAGTATCGGCATCAGTATCAGCTCCATCGCCAGCAGCATCTTGCCACCCGGTACGACAATAGTATTACGGCGTGAAATAAACGACTTGTCGATCATTGCCAGCAGGAAGGGGAAGTCGATGTCAAACTTTGCCGGGTCGCGAAAACGAATAACGACAAAGCTCTCGTCCGGTGTCGGCACGTCCCTGGCGATAAACGGATTCGATGTATCGACCGTGGGCACACGCTGGAAATTGATGTCCGTGCGGGAGAACTGCGGCGTAATGTGTTTCACATAGTCTTCCATGCGACGCAGAATCGTCTGGGTGACATCGACTTCATCGTAACCGCGGTGCAGTGTGTCGCGGTGGATCTTCTGGATCCATTCGAGATTGACGATGGGGACGACGCCAATCAACAGGTCCGCAAAGTTTGCCACATCGCACTTTTCCGTCACCATGGCGCCATGCAGCCCTTCGTAAAGCAGCATGTCCGTGTCCGCGGGCAGGTCTCGCCAATCAGTAAACTCGCCCGACGGTGTGCCGTGGAGCTTCGCCTCGTCCTCGTTGTGAATGTAGTAGCGGTGCTTACCGGTGCCGGTTTCACCATAAGTTTTGAACAGTTTGCCCAGTTCGCAAAGAAGATTGGCGTCCGGGCCGAAGTGCGAAATGTTCTCGCCGCGTGTCGCTGCTGAGCCAATGGCCTCACGCATTTCCTTGCGGTTGAAGCGGTGGAAGCTGTCTCCTTCAATGATGCCGGCGGTGACGTCCAGGCGTCTGAAGATATGCTCAAAGGCCGTTTTTACGGTTGTCGTGCCGGCCCCGGACGATCCCGTCACCGCTACGACCGGGTGTTGTTTCGACATGGCTGCGACTCCCCGACATTGAATGAATGCGCAGACGAAGCCTGCGTCTTTCAATGGCAAGTTAGCAGCTGCTTAGATAATTAAAATTAAATATTTTTTATTAAAACAATAAGTATTTACTTATATTAGTGCTTGTAGACTTTGCCGCCCTTCATGACAAAGTCGACGTCGAGGAGCTCTTCGATGTTCTCGAGCGGTGAGTTGTCCACGGCAATCAGGTCGGCGAACTTGCCCGGCTCCAGCGTGCCGATAGAGTCGCTCATGTCGATCAGGTCGGCGGCGTTGATCGTGGCCGTGACGATAACGTCCATCTCGGACATACCCGCGGCCACCATCAGGACCGCTTCCTGCGCATTGTTGCCGTGCGGCGATATGCCGCTGTCTGTGCCGTAAGCGATGTTGACCCCGGCCTTGTGGGCCTTTTCGAAGTTCCCGGCCATGTCATTGCCGACCCGAATTGCCTTCTCTTTCACCGTGGGGGCCATGAAGTCCGCTTCGACCGCCAGCGTCGCCACGGTTTTGCCGGCCAGCAGCGTCGGCACGAGATAAGCGCCGGTTTCCTTGAACAGTCGGATGGCGCGCGGACCGGTGTAGGAACCGTGTTCGATGCTCGCAACACCCGCCTCGAGCGCCGCTACGATGCCGTCTTCGTGATGGGCATGGGATGCGACTTTGCGGCCCATGCGCTCCGCCGCGCGCACTATCTCGCGCAATTCGTCCATTTCCATCTGTTGGCCCGTGCCGGTCGCCCGCTCGGTCATCACGCCGCCGGTCGACGTAATCTTGACGAGGTCGGCGCCGTATTTGATGACGTTGCGCGCGGCGCGCCGGCAATCATAAGGCCCGTCGCAAACATTGGGCGAAGTGAAAATCTCCATCAGCTCCGGGCTAACGCCGCTGATATCCGCATGGCCGCCCGTGATGCCGACGCCACCCGCAGCGATGATGCGCGGGCCGTCGATCCAGCCGTTACCAATAGCATCGCGCAAGGCATACATTTCCTGCGACGAAGAGCCGACGTCACGAACGGTCGTGAATCCGGCCTTCAAGGTATTCATTGCGTAAAAGATGCTGCGCATCTGCATCAGCTCGTCCGGCATTTTTAGCTGATCCCGGTCATTCTCCGGCCCCAGCTGTCCCTGCAGATGCACATGCATGTCCATCAGGCCAGGAAGCACGAACTTGTCGCGAAGATCGATAAGCCTGGCGCCTTCGGCTTCGACGAAACCTTGCTGGACACCCGTGATGCGGTCATCTTCGATGATAATCGTCATTTCCGAAACGGGGTCTTCGCCGGGTACAGCCAGCAACTGGCCGGCATGCACAAGCGTCACCTCCGCTGCGGCAGCGCCTGACGTGAACAAGAATGCGACAAGTAGAAAAGCGGCAAGGCGATGCGTCATGGTGGGTTCCTGTGTTTGTGTTGTTGTGCAGTGATGCGATTCGCGACGGTACCGACGTTATCACGGGCCGTCAGGCCGATAACTGCCGTAATAGTTGGCCAGCGCCTCGACGTCGCCCTCGTCCAGCAAGGAAATCTTTTCCTTCATTTCGTCGAGCAGGTTTTCACGCGTGCCTGACAGGTAGGATTCCAGGGCATAGCGGAGGTAGTCTGCGCGCTGTCCGTGCAGGGGTGGCCCGAGTACGTCGGCGACGTCGGGATCGTCAGGCGGAAGGTGGCAGCGTGCGCACAGCTTGCGGTGAACGGGCTCGCCGAGGGCAGCCAGCGCATCGTCAACGGTCTCATCGAGGGACGGGCGAGGTATGGCGGCATAGTGCGCGGCGAGGTCTGCAATGTTTTCATCGGTGAGCAATTGGGTCGTGTCGCACATCACGGGTTCTTCGAGACACTGTCGCGCACCGTCTTTGTAAGCGTACAGGGCCTCCTCGATGTGCACGGCCGGCATCCCGGCGATGATCGGCACGACCGTCTTGCCCACGCCGGTGCCGTCTTCAGCGTGACAGGACTTGCAGGCCGCGACGATCGCAGGTGCCGCCGCCGCCGAAGTGAATGCCGCCAGGAGCAGCAGGCACGCAACCTGGACGCAGCGCCGGGAATGTTTGACAAGATCAGACATTGCGCTCTTCGCTGTACGCATTTTTACCTAGTGTGTCGTTGCGAGCCACGCTGCAATTCTCCTGTACCTTCAGTATATTAGGGTTACTTGATATGCAGTTTCGGAGCTTCCCCGAATGTGCCTTGCAGTGCCAATGAAAATCACCGCTATCAACGGGTTCCAGTGTACCTGCGAGGCCAAAGGGATTGAACGGGAAGTGAGCCTTTTTATGCTGCAGCACGAGGACGTCGGACCCGGCGATCACGTTCTCGTGCACGTTGGGTACGCGATCCAAAAGGTGTCGTCACAAGAAGCGGCGGAATCCTGGGCATTATTTGACGAGGTGCTGGCGGAACTCTGATCCACCGCATCGGGAGAAGCATCATGTGTGACACCTGCGGCTGCAACGTGACCCCTGGCAACGAACACCTGGTGGCGGCGGGCGGTCATCTCGCCACGACCTCGACCGGCCACGAGTCGGTCGAAGTTCTGAAAGGGCTGCTCGATGCGAACGACCACCAGGCGGGCCATAACCGGGAACACTTCGCGCGCCACCGGGCCCTGGCGGTCAACCTCATGTCGTCGCCGGGCGCCGGCAAGACGGCATTGCTCGAAGCAACGGTGGAGGCACTGGGCGGCGAACTCAAGATTGCGGTCATCGAGGGCGACCTCGAAACCGAAAATGATGCCGAGCGCATTCGCGCCAAGGGCATCCCTGCGGTGCAGATCAGCACCGGAAGCGCCTGTCATCTGGACGCTCACATGGTGCACTCGGCATTGCATGAGCTGGATATCGATGACGTCGACATCGTGTTTATCGAGAATGTCGGTAATCTCGTCTGCCCGGCAAGCTTTGACCTCGGCCAGCACCTCAACGTCACCTTGCTATCGACACCCGAAGGCCACGACAAGCCGGCCAAGTACCCCGTCATGTTCCGCGCCTCCGATCTCGTGCTCGTGACCAAATCTGATCTGCTCGCCGTTCTCGATGACTTCGACCCATCGTACGCGGAGCAGTGCCTGCGGCAGCTTGCCAATACGGCGCCGCTGCTGGAGCTCTCCGCGCGCAGCGGCGACGGTATGGACCACTGGCTCGGGTGGCTGCGCGATCAGCTCGAGCATGTACGACAATCCGACGCGGCCGTCGGGGCTGGCTGATGACAAAGGGCGCCGCAGACTGGCTGCAAGAGCTGCAGAATCTGGGCATCGAGACGCCGCTTCGAATCATGAACGTCTGCGGCGGCCATGAGCGGTCCATATCGAGCGCCGGCCTGCGCACGATAATCCCGGCCAACGTTGAACTCGTGCCCGGCCCCGGTTGTCCGGTTTGCATCTGCCCGGAAGAGGACGTTTACGAGGCGATTCAACTCGCGCTCAACGAAGACATCGTCCTGGTTGCGTTCGGCGACATGCTGCGCGTGCCGGTCAATGTTCCCCGGCGCGAACCGCGGTCGCTCGAGCAGGCAAAAGCAGCGGGTGCCGATATTCGGCCGATCGCGTCGCCGACCGAGGCCGTGCGCATCGCGAGTGAGGATCCGACGCGCACCGTTGTGTTCTTTGCCGCCGGATTCGAGACGACGACGGCTCCGGTTGCCTCGATGCTGGCCGAGGGCGTCCCTGACAACCTGCTCGTTCTCCTGTCCGGGCGGCTGACCTGGCCCGCTGTCGCCATGCTGCTGAATTCAGGCAAGCCTGGCTTCGATGCGTTGGTAGCGCCGGGTCACGTAGCGACGGTCATGGGGCCCGAGGAATGGGAATTCGTGGTTGCCGACCACGACATTCCGGCCGCCGTTGCCGGCTTTACGCCCGACTCATTGCTGGCCGCGATGTATTCAGTGATGCGTCAGCTGCGTGATGGCCGCCATTTTCTCGATAACTGTTATCCGCAGGTCGTGCGGCCGGGCGGCAACGAGGAAGCCCGCCGCCAGCTCGATGCCGTGATGGAGGTCGTTGATGCCAACTGGCGTGGAATCGGCATCATTCCGAAATCCGGCTTCGCACTGCGCGAGGCTTACGCGGCGCACGACGCGCGCAAACGCTTCACGTCTTACGCTGATGCATCAAGAAAACGCGTTGGCGAAATGCCGCCGGGCTGCGACTGCGCGAAAGTCGTTCTTGGCAAGATTTATCCCAACCAGTGCCGCCTGTACGGGCGGGGCTGTACGCCACGCAAACCGATCGGTCCCTGCATGGTGTCCGACGAAGGCGCGTGCCGAATCTGGTGGTCTTCGGGCATGCGCGAAAACGAGTGGGCGGGACGCGAAAAGGACACCGTGAATGGCTGAACTGGCCACCCGCGTCAAGGCTGTCGTTGCCAGACGGGTTCACCTCAAGGGGCATGTACAGGGTGTCGGATTTCGTCCGTTTGTCTACCGGCTTGCTCGCAAGCATGGGATCAAGGGGCATGTGCAGAACCAGCTGGGCGAGGTCGAAGTCGTGGCCATCGGGGTGGACGATAGGGTGGCGGTATTTGTCCGCGACCTGATCGACCTGGCACCGCCCTTGTCATCGCCATCGATCGCGAGCATCGAGACCGTCGAGCCGACCGATACGGATGACTTTTCAATTATCGAAAGTCGCGCGGACTCCGACGCGGAAGTGTTCGTACCGCCCGACTATTTCATGTGTGACGACTGCCGCCGCGAACTCAAGGACCCGGCGGATCGGCGGCATGCCTACCCGTTCATCAACTGCACCCAATGTGGGCCTCGCTATACATTGATAGAGGCGCTTCCCTACGACCGGCCGAATACCAGCATGTCCGGGTTTCCACTGTGTCCTGACTGTGAAGCGGAATACCGCGATCCGGCCGATCGCCGTTTTCATGCGGAACCCGTCGCTTGCGCTCGCTGCGGCCCGCACTTGTCCTTCGAAGTGAGAGAGGGTGAATCGACCGACGATACCGACGCGGCGCTTGCGCGATGCGTCGAGGCAATCCGGGGCGGCGACATTGTGGCCGTCAAGGGAATCGGCGGTTATCACCTCATTTGCGATGCACGTGACGATGAGGCGGTATCGCGCCTGCGCCAGCGCAAACGCCGTCCGGACAAACCGCTGGCAGTGATGTTTCCGGTCCGGGGCGAGGACGGTCTTGCCGCTGTTCGCGATCACGTCGACCTGCGCGAGGGTGAGGCATCATCGATCGTTGGCCCGGTGCGGCCAATCGTGCTGGCCACCCGGCGGCCGGGATGTGCGCTGGCCAGTAACATCGCGCCGGGTCTCGATGAGATTGGTGTGTTCCTGCCTTACAGCCCGCTGCATCAGCTGCTGCTCGATGCCGTCGGCGGGCCGGTCGTGGCGACGTCTGGAAACATCAGTGGCGAACCCGTGCTCACGGAGAACGCCGAGGCCGCGTCGCGACTTGACGGGATTGCCGATGCCTTCCTGCAACACGACCGGCCGATTGTGCGGCCGGCCGACGACCCGGTCTATCGGCATATCGGCGGCCGGATGCGGCCGCTCCGTATCGGGCGCGGCTGCGCACCGCGTGAACTCGTATTGCCCATTGCACAGCGGGAACCGATCCTGGCGGTTGGCGGGCACATGAAGGGCACGGTCGCCCTGGGTTGGGACAAGCGCGTCGTCGTATCGCCGCACATTGGGGAAATGGACAGTCCGCGTAGTCTCGATGTCTTCGAACAGGTCGCTCGTGATTTGCAGACGCTGTATGGCGTGGAGGCACGACGCGTGGTCTGCGATGCACATCCGGGCTACACGACGAACCGGTGGGCGCAGCGACGCTCGGGGCTGCCGGTCGAGACCGTCTGGCACCACGATGCGCATGCGAGCGCTGTGGCGGCAGAAATCGACGTGCCCGGCAGCTGGCTGATCTTCGCGTGGGACGGCGTTGGACTCGGGCCCGACGGCACGCTGTGGGGCGGTGAAGCGCTTTACGGTGAGCCTGGCCACTGGCAACGCTTCTCCAGCTTGCGGACCTTCAGGTTGCCAGGCGGTGACAAGGCCGGTCGCGAACCCTGGCGAAGCGCGGCTGCGCTGCATTGGGAATGCGGCCTTGACTGGGGCGCGAGTCCCGACAGAGACGGGCTGGCTAAAGCCGCCTGGGATACGGACCTTAATTGCCCGGTAACGAGCGCCGCAGGACGGCTGTTCGATGCGGCGGCGGCGGTTATCTGCAACCTGGGTAACGCCAGTTTCGAGGCACAGGGTCCGATGCAGCTGGAGGCCCTGTGCCGCAACAGGGCCCATCCTGTGGACCTAGAACTCGCGGAGTGCGACGACGGTATTCTGCGTGTCGACTGGCAACCGCTGCTCGAGACCATCGGCGATAGTTCGGTTGAGCCGGCACTGCGCGCCGAAATTTTTCATGCGAGCATGGCGGCCTCCGTCGTACGCCAGGCGGCAGAGGCCAGGGAGCGCCTTGGCGTTCAACGAATCGGGCTTTGCGGGGGCGTATTCCAGAATCGCTGCCTGGCCGAGCAGACGCTGGCGTTGCTCGAGGAGGCACGCTTCGACGTTTATCTGCCGCAGCTTCTGCCGTGTAACGACGCGGCGCTGAGCTACGGGCAGGCGGCAGAAGTGGCGGCACGAGAGGCAACCGAATAATGGACGACGACCGTATTTCGCTGGCGCACGGTAACGGCGGGCGCTTCATGCGCGAACTCATAGAGGACGTTTTTGCGAAGGCGCTGTCTGCGAGTGAGCTCGACGTGCAGGCCGATGCCGTGCAAATCGATCTCGGCGACGGCGAGGTCATGATTACGACAGACGGCTTCACGGTTCAGCCGCTCGAGTTTCCGGGCGGCAATATCGGTTCGCTGGCAATCCACGGCACGACCAACGATCTTGCCGTTGCGGGCGCGAGGCCGATGTACCTGACACTGAACGCGTTCATCGAAGAAGGATTTGAGGTCAAGCAACTTGAGCGCATCGTCCGCAGCCTTGCCGAAGCGGCCGTCGAAGCCGGCGTGCGCATCAGCGCGGGCGATACCAAGGTCGTCAGGCGCGGCGAGGGCGGTGGCATCTACCTCGCAACCACGGGAGTCGGGGTTCGCCTCCCGGGTGTGAAACCGTCGATGGACAAGATTCGAGACGGTGACGTCATGATCGTAAGCGGACCCATCGGCGATCACGGCACGGCGGTCATGCTGGCGCGGGAGGAGTTTGGCCTGCGCGGGGATCTCATTTCGGATGCGGGCCCGGTCATGTCACTCACGGAACCTCTGCTGGCATTCGATGGCTTGCGGTTCATGCGCGATCCAACCCGTGGCGGCATTGCGTCGATTGGTCATGAAATTCTGAGGGCCACGGGCCTCGGTGTACGCTTCGAGGCCACCGTGCCCGTGCGCGAGCCAGTGCAGTCCGTTTGCGACATGCTCGGCTACGACCCTTACTACCTGGCGTGTGAAGGCCGTGTCGTGGCCATCCTTGCGCCCGACCAGGCCGATGCCGCACTGGAGGTATGGCGCAAGCTGCCGGCCGGCAACGATGCGGCCCGCATCGGGCGCATTGTCGCGGACCAGACGCGCGTCATTCTCGAGACGCCACTGGGTGGTGAGCGTTTCCTGGAAGAACTCGAGGACGATCCGCTGCCGCGAATCTGCTAGGGCCAACAGGCCCTAGCTCGTTTCGAGCTCCACTGTCTGCAGGATCATCTCATCGCCGGAGACGACGGTCGTGTGGAAGTCGCCGCAGTTGCCGCACACCAGCCGGTTAGGAGTCGCGGCCGTATCCGTCTCACACGCACTGCAGCGCACGACGATTTCAGCTGCGTCGATGACCAGTTCGGCATCAACGGCAACACTGCCTGCCGACGCCATCGGCCATGCGCTTTTTAACAGGTCGGATTCGACGCCGGACAGTGGGCCGACTTTCAGTTCGATGCGGGTGACCCGGATCGCGTCGCGTTCTGCGGCGATAGCCTGAACCTGCTCGAGCAGGGACAGGCATACCGAGAGTTCGTGCATTACCGGGGAGTCAGGCGATCTCGACGAGTTCGATCGCGAAAGTCAGAGCCTGGCCCGCGAGCGGGTGATTGGCGTCCACCGTGATGGTGGCTTCCTCGACCTCGGTAACGACGAGATTCATAACCTGGCCGTCAGGGCTCTGGCTCTGTAACTGCATTCCGACTTCGGGCTTCATGTCGTCGGGCAGCGCGCTCTTCGGCACCTGCTGCACGAGTTGCTCGTGACGCTCGCCGTAGGCCTGTTCGGGCGGGATCGTAACGGACTTGCTTTCGCCTACGGTCATACCATCCACGGCACTGTCGAAGCCGGGAATAACCTGCCCGCCGCCAAGGGCGAACTCCAGCGGGTCACGGCCGTCTGAGCTGTCGAACTGCGTACCATCGTCCAGCGTGCCGGTGTAGTGGATGCGGACCGTATCGCCCGATTTAGCTTGTGTCATTGGGTGTAGCTCCTGTGGAATTGGGCACTATAGCAGAAAGGCGTGCTTGCGAATTCCCGGGAAATAGCGGCAGTATTGGGGTGCTATACGATAATAAGATCAGGCAGTTCCAGGGGGAAAACCATGAACGATTATGCATCGACGCATGCGCCGCGGGTCAGCGCAGGCTTGTCCGCTTTGTGTATCGCGGTCTCGGCCGCGTTGCCAGGCGTATCGCTGGCACAGGACACTCTTCTCGAGGAAATTACGGTTACGGCCCAGAAGCGCGAGCAGAGCGAGCTCGAGGTACCGATGACGCTTGACGTATTTTCCGCGAAAGACATCGAGGAAACCGGCGCGCTGAATCTCATCGACATGCAGGATTTCATTCCCGGGTTCGAGATGGGCTCCAACCCGACCCAGGCGTCGATCACTATTCGCGGCGTGTCGAGCGTCAACATATCGACCGGCGGTGATCCGTCGGTAGCAACCTTCTACGACGAGATTTATGTCCCGCGTGCGGCGACCACCGCATCGTTCACCGACCTGCAGCGCGTGGAAGTGCTGAAGGGACCGCAGGGCACCCTGTATGGGCGCAATGCCGCCGCTGGCGTCGTGAGCATGGTGCCCAATCGCCCCGGCGCCGAGGACACCGGGTTCATCAGGAATCGGGTTGGCAACTATGGCCTGTTCCGCGCCGAGCTAATGGGCAACACGGCCATCAGCGAGAACTTTTTCCTGCGAGCCAACCTGCTGAGCAATCGCCGTGATGGCTATCTCTCGAATTCCGTGCCTGGCGGCACCGACCCCGGTAAGCAGAACAATATCGCGGCGCGGATCTCGGCCCTCTGGCAGATCTCCGATCGGACGGACCTGCAGGTGTCGTACGACTATGACCAGGTGGACAACGCGGCGCGAGGAGCGGTCGGTCTGAGCCCGTGGGCGGCGTGTCCCACCGACCCCCGTTGCAGTGACATTCTCAATGACGTCATCGGGGGTGAAGAGACGCGTGATATGTGGGCGGCCAACGCCAAGCTCAATCACGAAATCAACGACGACTGGTCCGTCAAATTTATTGGTGGATACCGTACGTTCGATACGATCAACAGGCAGGACGAGGACGGCACGGCGGAGATCGACCGCTATCTCGATACGGACAACATCGAGAATTCCGATATTACTTACTCGGAGCTGCAGTTCGCCTTCAATAACGATCGCATCAATCTCGTTTTTGGCGCCAACTACTCGAAGGAGGACGTGCGCCAGGTGATTCCGGTTAACACCAACGCGAACTCGGTAATACGGCTGGTTACTTCGCAAATTGTGGCCGATCTCGAGTCACCGGGGGGTGCACTGGAGCAGGCATTTGGTCCCGGCGCGACCGTCGAAGCGGTACTCGGTTTTCCGATCGATCACCTCTGGGACCCGGTCCAGATGGCCGGTTTTCTTGCACTGCAGGGGATCGCTGTTACACCGGAAGAGGTCGTACTCACGGGTGACGCGTTGTACGACCTGACCGCGCAGTCGATTCCCGGCGGCCTGTTTTTCGGGCCGAGCTTCGCCGGTACGCCATGGAGTGAAATCTATTTCAACGAAGGTGATTTTACGAACTGGGGAATTTACGGCGACGTGGATTTTCAGCTCACGGATCGCTGGAATGTTCTCTTCGGGTTGCGGTACAGCAACGATGAGAAGACCTTCAGCTGGCGCAACCCGCCGAACACGTTCACTCAATTCCGCCCGGGCATTCCGGACATCATCTTCGTGCCAAACCCCTTGTATCCGGAGGCGCGTAGCGGCACGCTGACGGCTTCGGATGATTGGGACAAGGTGTCGGGGCGTGCGGTCGCGCGCTTCCAGATGACAGACAGCTCCCAGGTTTTCGCATCGTATTCGACGGGCTACATTGCGGGCGGCTACGACTCTCTCAACGTCGCGACCTCGGACAATCCCTTGCGGCCGCAAGAGTCAGAAAACATCGAGCTCGGCATCAAGGGCGATTTCGCCAACGATCGCCTGCGTTTGCAGCTGGCCTTGTTCTCACTGGATATCGAGGGCAGACAACGCACAGTCGATTCCAGGCCACCGGGAACACCGAACCCGATCCCGACCATCAATATCGGCGACCAGACCAATGAAGGTGTCGAGGTGGTCATTGACTGGCTGCCCACCGACTCGATCCGGGTCGGATTCATCACGACCTGGCGCGACTCCGAGGCAACGTGGGACGAGTTCTACGACGCCAACGGTGATTTGAGAAACGATACGTCGGGGAGCACCACCGATACGGACTACACAGTCACCCTCGGCTGGGCGCCGGATATCAGTCGTGGCAGCCTCGATATTCGCGTCGATTATATTTTCAACGAGAACACGTCGGAGCTGGATGAATTCAGCATTATCGACGCCACTCAGTTCCCGGGATTTTATGAAGACCGTACGGACCTGAATGCCCGGATCGCCTGGACGAGCGACGACGGTACGTGGAACGCGGCGCTGTGGGGCAAGAACCTGCTCGACCAGAATCTGCTGGGAGGGATTTCCGATATTTCGATCCTGTTCGGGACGCCGTTTACCTCGGTCGGTGCGCCAATAACGTACGGTCTCGAATTCGGCTTCAACTTCTAAACCAGGGCTTTTGAGCGTGCATCACGTTCTTGCCGGGTTGGCGCGGTACGCGGCGAACTAGGACATCTACCTATTTGCTTAAGCAGGCCGCGGGTCTAACGTGAGACTGGGAGGTTGTACGTTGCGGACGATGTCATGAACGAGTCCTCTACCAGCCGTCACGTCGTGCAACTCGATACGACGGTTCCGGTCTGGGAGCAATTTTTCACGGTTGCACCCCTGGTACTGGTCGGTACTCGTGACCCGGACGGGGCGCTGGACCTGGCCCCAAAACACATGGTGACGCCGATGGGTTGGCAGAACTACTTCGGCTTCGTATGCACGCCGCGTCACAATACCTGCAGTAACATCGATCGCACGGGCGAATTCACCGTCAGCTACCCGAAACCGTCGCAGGTACTGATCGCGAGCCTGGCCGCCTCACCGCGGGACACAGAGGACCACAAACCGGTCATCGACTATTTCAACACGTTTCCGGCAGAGCACATCGACGGCCATTTCATCGAGGAAGGTTACCTGTATTTTGAGTGCCGTCATCACAAGACGGTTGGCGGTTTTGGCGAGAACTGCCTGATCGCCGGGGAGATCATTGCCGCCTATGCCGATGAGCACTATCTGCGAGCGTCGGAGGCGGATGACCAGGAAACAATTCACGCAGCGCCACTGTTTGCTTATCTCGCTCCAGGCCGGTTCGCAGCAATCGACCGTTCCAACGCGTTTCCATTTCCGGAGAGTATGAAAAAGTAGTAGCGACATGAGCGCCACCACTGCGGCAAGGGTTCTCGACCACGTCAACAGTCAGCAACACGTGTTGATGGCGCTCCTCAAGGACCTCGTGGAAGCGGAGTCGCCGTCGTCGCAGCCGGAAACACACGACGGAGTGCGGCGCATCCTGCGGCTGGCGCTGGCCAGCGCCGGCTATGAATCGCGGGAGACCGGGTGGCGTGACCGACCCAGGCACATTTTCGCGCGACCGCCGAATCGCGTTCGCGGGCAGCCTTCGCAGATGGTCGTGGGGCACTACGACACCGTCTGGCCTGTAGGCACTCTTGAAGAACGCCCATTCCGCGTCGATGACAACGTGGTGCACGGGCCCGGTGTCTTCGACATGAAGGGCGGGCTCGCACAGCTCGTCGTCGCACTGATGACAATTCGCGACTTGCGCCTGTCGACGCCTTTGCTCCCGGTGGTATTTATCAATGCGGATGAGGAAATCGGCAGCCGCACATCAACGCGCTATATAAAATTGCTCGCGCAACATGCCGATAGAGCGCTGGTGCTGGAGCCGGCACTGGGTCAACGCGGCGATATCAAGACGGCGCGCAAAGGCATCGGACGATTCGAGATCACGGTGTACGGCAAGGCGGCACACGCCGGACTGAATCCGGAAAGCGGTGCGAGCGCGATTCTCGAACTCTCGCACGTCATCCAGACACTGTTTTCACTGAATGACGTTGAGCGCGGCATTACCGTCAACGTTGGCACCGTCGACGGTGGCATTCAGCCGAACGTCATTGCGCCACATAGCAAGGCCGTCGTCGACGTTCGCGTACCGAGCGTCGCGGCCGGCAACGAGATCGAGTACATCATTCATTCGATCCGGCCCTGTAATCCGGAAGTCCGCCTGCACGTCGAAGGCAGTATCGGCCGGCCATCGATGGAAGCCACGCCGCGCAACCAGAAACTTTGGGACCGCGTGCAGCGAATCGCCGGGGAACTCGGCATCGAGCTGCACCAGGCGCGCGCCGGTGGTGGTTCGGACGGCAATACAACGAGCCTGTATACGGCGACAATCGATGGACTCGGACCCGTCGGGGATGGCGCACATGCGGCTCACGAACACATGTTGATCGACAAGACGCTCGAAAGAACGGCCTTGTTAACACTCCTGCTAACCGTACCTGCCATGGAGGGCTAGCGAGAAGGGGGAAACCGATGAGCACCAGGGTATACGGCTCGCTCGCACGTATTGCCGATTTTCGAAACAGCAACTATGACGTGCAGGCGTTGCCGCGTTCGGACTGGGCGACAGGCGACTACGTCGAGGGTGAAGTAGTCGGCACCATCACCGAGTTTTACCACATAGAGGATCGCAGCGGCCATATGGTCAGGGTGGAGCCCGGCGATTGGGTCATCGGTGCGCTAGGCGACCGCGCTGCAACACTGGAAGGTGTCGGCAGCTGGCGGGATATTGGACCCGACGGACGTATGGATACGCTGACCGCCGCCGGCCTCACGGGTCGCTTCACATCGTATTCGACGCTCCTGCCCGAGCCACTGACCCTGAAGTACCGAGGGCACCTGTGCCGTAACAACAGAAAGGTGTGCATGTCGGACTTTGCGATGAAGGGCGACTTTCGTGGCTTTAATGTTCCAACACTGTTGCTGGTCGGCACATCGATGTCGGCCGGCAAGACCACCACCGGGCGACGGGTTTGCAAGGAACTGGATCGCGCCGGCCTGTTTGTCATTGGTGCGAAACTCAGCGGTGCCGGACGCTATCGCGATATTTTGAGTTACTTGAAAACCGGCGCGACCGAGATCTTCGATTTCGTCGATGTCGGTTTACCATCGACGATGGTGCCCGAAGCCGACTATCGAGCGGCGTTGCGGCCGTTGCTGGGTCATATCGAGGATCTGCAACCCGATCTGCTGGTCGCGGAGGCGGGCGCATCGCCACTCGAACCCTACAATGGCGCCGCCCTGATTGATGAGCTTGGCGACAACGTGGTGTGCACGATACTGTGCGCGTCCGACCCGTATGCCGTGGTCGGCGTCGAGCAGGCGTTCGGCCTGCGTCCGGATCTTGTCACCGGTCCCGCGACGCAAACGTCGGCTGCGGTGGAGCTTGTCTACAAGCTGTCCGGATTACGTGGGATCAACATCATCGATTCGGAGCAGAACGCAGCATTCCGGCGTTTCCTGGCCGACAAGCTTGGATTGCCACACAACAATCATTCGCTGACCGCCACAGGATAACGTGCCCGGTGGCCAGCACCGGGCACGCCACAAAGGTCGAACGGGGGGGTGTTATTCGACCAGTGTTATGGCTGCGTCGCCGAAGCGATAGCGGATTCCGATCCCCACGGCATAGACATCATAGTCATAGGGCTGGGCGCCGAGGGTCAGGACCGTCGGCAGCGTCGTCGGCGAGACGAGCGCCCAGTCCTTGAGTTCGAATCGTTCGTAGCGCAGTTGGAATGTGCCGCTCCAACGCTCGGAGAATGCATAGCTCGCTTCCACGTTGGCCGAATCCAGGGTGGACTCGAGGTCCGGGAGGCTGCTCGGCCCGCCGCTCAGGCTGTCAAGGGCAATGTGCGTCTCGCCGTTGCCGCGGTTGTAGTCGAGTGAGAAATCGAACTTGCCGTCGGTCGGTCGCCAGCTCATGCCCACACCGACATGATCGAAGTTATCCTCGTGGAATGCACTCCAGTCCCAGAAGCCGAACTGTTCGGCGCCGGTCTGGTGCGCATCAATATTGTCCTGGCCATAGACCAGGTAGATCGAGGCGTTCTCGCTGACAGCCCAGCTGAGATCGGCAGTGATGCGGAATTCTTCTGCGCCGTTCAGCCCGACCAGTGACTCCTGGTAATCATCGTCCGCAAACAGTACCGACGTGCTGAAGGACAATGGCAACTCGGCTGGCGAGATTGCTGCAACAAGTTCGCCAAACTCTCGGTAGCGGTAGGCGAGGTTGTATTTGCGCATGAGCGGGTTCTGCCCGAGGCTGATCGCGATCGTCTCGTCGTATCGGTCAATGCCGCGTCGGGATGCGCCGCCTTTGGCCCTGAGGTCGAGCCAGGCCGTTGGCCGCCACCGAACCTGGCCCCATCCGAGTTCGGTCGTTTGTTCGGCGACCTCCTGGTAGTCGCGATTGATCTGTTTCCATTCGTAGCCGGCAGCAAGACGGAACTTGTTGGAGAACGCGTATTCGCCGCTAACAGTCATATGGGCACGGTCGTAGCTGTACGGCACGTTCTGTTCGATTTCGCCCGAGTTGATGACATCGACGATGACCCG
>SHLT01000030.1 GCA_004282875.1 Chromatiales bacterium | reverse complement strand
GTTGCCTGGTATTGGCACTTTGTTGATGTGGTTTGGATTGGGTTGTACGTGTTTGTTTACTGGATGTAGACGGTTGCGGGGGAAGGGCCCCCTGGAAAACAGCCGGTGGAATGGCTCGCTTTGCTGCGCTTTATTTCCACCGGCTGTTTTCCAGGGGGCCTTTCTGCGTCTGTCGGAGGTTATCCGGCTACCCGTGTTTCAGGCGGTGTTTCTAGGTTTGTAGCCATCCCATGAAATACGCCAGGACCAGGAAGCCGATCAGGGTGGCGGACAGGGCCACGCGCACCTGTAGTGCCTTGAGCATTTTGCTTGAGTCAGCATCCTCGCGGCGCAGGTAGAATAGACCCGTCCCCAGGCTGATCACGATAGCGGCCAGCAGGACATAAACAACGTATTTCATATCATCAATTACCTCTTGCGGGCAGTATAACGTGAACACTCAGTCCAGAAAGCCGCTGCCATCGTGGCTACCCCTTGTGGTCGGCGCGCTGCTCGTCGCCCAGTTTGCCGGGCTCGGGGCGTGGCAAATCAGCCGCGGAATGGAGAAGCGTGCAGACCAGCAGCTCTATCGTGACGAAACCGGTTTCACGCCCTGGCATCATGGCATGGACGTTCGCCCGTACCAGCGGCTCGAAGCTTTCGGCACATTCGATGGTGAACACCAGTTCCTGCTCGAGAACATCATCGTCAACAGCCGTTACGGCTATTACGTTATTACACCCCTTGTCGGACTCACCGGCGAGCCCGTGCTGCTCGTCAACCGCGGCTGGCTCGAAAAGACGAGCGAACCACTGGACCTCGAGCGCCTCGAAGTGCCGGAAGGCCGCGTTATCGTGCGCGGGCGGGCCGGCTCCCTGCCAAGAGCCGGCATGAAAATGGGCGACGCCGTCAACGCCGGTGACGACTGGCCGAAAGCTGCGGTGTACCCGTCTCTGGAGGAGGTTGCCGCGGCGCTTGGGCGCGACGTGCAGCCGCTTGTCCTGCTCATGGATCATGAGGAAGAGCACGGCTTTCTCCGGCACTGGGTGCCGACCGAGTTTGGTCCGGGCAAACACTTCGGCTACGCATTACAGTGGTTTGCCATGGGTGCCGTACTCTCCGGACTGCTTATCTGGAATTACCGTAAGAAGCGTTTTAAATAATGACTGAAATCAGGAAAGGAAAAGGGCGCGTGCAGCTGCTGCTCGTCGCGGCCGTTTTTATCGGGCCGCTGGCGCTGGCCGCATGGCTGTACTTCGCCGGGCAGGACATGACACCCGGGTCGCGCACCAACAGTGGCGCACTGCTGGAACCGATCGTCAATCTCGGCGATTTGTTGCCGGAGTCACCACTGCTTGCGAGTGGTGACGGCCGCTGGGTGCTGCTTTATGCGAACGAGGGGGCCTGTGACGAGGCGTGTGCATACTCCCTGTATACGCTGCGCCAGTCGCGCCTGATGCTGGGCAAGGAGATGGACCGCCTGCTGCGCGTTTTCTTGCACGGCGATACAGCGCCGGATACAGTGCTGCTTGCCGAGGAACACGCGGGCCTGATAACGCTACAGGACAGCGATCTCAAGGACTTGCTGGAAAACAAGAAACCCGCCAACCTCGACACAGGTGGTTACTACCTGGTCGACCCGCTTGGAAATCTCGTCCTGTATTTTCATCCTGACATCGACCCTGGCGCCATGGTAGAGGACATCAAACACCTGCTGGAATACTCGCGTATCGGCTAGGCGGAAAAGCATTGAACACGACAGTGGAGACGACGTATACGGGTTGGCGCGACTACTACGAGCTGACGAAGCCTCGTGTCGTCATGTTGATCGTATTCACCGCCATCGTCGGCATGTTCGTCTCCGTGCCGGGCTGGCCCGGCACCATGCCGCTGGTCTTTGGCACGCTCGGCATCGGTCTCGCGTCGTCTTCGGCCGCGGTCTTCAACCATGTGCTCGACGCGCGCATCGACATCCAGATGATGCGCACGCGTGGTCGGCCCTTGCCCCAGGGCAAGCTGACCGAGAAGTCCGCCCTCGCGTTTGCGTCCATCCTTTGCGTTCTCTCGATGATCGTCCTGGTGTTCCTCGTAAACCCGCTGACCGCGATCCTCACTTTCGCCTCGCTAATCGGTTACGCCGTGGTCTACACGGTCTGGCTAAAACGCGCGACGCCACAGAACATTGTTATCGGCGGGGCCGCCGGCGCGGCGCCGCCGATACTCGGATGGACCGCTGTAACCAATGAGGTCGAAGCCGGCGCATTGTTGATGTTCCTGATCGTGTTCGTCTGGACGCCACCGCACTTCTGGGCGCTCGCCATCGCCCGCAAGGAAGAGTACGCCAAGGTCGACATACCGATGCTGCCCGTTACGCACGGCGAAGCTTACACGCGCCTCAATATTCTTTTGTATACGATCCTGCTCGTGCTCGTAACGATCCTGCCCTACCTGATCGGGATGAGCGGCCTGATCTACCTGGTCGTGACCCTGGTCCTCGATGCGTACTTTCTTTACTACGCGATCCAGATGTACCGCGTTCCCGAGGACATGGAACTGCCAATGAAGACATTCAGGTTCTCTATAAGCTACCTCGGCTTCCTGTTTTGTGCGCTGCTCGTGGATCACTACCTCAAGTACCAGATAAGCTTATGATCTGAAGGAAGTCAGCCAAGGACTCCATCGATCGACAACCGCCCGCAAACTTTCGACACCCTGGTCCGGCCGCATTTCGACCGGCTGTACCGGCTCGCGTTTCGCCTGACCGGGCGCAAGGCCGAGGCCGAAGACCTGTTCCAGGAACTCCTGATCAAGGCATTCGGCAAACTCGATGACCTCGTCAGTATCGACGAGCCCGGCTCGTGGCTGTGCCGCGTTATGTATAACCTGTTCATCGACGAGCAGCGGCGCTTTGCGCGGCGGCGCATGCAAACCGTCGAGGAGGGGGCTCTTCCTGGTGACGGCCTGGAGGGGTTTGCGGGTACCGACAACCCGGAACGAAACCAGCAGCGCCTCGAGCAGCTGCGCGAGCTCGACGCCGCGCTCGCGCAGCTTAGTGACGAACATCGCATTATCGTGCTACTACATGACACAGAAGGCTATAAACTCGAAGAAATTCATGAGCTTATTGGTGTCCCCGTCGGAACGGTGAAATCCCGGCTGCATCGGGCCCGCGCGCGCCTGCGGGAAATTCTTGCCCGGAGCGGAACCTTTTCCTGATGCGCAACGTGTAAGAGATCAGGCAGGATAGAACTATGAAGACAAGCGAGACAGACAGACAGGACCGGGACGTCCTGGAGCTATTGAAGGACTATCCGATGGCGACAGCTGACGCGGGTTTCTATGAGCAGGCCCTGGCGCGTGCGACGCACGAGGGTTCGCGGCGGCAGCGCAATCGCTGGATTATGACCGGCTTTGGCTCGGCCGTGGCGGCCGGGCTCGTCCTGTGGCTTGTCAGTGGCATTTTCCTGACGACGCCCGACCTGCCGCAGCCCGACAACAGTATTCCCGGGATCGCGATGACGCTCGAAGAGCCGCGCACCGTGAACCTGGTATTTGCCTCGGCATCGGCGCTGGAGGCCGCGACGCTGACCGTGACCTTGCCCGATGGTATCGAGCTCGCGGGGTTCCCGGGACAGCGGGAAATAACGTGGCAGACCAGCCTCGCCGAAGGCAAGAATCTTTTGCCGCTCGAGCTTATCGCCCTGACCCCGGTCGGTGGCGAAGTGTTTGCGCGGCTTGAACATGATGACCGTGACCGGACTTTCCGCTTACGGATCGAAGTGAGCTAACGGAGTAGGTCAATGAAACGCTTAAGTATTCTGATTGCGGTCATGGTTCTGACCATGATGGCATTCGCGCCAGCCAGGGCGTTTGCCGATGAGGGCCTCGATGACCTGGATGTCACGATGATCGTCCTCGACGACCCGTCTGAACTCGACGATGCGTTCAACAAGATGGACGGCCCCGACGACGATGGCGTCGAGAAGGAGGACTGGACCGGCAGAGAGTCAGGGGATGATTCGGACGGTGACGACGACTCTGAGGACGATTCCAGCGATGACTCGGACGAGGAAGTCGAAGATGAGTCTGAGGACGAATCTGAAGACGAATTCGAGGATGAGGAAGAGTTCGAGGACGAGTTTGAAGACGACTTCGAGCATGACGAAGGCGACGAAGAAGAAGACGAAATGGACGACGAGGACGACTTCGAAGACGGCGAGGATATCGACGAGGACGAATTCGAGGACGACGATGAGGATGATGATGACGACGACGATGACGTCACCTGATCGCTCCCGCGGCGCCTGACCGGCCGCGCCAGGTCGAAAAACACAAAAATCCCTCCGATTGTGACCCAGTCGGGGGGATTTTTTTGCGCCACGTCATAGTTTCGGTAACGCACAGCCGATATTCTCTCTCTATCTGACATAACGCTTGGCCACGCACTACATGCAGAACAGGATTTTCATCACCGCGTCTGTCGCCCTGATGGTCGCGATCACCACGCTGGCGCCCACCGGAGCGGCGCATGGCATGACGCCGGAGCAGTATTTCGCGGACGGCAACCGCCTGTCCCGGGATGATCTCTATTGGGCGGCCCTGCTGCGCTACAGCCAGGCTGAAGAGGCCGGGCTCGATACCCCGTTGCTGCACTACAACACGGGCATCACGCACTACCGGGCCGGGCAACATATCCGGGCCAGGGAGTACCTGCTACGCGCACTTGACGACCCGAACCTGCGCGCGGCCGCGCAGTACAACCTGGGCCTCAATGCCTATGCGCTGGGCGAAAAGGACGAAGCGCTGCGCTGGTTCCGGCTCACGCGCGACACGAGCACGAATCGCACCTTGCAGGAGTATGCCGTCGTCGCGATTTCCCGGATTCGCATTGAGCGGGAACAGCCCGACGAGTACGAGGTGCGCGCCGAGGTGCGCGAGAAGAAACGGGACTTCACTGACCTGGAGCTGCGTGTACGTATTGGCTACGGCAGCGACAGCAACGTGTTCCGCACCCCAAATACGGCTTACATCGATGTTGCCGACCCCACGCAGCCGGTCGTAACACCCGTTGTGCAGAGTGCCGCCTATGTGCCGATCAGCCTGTCGGTCAAATACAAGGTCAACAACCTGCCGTTCGAGGGCTTTTACGGCGCGTACCGTTTTGCCGGCCGTTATTACCCGGACGAACTATTCAAAAACGCCAATGAATTCAAACACGAGGCGAGCTTCGGCAGTGAGTATGAGCGCAAGAAAGGGACGCGTGAACGGCGCGTGTTCAGCGCCTTTTCCGTGGCTCAGCATGAGGAGATTTACTATGACCCCGACGATGGCGAGTCACGCGTTATCAACGGGTCGAACGTCGACGACCGCATGAACTACCTGCGCTACGGCCCCGAGTTTTCTGCCCGGCAGTCCGGTGAAAGGATCGCATTCGGGCTGCGCGCGAAGGGTCAGCTCTGGAACTACGACAAGATCGACGTAGTGCCGGAATACGACCACGAGTATTTCCTTTTCAGTCTATTCGGGCAGTACAAGTTTACGAGCACGTCGCTCCTGCGCGTCACTGCCGACTACTACAGCCGCCGCTACGGCGACCGGCCGTCCTATGACCTCGATGGCGGGCAGCGCTTCGGTAATCCAAACATTCGCTACGATTACGTCGCGCTGACCCTGCGCGCGCGCCAGCGCCTTGGACGCAGCATGTGGTTCGGCTTCGACGTGGAACGCACCGAGCGCGTCGACCAGTATGTAGGCTACAACGACTACACACGCGATAGTTTCGGCGTCGAGTTCCACTGGTCGCCCGGCTATCGCTTTGACCTCGATCTCGAAGCGCGGTACCGACTGTATGATTTCCCGAACGCCTTCGCGTTTCACGAGCCGACGGCCGGAATCAAGACCCAGGAAACCGTCGACGCCAAGCTGCGTGCTTCCTACCGCATCCTGCCTCGTCTCAGCCTGTTTGCCGAGGCAGAACTGCGCGAAAGAACGTCAAATGACCTCCGCATCCAATATGACCGTACTCTGTACGCTATCGGCGTACGTTGGGAGCAGTAATACTGCTAAACTCTCGCGCTTTCCCGAACAGGCCTTTAGCCCGATTGTCAGCGCCGGATGGACGTCACACCAATCCTCGAACAGCTCAATGACGCGCAGCGTCAGGCGGTTACGGCACCCGCTGAACCCGCCCTGATCATTGCGGGCGCCGGTAGCGGTAAGACACGTGTGCTCGTGCACCGCGCCGCATGGCTCATCGATGTCGAGGGCGTCTCCCCGCACAGCCTGCTGGCCGTTACGTTCACCAACAAGGCCGCTGCCGAGATGCGCCACCGCATCGAGGAACTGCTCAAGGTTCCTGTGCAGCACCTGTGGATTGGCACCTTTCACGGCCTGGCCCATCGCATGCTGCGCCGGCACTGGCGCGAAGCCAAGCTGCCGCAAGGCTTCCAGATCATCGACTCGGATGACCAGCTGCGCCTGATCAAACGCCTGTTCAAGAACCTCGAAGTTGACGACAGCCGCTGGGCACCCAAGGAAATCCAGTGGTTCATCAACGCGCAGAAAGACGAAGGGCTTCGTCCGCAACATCTCGACGACGACAACGACCCGAATCGCCGCCAGATGATTTCGCTGTACCAGTCCTACGAAGAGATCTGCCAGCGCGGAGGCCTTGTCGACTTCGCGGAGCTGTTGCTGCGCGCGCACGAACTCCTGCGCGACAACGAAGAGCTGCTGGCGCACTATCGACGGCGCTTCCAGCACCTGCTCGTTGACGAGTTCCAGGACACCAACGCCATCCAGTACGCCTGGCTGCGGCTGCTGGCCGGTGGCGACGGCGTACCGTTCGTCGTCGGGGACGACGACCAGTCGATCTACCGCTGGCGCGGTGCGCGCGTGGAGCACATCCACCAGTTTCAGAAAGACTTCCCGGGCACGCGCGTCGTCAAGCTGGAACAGAACTATCGCTCGACAGCGACGATCCTGAACGCGGCCAACGCGGTTATTGCCAACAATGCGTCGCGCCTCGGCAAGAATCTCTGGACCGAGGGCGCCGAAGGCGAACCGATCAAGGTTTATTCAGCGTACAACGAACGTGACGAAGCCGATTTCGTGATCGGACGCCTGCGCGACTGGATCGATCAGGGCAACCTGCGCGCCGACTCGGCAATCCTGTACCGCTCGAACGCACAGTCACGGGTGCTGGAAGAAGGCCTGATCAACGCGCGTATCCCGTACCGCGTCTATGGGGGCTTGCGATTCTTCGAGCGCATGGAAATCAAAGATGCGCTTGCCTACCTGCGCCTGATTTCGAATCGCGATGACGACAGCTCGTTCGAGCGCATTGTAAACAAGCCTACGCGCGGCATCGGCGCCCGCACGCTGGAGATGATGCGCGCTTACGCCCGTGCGAGCGCCTGTTCCATGTGGCGCGCGGGTGGTGCTATCGCCAGTGACGACCTCAACGGCCGCGCCGCGAACGCTGTTAACGCCTTCATGTCCCTGATCGAGCGCATGGCGCGCGAGACGCAGGGGCTGGAACTGCACGACAAGGTGGATCACGTCATTCACCTGAGCGGGCTCGCGGAATTCTTCAAGAAGGAAAAAGGCGAGAAAGGTGAAACGCGCGTCGAAAACCTCGCCGAGCTCGTCAGCGCGGCCAAGAGTTTTGAGCCGGACCCGGCTGAGGACATGGCGCCCGTGGACGAGTTTCTTGCGCACGCCGCGCTCGAGGCTGGCGAAGGCCAGGCAGACGCCTGGGAAGATTGCGTGCAGCTCATGACGATGCACTCCGCGAAAGGGCTGGAGTTTCCGCTCGTCTTCATTTGCGGCATGGAGGACGGCCTGTTTCCACACCAGCGCTCGATCGCCGACCCGCATGGCTTGGAGGAGGAGCGGCGCCTGTGCTACGTCGGCATCACGCGTGCCAAGCAGACCCTGTACATTACGCACGCCGAACAGCGGCGGCTGCACGGCATGGATAATTTCTCGCATCCGTCGCGCTTTATTGCGGAAATTCCGGGCGAGCATGTCGAAGAAGTCCGGCCGCGCGTACAGGTTTCGCGCCCGCTGCAGTCAGGCGCCGCAACGCGCCGTCGCCAGTCGGCGGCGACCTCCGGCAATGAGCTGGGCATTCGGCTGGGACAGCACGTTCGTCACAAGAAGTTTGGGGACGGTGTCATTCTGAATTGCGAAGGCCAGGGCGCGCACGCGCGGGTCGAAGTGAATTTTGAGAGTGCCGGCACAAAATGGCTTGTTTTGAGCTATGCAAATCTCGAGTTGATGTAAACTACGCGCGATGAAAATTCTAATCCTCGGCGCAGGTCAGGTGGGTTCGTCCGCGGCCTATCACCTCTCGCGTGAAGAGGCCAACGAAGTCACCATTGTCGACAAACGACCCGACGTCCTTCGCGAACTTCAGGATCGCCTCGACATTCGCACCGTGGTGGGACACGCGGCGTACCCGGAGGTTCTTGAAAGGGCCGGAGCCAGCGACGCCGACATCGTAGTCTCGCTCACGGATTCGGACGAGACCAACATGGTGGCGTGCCAGGTCGCCTACACCCAGTTTCGAACGCCCACCAAGATCGCGCGCATTCGCTCCGCAGAGTATATGAATGCCAACAAACTGTTTACCCAGGATGCGATCCCGATCGATGTGCGCATCAGCCCGGAGCAGCTTGTTTGCTCGTTTGTCGAACAGCTGATCCTGTACCCCGGCTCAACCCAGGTCCTGGAGTTCGCGGACGGCCGGGTCCGGCTGGTTGGCGTCCGGGCCGATCGCGACGGCCTGCTCGTGGGCCAGCGCATCGCGACGCTCAAGGATCACATCCCGAATACCGAGGCACGTATCGCCGCCATCTACCGGCGCGGCAAGGCCATGCTGCCCGACGGCGACACCGTCATCCAGGAAGATGACGAAGTCTTTTTCATTGCGGACCGCAAGGACATTCGCGTTTTCATGAGCGAAATCCGGCGTCTCGAAGACCCGGTGCGACGAGTCGTTATCGCGGGCGGTGGCAATATTGGCGTGCGGCTCGCCCTGGCACTGGAGCAGACCAACCAGGTCAAGATCATCGAGCGCGACCCCAGGCGCGCGCGCATGATTTCCGAACAGCTGAACAAGGCCATCGTCCTCGTGGGCGACGCTGCCGATGAAGAGCTTCTCCTGGAGGAAAACATCGATAACGTCGATGTCTTCTGCGCCCTTACGAACTCCGAAGAAGCGAATATCCTGAGTTCGATGCTCTCGAAGCGACTGGGCGCGCACAAGGCGATGGCGCTGATCAACCGGGCCTCCTACGTTGACCTCGTGGAATCGGGCAGCATCGATATCGCCATATCACCGCAGCAGGTCACTATCGGCTCACTGCTGGCGCACGTGCGCCGTGGCGATGTCGTCAAAGTGCACTCCCTGCGACGCGGTGCGGCCGAGGCCATGGAGGCCATTGCTCACGGCACTCCCGATAACTCCAAAGTTGTCGGTCGCGCTATTGAGGACATCGAGCTACCGAAGGGCACCGCCATCGTCGCCATCGTCCGCGGCGACAAGGTAATGATCGCCCATCACGACATCGTCATCGAGGCGGACGACCACGTCATCCTGTTTATGACCGACCGGCGCAAGATCGAGAAACTCGAGAGTCTGTTCCAGGTCGGCGTGTCGTTTGTATAGGACCGGGACGGCATGAACTGGACCGTCGTACAGCGTATTCTCGGCCTGCTGTTGATGATGTTCAGCCTGACGATGCTGCCGCCGATCGCGTTCAGCATTTATTACAACGATCACTCCTGGTTGCCGTTCGTCGAAGGCTTTGTGCTTACCGTTGCGGCGGGCTTCATTTGCTGGCTACCGGTGCACCGCTCGAGGAAGGACCTGCGGCTGCGCGACGGCTTCCTCGTGGTCGCCGCGTTCTGGACGGTCCTCGGTACTTTCGGTGCAGCACCGTTGTATTTCTCGGACGCATTGTCGCTGTCGTTCACCGATGCGGTTTTCGAGTCCATGTCCGGCCTGACCACGACGGGCGCCACGGTACTCACCGGGCTCGACGAGCTGCCACTGTCCATCCTCTACTATCGTCAGCAACTCCAGTGGCTGGGGGGCATGGGCATCATCGTATTGGCTGTCGCCGTGCTGCCCATGCTCGGCGTTGGCGGCATGCAGCTGTACCGGGCCGAAACGCCGGGTCCGGTCAAGGACACCAAGCTCACACCGCGCATAACCGAGACGGCGAAAGCGCTGTGGTACGTCTACCTGGCATTCACCATCACCTGCATGGTGGGCTATCGCATTGCCGGCATGGGATGGTTCGATGCGCTATGTCACGCGTTTTCGACGGTTGCGATTGGTGGCTTTTCCACCCACGACACGAGCATTGCGTATTTTGACAGCGCATTCGTCGACCTGATCGCCGTGTTCTTCATGTTTGTCGCAGGCATCAATTTCTCCCTGCACTTCTTCGCGTGGCGCTACGTGTCGATCAAGCACTACTTCCAGGATCAGGAATTTCGCGCCTACAGCATTATCCTGATCGTGTTATCGACGGTCGTCATCGCGTCACTGTACCTGTATCGCGGCTTCGCCGATCCGTTTGATACCTTCCTGGACGGCCTGTTCCAGTCGGTCTCAATTGCAACAACGACGGGATTCACTACCGAAAACTTTGCTATCTGGCCGGCCGCGCTGCCTGCCCTGCTGATCTTCGCCAGCTTCATCGGCGGTTCGGCCGGCTCGACCGCGGGCGGCATCAAGGTGATTCGCTGGCTGCTCGTCTATAAACAAGGCGTCCGCGAGATCGCTCGCCTGGTGCACCCGAGCGCGGAGATCCCGGTAAAACTCGGCAACAAGGCGGTTCCATCACGAGTCGTTGAGGCCGTGTGGGGTTTCTTCTCGGTCTACATCATCGTCTTCGGCCTGATGCTGCTCGCCATGATGTCCACGGGACTCGACCAGGTCACGGCGTTTTCGGCCGTCGCCGCCACCTTGAACAACCTGGGTCCCGGGCTGGGCGGCGTGGCGTCCGGCTTCATGGACCTCACCGACGCGGCGAAGTGGATCTCGGTGGCCGGCATGCTGCTTGGTCGCCTCGAAATCTTCACGCTGCTTGTCCTGATCACACCCACGTTCTGGCGCACCTGAGCCTTGGGTCCCGCGACTGGCGACAATCTGCTCGATCGCATCAGCACCGCTATCGGCCACGCCGCATCCTGGCTGACGTTGTTTATGGTCCTCGTGACCTTCGTCGTGGTCGTCATGCGCTACGTGTTCGACGCCGGGCTGATCTGGGTACAGGAGTCCGTCACCTGGATGCACGCCGCCGTGTTCATGCTCGGGGCTGCCTACACCCTGCGCGACGAGGAACATGTGCGGGTCGATGTGTTCTACCGCAACATGAATCCGCGCCGCCGCGCATGGGTCGACCTCGTCGGCGTCGCCATCTTTCTCGTGCCCTTGTGCCTGTTCCTGGCCTGGAACTCGTTTGATTTTGTAACGCAATCCTGGCGCATTCGTGAGATGTCGCGCGAGTCCGGCGGTTTGCCGTACCCGTTCGTGCCGCTGCTCAAGTCGGTGGTGCTGCTCATGCCGCTGGCTGTTGCAATGCAAGGTGTCTCGCTCTTCCTCAAGTCATTGACGGTCCTGCGGAGTCGCTGAGATGGAATGGGTCGCTGCACTGCTGTTTGTCACCGTGATCCTGGTCTTGCTGGCGGGATTCCCGGTGGCGTTCACGCTCGGCGGCACGGCGCTCATCTTCGCGGCGGTCGGCGTCGTCGGCGGCACGTTTAACGAGGCATTGCTGCTGGGTCTGCCAAATCGCGTTTTCGGCATCATGACGAACGAGACGCTGGTCGCCGTGCCCTTGTTCGTCTTCATGGGCGTTACTTTGGAGCGTGCGCGCATCGCGGAGGAGTTGCTCGAGACACTGAGCGCGCTGTTCGGCGCCCTGCGTGGCGGGCTCGGGATCTCGGTTACCCTCGTCGGCATGCTGCTGGCGGCGAGTACGGGCATAGTCGGGGCCACCGTTGTAACGATGGGCTTGCTGTCGCTGCCGACCATGCTGAAGCGCGGCTACTCGCCCGAGGTTGCGACGGGGACGATATGCGCATCCGGCACGTTGGGACAGATCATTCCACCGTCGATCATTCTCGTGATGCTGGGCGACGTCATGACCACGGCCTACCAGCAGGCACAGCTGGAGATGGGCATCTACTCGCCCAAGACGGTGTCCGTTGGTGACCTGTTTGCCGGCGCCCTGATTCCCGGTTTGATGCTGGTCGGTTTGTACGTGCTCTACATTCTTGGCGTTGCCTACTTCAAGCCGACGTCGATGCCGGCGCACGAGCACGAAGGCGAAGACGCCGTGTCGTTTCTCAAGGTCATCAAAGCACTGGCGCCGCCATTGATCCTGATCTTCGCGGTGCTGGGGTCGATACTCAAGGGACTCGCAACGCCTACCGAGGCGGCAGGTGTCGGCGGCATGGGCGCTCTGCTGCTGGCGCTGCTGCGTCGCGAGCTGGACCTCGAGCGCCTGCGGGACATCATGCGCGCAACCCTGCGGATCAGCAGTATGGTCTTTCTGATTCTCATTGGCGCGTCGATCTTCTCACTCGTCTTTCGTGGCTACGGCGGTGACGATGGGGTGCGCGCGATTCTCGAGTCCCTGCCGGGCGGGGTCGTAGGCGCGGTTATCGTAGTCATGGCCGTAATGTTCCTGCTCGGCTTCGTACTGGACTTCATCGAGATCACGTTCGTTGTGGTGCCGATTGTCGGGCCGGTGTTGCTTGCCATGGGCCTGGATCCCGTGTGGCTCGGCATCATGATCGCAATCAACCTGCAGACTTCGTTCCTGACGCCGCCTTTCGGGTTTGCCTTGTTCTACTTGCGTGGCGTGGCGCCGCCGACCGTGACGACGGCCCAGATATATCGTGGTGCTATTCCGTTCGTGGCAATCCAGCTGCTGGCGCTGCTGCTGCTCGCGGTATTTCCCGAACTGGTTACCTGGCTGCCGGGCAAGATGTACGGCTAGTGCCTCGAGCAAAACAGCTCCGGTCCGCGTGACTACAACTCGCCGCAGGCGCCCCTGACCGCCGCATCCAGCTTCTGTACGAGTTCTTCCTCGTGCTCATCGCCGATCACGTAAGGCGGGGCGAGCAGGATATGATCGCCTGATTGCCCGTCCACGGTGCCGCCCATGCCATAGACCATCAGGCCGCGCTCCATCGCTGCTCTTTGCACCCGGTTGTGCATCTTCAGGGCCGGATCGAGGGGCGCCTTGGTCGCCCGGTCTGCGACAAGCTCGACGGCGATGAACAGCCCCCTGCCTCGCACATCACCCACGTTGGGGTGATCGTCCAGCTGAGTCCGAAATTTTTGCAGCAGGGACGCGCCCCGTGTCCGGACATTCGCGAGCAGCTTATCCCTGTCAATGGCCGTCAGCGTCGCCAGCGATGCGGCTACGGCAGTCGCGTGACCCATAAAAGTATGGCCGTGCTGGAAGAAGCCGCTGCCGGTCCGAATGGCATCGGTGATCTTGTCTTGACACAGGAGCGCGCCGACCGGCTGGTAACCCGCTGCGAGACCCTTGGCCATCGTGACCATGTCCGGAATCACGCCTTCCTGCTCATAGGCCATCATCGTCCCGGTCCTGCCGGTCCCGCACATGACCTCGTCGAGGATCAGGTGCACGCCATATTGGTCGCAGATTTCCCGGATGCGCTCAAAGTAGCCCGGCGCAGGAACAACGGCACCCGCGGTGGCACCCACGACAGTTTCGGCGACGAAGCCTGCGACTTTGTCCGGCCCGAGTTCCTGGATCTTGGTTTCCAGCTCGTTGGCAGTCCGCTGTCCGTACTCCTCGAGGGTCTCGGTATCGCGGCGCTCGCGGTATTCAAAACAGGGCGCAATGTGGTGCCCGTCTACCATGATCGGGGCAAAGTTGGCGCGACGCCACTGGTTCCCGCCCGTCGCCAGGGCCCCCAGTGTATTGCCGTGATAACTCTGGCGGCGCGCGATATAAAGATGACGCCCCGGTTCGCCGATTTCAACGAAATACTGGCGTGACAACTTGAGGGCGGCCTCTATCGCTTCGGAGCCACCGCTGAGCAGAAGAACCTTGCCCATACCGGGTGCGGCGCCGACGATTCGGTCTGCGAGCCGCTCCATCACGTCGGTCGTGAAGAACGAGGTGTGTGCGTATGGGAGCGTCCGCGACTGATGTTGGATTGCTGCAATGACGTCGGGGTGACTGTGACCCAGGCAGGACACGGCCGCCCCGCCACAGCCGTCGAGATAGCGTTTGCCGTGCTCGTCGTAAACGTAGACACCGTCGCCCCGTGCGGCGCGCGGCGGCCGGTGGAGCAGACTTCGATGGAGCGCACGACTCATGGTCATTACCTCGAACTGGCGCGTTACCAATACGCGCTGATTTTCGACAGCTGCTTTTCGGCTTCCTGAACAATACTGACGGCGTCGCCACCCTTTTTGGCAACCAGCAGGGTGATCAGCGCCTGCACCACGGCAAGCGCACCAGTGAAGGAGTGGTAGAAAGACGCGGAACGATTTTGCGTGACGATCGTGTGGCCGGCTGACGATGCGGCTGGCGAAACCACGCTATCTGTGACCGCCACGATCTTCGCTTTTGCGTCCGCTGCGTATTCGACCGCATCTATCGTTAGTTGCGTGTAGGGCGGAAAGGAAATGACCAGCAGGCTGTCCTCCTCGCTGATGCCCCGTAGCTGGTCTGCGAAGATACCGGCATGGGTATCGACCAGCAGGCTGTTTTCCTGGAACAGCTGATAGGCATAGTGAAACAGGAAGGCGGGCGCATACGCGCCGCGCAGGCCAAGGACATAGACTCGGCGGCACCGGTGCAGGGTTTCGGCGGCCGCGACCATCGCCGCGTAGTTTTCGTCAGACAGCGTGCGCTCGACGTTGGCGATTTCCTGCTCTCTTAGCTCGGCGAAGAGGCCTTCGCTATCGCCCAAGCTGCGACGCTGGACGTCCTGCAGCTTGGACGCGAAGTGAGGCTCATTCTTGCGGAGGCGTTCGCGAAACGGTTCACGCAGTGCCTCGTAGCCGTCGAAGCCGAGCGAACGGCTCAGGCGGCTCACGGTGGCCGGCTTTACGCCCGCACCGCTGGCTATGGTACGCATCGAGTTGAGCCCAACCTCCTCGGGGTGTTCGAGCATGTACCTGGCGGCTTTCTGAAGCTCGGGCGTCAGCCCGGAGAAGGACTCTGTAAGCAGCCTGACCGTATCGGGATATCGAGTGCTCATGGTTCCTGATGAAACAAATGATTCATGCAATCACTATACTGAATCATTCGTTGCAATAACAACACCTTTCGGCTAGGTTTGGGGTAAGAAGTTGCGAGACTTAGAGCCACGCTCAGTGGCCGTAAAGCATCAATCATTCTTCACCACAGGGGGAATTCAGATGAAGAAAAACTCCATTCCATTGGGCGTGTTCGCCGCAATGCTCGCCACGGGCGGGTTGACGGCCCAGACCGCCATCGCTCAGGACGGCGCCGATGACGAGTTCATCGAAGAGATCGTCACGACCGGTTCGCGCAGCGCCAAGCCGCGCTCCGCCGGCGACTCGCCGGTCCCCGTTGACGTCATCAACGCCGATGATTTCACGGCCATGGGCAACACGGCAGACCTGACCGACAACATCAAGGCACTGGTGCCGTCTTACACGGCCACGCCCGCCACGGGTGACGGCAGCGCCTTCGTCCGCCCGACGTCACTGCGCGGCACCGCGCCCGACCAGACGCTCGTGTTGATCAACGGCAAGCGCCGACATCGCTCGGCACTCGTCCAGTTTTTCGCACCCGCCGCCGGTAATGGCGCCCACGGTGTCGACATCGGCATGATTCCGGGCATGGCGATCAAGCGTGTCGAGGTGCTGCGCGACGGCGCCGCCTCACAGTATGGTTCTGACGCCATTGCCGGCGTGATTAACTTCATCGTCAAGGACGCTGCCGAGGGCGGCAGCGTAAAGGTCCAGTATGGCGAGCACTTCGACGGCGAACAGAGCCTGCATGCCGGCGCCAATATCGGCTTGCCGATTGGCACCAGCGGCTTCGTCAACGCGACGCTCGAGTACGTAGACAATGACGCACTGTCGCGCGGCATCCAGCGTCCCGATGCACAGGCCCTGATCGATGCCGGGACTCCGGATGTCGGTACTGACGCGCCGTTTGGTGACGCGCCGCTGGTACAGACCTGGGGCCGCCCGGAGACCGAGGGCGTGCGTTTCTTCCTGAATTCGGGGTTCGAGCTCAGCGGTTCGTCCGAGCTCTATGCGCGATTCAGCCTTGCTGAAACAGATGGACGTTATCGCTTCTTCTATCGGAGCCCGACTCACTCAACGTTTACCAGCCAGCGCGAATTTGGGGACGGCTGCCCGGTTTGTGATCCGGACCCGGCGTCGGATCCGATGGACCTGATCCCGGATACCCTGAGCCTGCGCGAGCAGGGCTTTGTCGGCCTGCCCGGCGGATTCACGCCGTTCCTCGATGGTGCGCAGGACGACTCGAGTTTTGTCGTCGGCGTTAAGGGCGAGTTCGATAGCGGCATGCTTTACGACGTCAGCTACAGCTATGGCAAGAGTGAGCTGGACTACTTCCTGAACAACACGGCCAACCCGTCTCTGGGTCCGGGCGACTTCCAGTCACTGCCGCAGATGGGCTTCGATGTCGGTGGCTATGCGCAGGAAGAGAATAACCTCAATGCGGACTTCTCCCTGGCGATGAGCGACAGCCTCAACCTCGCCTTCGGCTTCGAGACGCGCGAGGAGACGTTCACCGCAGTCGCGGGCGAGCCGAACTCGTTCCTCGGTTCGGGATCAAGTGGCTTCCGCGGGGTCGAGCCCAAGAATGCCGGCGCGTTCAAGCGCGACAACGTGGCCATCTACGCCGACATCGAGCATGACATCAGCGATGCGTTCCTGGTTCAGTACGCGGCGCGGTACGAGAATTACTCGGACTTTGGCGGCACGCTGAACGGCAAGGTTGCCGCACGCTTCCGCGTCAATGATGCATTTGCATTACGCGGGGCGGTCTCGACCGGTTTCCACGCGCCGACACCGGGCCAGTCGAATGTCAGCACCATTATTACGACCTTCGACGGCACGACCGGTTTGCAGGTTGAAGAAGGCCTGTTCCCGGTGAGCAACCCCGATGCCATTGACGCGGGTGCCACGGCATTGACCGAGGAAACGTCGACGAACATCAGCGCCGGCTTCTCGCTCGAGATTGGCGATAATATTTCGGTTACGGCCGACATCTACAAGATCGAGGTTGAGGACCGCATCTATCGCACGGGCGACATTCCGCTGGCGTCGGATCCCGGTCGTTCCATCTCGTTCTACACCAACGCGCTCGATGTCGAGCATGAAGGTATCGACATCGTTGCAACGTCGTCATTCGATATCGGTAGCGACACCAGTCTCGACCTGTCGTGGGCTTATGCGTACAGCAAGGTCGACGTAACGGGACAGAAAGAGATTCGCGGTATTCAGCCGGTTAATGACGGGCTCGTGGAAGACATCGAGAACAACTACCCCGAGCACCGCTGGACGCTGACCGGTAATTTCCTGATCGGCGAGAACTTCAACGTAATGAGCCGTGTCAACTTCTTCGGCGAGCACTACGACGAGCGTGGTCGTATCGGTGTTGGCGCCGGCGAGAGTGCGCTGATCGACTCGACGTTCTACGTGGACCTGGAAGCAGGCTGGAACGTTAACGACAACTGGCGTGTTGTGCTCGGCGGTTCAAACATCTTCGATGAGTTCATCGATGAGATCGGCCCACCGAACGCGAACCGCCTGAGCGTGGGCCTGCAGTATCCGCGACGCACGGTAGCCAACTACGAAGGTGGATCCTGGTATCTCAAGGGAATCTACAACTGGTAGAGTTTGCTGCACACCTGAAACGGAAAGGGCCGGTCACGAGACCGGCCTTTTTTATAGCAAGCCCTTGCTCGTTGCGCTGCGCAATTGTTCCATAAGCTCGGCGTTTCGATAGCGGCCGGCGCTTAACGGTCCTGCGAAGTCCGGCAGCGGCGTGCCACAAAGCCATCCTGCGCACAGCTTCCCGGCTGCGCACGCAGCCATGCTGCCGAAACCCGACAGGGCGGCAACCATAAACGCGCCGTCAGCCTGCATTGGGCCGACGAGCGGCCAGTTCTCCTCGGTCATCGTGTAGTAGCCGCCGTAGTGCGAATAGCGCGTGGGGGGCGTCTCGATGTACGGCGTTAGCGCTGGTAAAAAAGCGGCCGCGCCGCGCATCACGATTTCCGGGAACTGGGGGTCGGAGGCCGGCTCGTTCACCAGGTCTTCCTGCGGCTCACTCGCCTTGTCGTTGTAGGCCCAGCCGAGCTTGACCCACTGACCGTGCGCGCCACCCTCGGGGCGGCAGTGCGTACCGCCGGGCATCGGTCGAGTGAGCCATTCCAGGTCCGGGTCGGCGGCTAACATTGCCTGTTCCTCCCGGGTCCAGCCAAGATGTTTTTCATCGAGATCGATTGAGAACGGCATATCGCGCGGGATGGCACCGAGGCGGTCTTCAAACGCCACTTTCTGCTCGAAGACGTTCTTTACGGGCAGCGCTTCTCCGAGCATCGCGGCAACACGATGCGCGAATGGCCCGGCGGCGTTGACGATGGCGTCGGCCTTTACATCGTTCGCCCCGGAGACGTCGAGCACGAAGCGGTCGTTCCGGGAGATGGCGGTGACCTCCCCACGCACCAGCCTGCCGCCGTTTGCGCGAATCTGCTCGAGCATCCAGGCGCCGAGTTGCTGGCCACTGATATCGCCGCCGCGGCGAATGTGGATCGCGTGCCGGATGTCACGCGCCAGCGCCGGGAAGTGTTCATGCACCGCGGCGCCTGCGTAGATTCCGACATCGATACCCGGCTGCATCGCCCGCTCGAACGCGGTGATGTCGTCGCGTCGCGTCGCGAGGACGTAACCGCCACGCGTCATGTTGAACACGTTGTCGGTGTCACGCGCGAAGCGGTCGAGTTCGTCGATGCTCGCGTCGGTAAACGCGGTCATGACCGGATGCGGCCACCAGTTGCGATAGTTGTCGCCCGACTGGGCGCTCGTGTAGCTCATGGGCTGGCGCGGATCGATCATGACGATCGAACGCCGCGCATGCTCAACCGAGAGATAGTACGCCGTCGCGATGCCGGCGACGCCGGCACCGATGACGGCAATGTCGATATCAGTCGTCGCGGGCAGCGAGATATGCCTTTTCGGAGATGCGCGAGTTGGCCGAGACCTTTTCGAGGAAGTCAAAATAGGCTTTGCCGATCCTGGCGGACGCCGCGTCGGTCGCCATAAGCTCCTCAACCACTTCCCTGGTGATCGACTTGAGCAAAGCCAGGACCTCCTTCGGGAAGGGACGAATTTCGATATTCTCGTCCTGCTGCAACTGCGCGAGGGACATCGCGTTGCCATTGGTGTACTCGGCCGCCATGTCTGTGGTCACTGCCTGGCAGGTGGTTTCGACAATGGCCTGCAAATCGGCAGGCAGCGACTCCCAGGCGGCCTTGTTGATGATGGTCTCGAGTCCCGGACCCGGCTCTTGCCACCCCGGGTAGTAGTAATAACGTGCAGCCTTGTGCAGGCCAAACGACGAATCGTTATAGGGACCCACCCACTCGGTCGCGTCGATCGCACCTGTCTGCAGTGCCGTAAAAATTTCTGCACCGGGCAGCGTCACTGGCGTCCCGCCTGCTCGTCTCAAGACCTCGCCCCCAAGGCCCGGAATGCGCATCTTGAGACCCTTGAGGTCATCAATGGAATTGATTTCCTTGTTGAACCAGCCGCCCATCTGCACGCCGGTATTGCCGGTCGGGAACGGCACCAGGTTGAACGGCTCGTACAGTTCACGATACAGCTCGAGCCCGCCACCGTAGTACATCCAGCCATTCAGTTCGGTGTTGGTCATCCCGAACGGGATGGCGGTGAAGAACTGGGCCGCGTCGAGCTTGCCCTTGTGATAGTAGGACGCACCGTGGCCCATTTCGACGGTGCCTCGCGATACCGCGTCAAAGACTTCGAAAGCCGGGACCAACTCGCCGGCACCGTAGACCTTGACCGTGATGCGGCCTCCGGACGCCGCCTCGATGGCCGTCGCCACGTTCTCCGGCGCCATCCCGAGACCGGGGAACTTTGGCGGCCAGGACGTGACGCAGGACCACTCGAAGGTTTCGCCGGCCGTCGCCACGCCGTCGCCGCAATCCTTTTGTTCCTGCGCGCAGGCCGTGAGGCTGGCTGCTGCTGCGAGGCCGCCGACAAACTCTCTTCTTTTCATAGTCGTTCCCGAGGTCTTGGGTCTGTCGCTAGTGTAGTGATCGAGGCGTGGATTGCCAGCCTGCCCCCGAGATGTATGGTGGGATTTATAAATCGTTCGTTTTTCCCACTTTAGGCCGTTTTACTGCCGTTATACTACTCTAGTTGTCAATACTCGGTGGAGAAAACCCCGATCCATGGGATCGGGGCTCCACCATCCCTGGTCCAGCCGGTGGAAACGCCCCGAGTAACCGTCCCTGGCACCCTCGGGCGACCCCAAACGGAGAGTTTATCCCACCGGCCGGTCAGGGAAGTCTCCCACGCAGCCCCGGCCAATGTGGCTTATCATTCTGCAACTTGCGTGGACAAAGGGCGCAAAGCCCCCGAAATAAAGGAATGCAGCGAGAAATGATCGGACTACTGCAGCGCGTCAGCCACGCCCGGGTCGAGGTGGGGGGAGAGATCATCGGCAGGATTGACCGTGGGCTGATGGTCCTGGTTGCCGTGCACCGCGACGACACCGACAAGGACGTCGCGCGGCTGGCGGAACGGCTGCTCGGGTACCGGGTGTTCCCGGACAGCGCAGGCCGCATGAATCTTAGCGTCCGGGACATTGGCGGCGGGCTGCTGCTGGTGCCCCAGTTCACACTGACGGCTGACACCCGCAAAGGCATGCGGGCCAGCTTCACCAAGGGCGCGCCACCAGAGATGGCGTCTGCCTTTTTCGATGCGCTGGTCGCTGCATGCCGACGTGAGCTCGAAACGGTCGAGACCGGTGAGTTCGGGGCCGATATGCAGGTCGGCCTGACTAACGACGGTCCCGTCACCTTCTGGCTCAGTACTCACTAGCAAATTCGGTGACACGGGTACGGTTTTGTTGCGCCGGCGGGGGTATCATGAACATAATTCGCGGCTTAAGTGCAGGGGCGCTGCCCCAGGAGTAACAAGATGTTTGCCAACATTGGTCCCTGGCAACTGCTGATCATTCTGGTCATCGTGCTGGCTATTTTCGGAACCAAGAAACTTCGGAATCTCGGCTCGGACCTCGGCGGTGCCGTCAAAGGCTTTCGTTCTGCCATGAATGAGGCCGAGGAGACGGCGGATAAAATCAGCGACGAGTCCAAAGACGCTGATTTCGACAGCACGCCGGCCGACGAAACCACCAAAGAAAAAGACGCCTAATTTTCGGGGCATACCATGTCCGGTATCGCCGGTTCGGAACTACTTCTTCTCTGTATTATCGGTCTCCTCATTCTGGGGCCCGAGCGGCTGCCACGTCTAGCGCGCCAGATTGGCAGCTGGGTTGGCAAGGCCCGCCAGATGACGCGCGCCATGCAGCGCCAGATCGAGGAAGAGCTGGACGCCGAAAAAAACCTTGGCATCAATCCCGAGGAGCTGGACCCACGAAACCTGATGACGCCGCGCGACGACGACACCTTCTCGCCGCTCCATGTCGAGGAAGAGAACGACACCGTGCCGCCGCCCGAGACCAAGGATGAGAAGTCGGCGTAATGGCTGAAGAGCGGAAAGAAGATCTTGCGGAAGGCACCCTGCTGTCTCATCTCATCGAGCTGCGGAGTCGCCTGTTCAAGATATTCGGCGCTCTGTTCCTTGTCTTCCTGGCCCTGCTCCCGTTTTCCAGGGAGCTGTTCAACCTTGCGGCCGCACCCCTGACCAGGGTCATTCCGGGCGGCGAGCTGCAGGCGCTGAATCCTGCCGGACCACTGACCGCGACGATCGGGCTCACCTTTTATCTCGCGCTGTTTCTCGCGATGCCGATTATTCTCTACCAGGTCTGGGCCTTCGTCGCGCCCGGCTTGTACCGGAAAGAAAAGCGCTTCACGATACCGCTATTGGCGACGAGCATTCTTTTGTTCTTCTGCGGCATCGCCTTCGCCTATTTCGTCGTCTTTCCGATGATCTTCGGTTTCATCTCTGCTTTCTCACCCGAGGTTCTGGACTACAAGCCCGACGCGTCGGCCTACGTGAGCTTCATAATGATGGTCGTGCTGGTGTTCGGCTTCGCGTTCGAGACCCCGATCGCTACCGTGTTGCTGGTCATGAGCGGCATAACGACGACCGAGAAACTGAAAAAAGCGCGGCCTTATGTCTTCCTCGGCGCCTTCGTCGTGGGCATGTTATTGACGCCGCCCGACATGATCAGCCAGACAATGCTGGCCATCCCCGTATACCTCTTATTCGAATTAGGCATATTCATGTCGCACCTCGTCTCTTCAAGGAAGGGGGAACCGAGCGAGGAAGCCGCTGTCAAGTAGAAAGTTACAGATGAACTGGTGTAACTTTCGGTAGCGCGCAGCACCCGCTGTTGGCCGGGGGGCCAAAATAACAATTCAAAGATTCCGCGGCGTCGGGCTAGGCGGAATACAGGCAGAGAGAAGCTCAAATGACAGATTCCACTACGCCGGCAGCGCCCGCTCACCAGATGGGCGCATTTGGTCACCCCAAGGGGTTGATGACCCTGTTCTTCACCGAGCTCTGGGAGCGCTTCAGCTACTACGGCATGCGCGCCTTCCTGATCCTTTACATGACGGATGTCGCAAGCGGCGGCCTGGGCCTCGGCACAGAAATCAGCGGCGCCGTCTACGGCCTGTATACGTTTGGCGTTTACGCGCTGGCACTGCTCGGCGGCTGGATCGCCGATCGCGTAATCGGCCAGCGCCAGGCGGTGCTGATTGGCGGCACCATCATTGCGCTTGGTCATTTCACCCTGGCGGCGCCCCTCGTCGTGCCGAACTCCGAGTTCTGGTCGTTCTATCTCGGGCTGTTTTTCCTCGTCATCGGCACCGGCCTGTTGAAACCCAACGTCAGCGCCATCGTCGGCGACCTTTATACCAACGACTCGCCAGAGCGCCGCGACGCGGGCTTCTCTATCTACTACATGGGCATCAATATCGGTGCCTTCCTTGGTCCGTTGGTCTGCAGCTACTTTGCAGAAAAGGTCGACTGGCACCTCGGCTTTAGCCTGGCCGGCATCGGCATGATCTTCGGTCTCATCCAGTACGTCCGCGGCACGCCAGCCCTGAGGGGGGCAGGAGAACTCAGCGAGGAGGCTCGAGCCAAGGCCGGTGAAGGCCTGAAGCAGCTTATTTACGGCCTGGTCGCGTTCGGTATTTTCTGCGGTGTGCTGTATACGCTGGTTGCTACCGGCACGATCACGATGACGGTAATCGGTTTCGCACAGGCGACCGGGCTCATCGTCGTCGTCGTCGCGGTACTTTACTTTGGCAGCGTGATGACCTTCGCGTGCCGCGACAAGGTCGAGCGGCACCGTATTTTCGTGATCTTCCTGTTGTTCCTGGGCGCGGCCATGTTCTGGTCCGGTTTCGAACAGGCCGGATCATCGATGAACATTTATGCCCGCGACCTCACCGATCGCGTGATTTTCGGCTGGGAAGTACCGACGGGCTGGCTGCAGTCGGTTAACCCCATTTTTATCATTCTCCTGGCTCCGGTCATGGGCTTCATGTGGGTCCGGTTTGGTGAGCGAAACCCCTCGATCCCGGTCAAGTTCGGTATGGGCCTGGCGCTGCTTGGCGTCGGTTTTCTCGTGCTGGCCTGGGGGTCGTTCTATGTACCGGAAGGTGCCGAGAGCAATCCTGCCGTGGGCGTGGGGATGACGTGGCTCGTAGTCACCTACTTTTTTCATACGGTTGGCGAGCTCGCATTGAGCCCGGTCGGCCTTAGCAGCGTTACGAAGCTGGCGCCGCATCGGCTGGTCGGCCAGATGATGGGCACGTGGTTCATGGGTGCCGCCCTTGGCAACCTCGTGGCCGGCCTGATCGCTGGTCGAATCGAAACCCTGCCGCCCGAACAGCTGTTCACCGTGGTCGCAGCCATTGTGGTTGGCGCCGGCCTGGTGTTCCTGCTCTTCGCGCCGCTCATCAATCGCCTGACCCACGGTGTCAAGTAGTACTCTTAAATAGGACGGAATCCATGACAAGACTCTTGATCGGGTGCCTTTCACTGGCGCTCATCGCCGCCTGTTCAGGGGGCAACAATGACGCAGCGGACACGCCTGCTGCTACAGCCCCGACTGAAACCGCCCGGGAATTCGTGGCGCGTGCCAATGCCGAACTCAAGGAACTCGGCAAGGAGCTCGGCGCCGCCAACTGGGTCCGATCGACGTACATCACTCACGATACGGCGATCATTGCGTCCGCGGCCTCGGAAAAATACAGCGCCTGGCACAGCAACATGGTCGAACAGGCGCTCGCGTACGAGGGACAGGAACTTGACCCGAGCACGCGCCGCGCCATCGAGCTGCTCAAACTCGGCACATCGGCCCCGGCACCCAACGACGCCGCAAAGCGCAAGGAACTCGCCGGGATTACGACGGACCTCGAGGGCATCTACGGTGCCGGTGAGTACTGCCGCAGTGACGGCGAGTGCCTGCCCGGCTCGGTACTGGAAGAACGCATGCGCCAGGCCCGCGACTACGACGAACTCCTCGAGTACTGGGAGGGCTGGCGCAAGGTTGCCGTGCCGATGCGCGACAAGTACGCGCGCTTCGTCGAGCTCGCTAACGAAGGCGCCAATGAACTCGGTTACGCCGACCTCGGCGAAATGTGGAAGTCGAACTACGACATGAGCCCCGCCGAGTTCGAGGCCGAATCGGCCAAGCTCTGGGAACAGGTCAAGCCGCTGTACGACGAACTGCACTGTCATGTGCGCGCCACGCTCGGCGACGTCTACGGTGAAGACAAGGTGCCGCAGGACGGCCCGATTCCCGCGCACCTTCTCGGCAACATGTGGGCGCAGCAGTGGGGTTCACTCTACGACCTGCTCGAGCCGTACCCGGGGGTCGGCGACATCGATGTCGACACGACGCTGAAGACCAAGAACTACTCACCGCAGGAGATGGTGCGCTCGGCCGAAAGTTTTTACGTGTCACTCGGCATGCCGCGACTGCCCGATACGTTCTGGGAACGCTCGCAGTTTACGAAACCCCAGGACCGTGACGTGGTGTGCCACGCCAGCGCATGGGGCCTCGATGGTGGCAACGACCTGCGCATCAAGATGTGCATCAACCAGACCTACGACGAGCTGCGCGTGATTTATCACGAGCTCGGCCACAACTATTACCAGGGTGCCTACAAGGACCAGCCGCCGCTATTCCAGGATTCAGCGCACGGTGGCTTCCACGAGGCCATCGGCGACACGGTTACGCTGTCGATGACACCCGGGTATCTTGCCGAGGTCGGTTTGATCGGCTCGGCCGAAGAAGATCGCCGCGCCGTCATCAACCGCCAGATGCAAATGGCGCTCGACAAAATCGCCTTCCTGCCGTTCGGCAAACTCGTCGACGAATGGCGCTGGGGTGTTTACTCGGGTGCTATCACGCCAGAGAATTACAACCAGTCCTGGTGGGACCTGCGGACGAAGTACCAGGGCATCGCGCCGGCAGTCGAGCGCAGCGAAGCCGACTTCGATCCGGGCTCCAAGTACCACATACCGGGCAACGTCTCGTACACGCGTTACTTCCTCGCCCACGTCCTGATGTTCCAGTTTCAGCGCACGCTCTGTGACATCGCGGGCCATGAGGGCGAACTGCAGGCCTGCTCGATATACGGCAGCAAGGAGGCGGGCGAGAAACTCTGGGCCATGCTCGAGGCCGGCGCCAGCCAGCCCTGGCAGGACACGCTGGAGCTGATGACCGGCACGCGCGAGATGGACGCGACGGCGATCATCGACTACTTCGCGCCGCTTATGGATTACCTCAAAGAGCAGAACGAAGGCCGCAGCTGCGGCTGGTAGCGTCTTAGGTCGCGGACAAGGTGCCTGTCGTCTCGAACCCGGGGCGACGGGCTTCTTTCATTCAGGAAGACCTCCGAATTCCGCGTCCGGATAAAGCGAAACGACGACGCGGTGATTGCTCGCTGCGATGTCGTTCCATTCCGACGCCAGCAGACCATTCGGCGTGACCGGATATGCCAGTAGCGGATTGCTGTTCCCAAGCGACACGATTTCATACCGAATCCTGCCACCCGCGCGCTCGTCTGAGAGGCTGATGAAGTTGGCAAACGCGACCGACCTGCGCAGGCCCAGTTCGTAGGCAGCGTTGGGGGCGAAACCGATCTGGTCGCACTCGGCGGCGGCCATATCGGGCGGTGCGGGTTCGTAACCTCCCGGCGTCACCAATGCCATGCAGAAGTCGCCGACATGCGATTCGATCCGGATCAGTCCGCGGAAATTCAATGCCGCCAGGTGCGATGACAACTCGGTGATCATCGACAGCCTGACATCGCTCAGCGGTTCTTCAGCGAAACCATACGTTGACGACTGGTTGGCAGCCCACTCGAGCGCGTCCAGGGCGACCGCGTATGTTGTGTCCAGTGCTTGCCCGTACGCGGCAATTTGCTGGCGACTCTCCAGGCTGACCTGGGATCCGGCGTCCTGTTGCTGCCTGAGCGCAAGCTGCAGGTCCGCCGCCTGTTGCCGCAGCTGCGTACCGTCCCGCAATGACTGCCAGTACAGGAGGGCGAACAGCAGGGTCAGAACGGCGAGCATCGCTGCCGCCAGCGGCAACCATGCCGGCCTCTCGCGAGTCAGCCATGAGCCTTGCCCGGGTGTATCGCCTTTCCCGGGAGACCGAATCTGATCGGCAACGTGTGCCGCGATTTCCTCGCGGCTGTTGCGCAGGTCGCGACGCAAAATGGCACGCTGCTGGTCGAACAGTTCCTGGATCAGCGCGCCAAGGTCCCGGTCAAACGACTCCAGGTCCGGGTAGGCACCACTCGGCTGGTCTTCGTCGGCCTCCAGGTAATGCTCTCGGCGCTCGGCGTCCTGGCCTATCACGCGCAGGGACTCCAGCACCTTGGATAGCTCGACGGGCTCGACTTCCTTCGGCAGCACGCCGACCGCGCCCAGCGCCCGCGCCTGGCCAACGTACAGCTCACCCTCTTGCGCGGTATACATCATGATCGGGATAGTCGCGGTCGCCGGATTGGCCTTGATTGCCGACACGGCTTCGAAACCGTCCATGCCCGGCATCGCGTGATCCATGAAGATAATATCGGGGCGGCTTTCGCTCAGGTATTGAAGCGCATCCTCGGCCGAGCTGGCGTTGTCGACGGCAAGGTCGTGCACTTCGAGCATTTTCTGCAGCACCGTGCGCGCTGTCCTTGAGTCATCGACGATCAGGGCGGTTTTCTTCATCGATCATCCCTCGAGAATGCGAGCTCCGGGTAATAATAGAGCATAAGCGCCGGCAGGGGCACGCTTTGACGCTCACAGAGCAAACACCAGCCCTGTCTGCTACTGCTCCCCGCCTGCGAGCTGCCGCTGGTATTCCCCGTCATCCATGTGGCCCAGCGATTCGACGATCAAGCCGGTGTCATTGAGCAGCCAGCGCTCGTGTCCCTGGAGGTCGACGGCGTTACCGGTCCCACCGGGCCCGGTATTGGTGCCGGTCCAGTGCCAGTGGAAGTTGACGTAGTCGCCTTCCCGGGTGACCTTGAGCAAACGGACGACCATGTCCGGAAAACCTTCCATGAACGACGCGGCTGTCGCGGCAATCTCTTCGCGGCCAGCGGACACCTCGCCATCGTTGATACGAAAGGTCCCGTCTTCGGCATAGAACGCCGCGAATGCCTCCGCATCATTGTTACTCCATGCGCTCGCGTAGCGTTCGGCGAAAGCCACGAGATCAGCCATACCTTTCGGTTCCACCACCAGGTACACCACGGTTGAGTCGCCGACATTGAGCACCTCGTGCCCCGGCGTGCCCTCGCTGACGGCCGTGTTGCCGGTTGTCAGGTCGACCTCGCGCGTACCGTTCGCATCGATCAGCCGCATGCGTCCGCCCGAGAGCGTGTAGCCGAAGTGCGGCTTGTGATAGTGCCGCTCGTGACCCACGCCGGGCGGGAACGTACAGCGCAGAATGCGGTGATCGAGGTCTTCGTGCAGTTTTTCGCATACCGATTCGCCGTTCCAGCCGGCGGCGAGCGGGTCGGGAAGTGCCGGCGTGGCGGCGGGCTCTGCGACGACGATACCTGGCAGCGTTGCCGCCGCCAGCATCGCGCATAAGAGGCATATATAACGATTCAAGATGTGCGTTCTCCGAGTGGCGAAGCTGGATGCTGTGCCTTTTTGGGGCTCGATTGAGTAAACTCCACTCTATAACAAGAACGGGGATTCCTCATGTCTGAACAAAACCAGGCCGCCGCTCCGCGCGGTTTTCTCGGCACTGTCGAACGTGTCGGCAACAAACTTCCCGACCCGGCCGTGCTCTTTATCGCGCTGCTGTTTATCGTCTGGATCCTGTCGTGGTTGCTGTCCTATTTCACGTTCAGCTACATCGATCCTCGCACCCAGGCGCCGATCGAGGTCGCCAACCAGCTCACCGGAACGGCGCTCACGGCATTCATGACCGGCTTCGTGACGAATTTCGTCACGTTTGGTCCGATCGGTACCGTGCTGGTCGCCATGCTCGGCATCGGCGTTGCCGAGCATTCCGGCTTCATCACCACCGGCATTCGCGCTTTGCTGAACGTCACGGCGACGTGGCTGCTCACGCCGATGGTTATTCTCGTCGGCATCATGAGCCATTCTGCTGTCGATGCCGGCTACGTGCTCGTCATCCCCATCGGCGGCGTCATTTTCTACGCCGCAGGCAGGCATCCGCTCGCCGGTATTGCGGCGGCGTTCGCCGGTGTGTCCGGCGGATTCTCGGCAAACTTCCTGCCCGCCGCACTCGACCCGCTGCTGCAGGGCCTGACGCTGGGTGGCGCACAGCTGCTCGACCCGGCTATCGAAGTCAATACGCTCAATAACTACTTCT
>SHLT01000125.1 GCA_004282875.1 Chromatiales bacterium | reverse complement strand
CGATTCACCCGCCGCTCTTGTACATCGGCTACGTTGGTTTTTCGGTCGCCTTCGCATTTGCGATTGCGGCCATGATCAGTGGCGAACTGGACCGGAAATGGGCCAAGTGGACGCGGCCCTGGACGACGGTTGCCTGGTTGTTCCTGACACTCGGTATCGCGCTCGGCAGCTGGTGGGCCTACTACGAACTCGGCTGGGGCGGCTGGTGGTTCTGGGACGCGGTCGAAAACGCGTCGTTCATGCCCTGGCTGATCGGCACGGCACTCATTCATTCGCTCGCAGTGACGGAGAAGCGCGGGCTATTCACGAGCTGGACGCTGCTGCTGGCGATCACGGCGTTCTCCCTGAGCCTGTTAGGCACGTTCCTCGTACGCTCTGGCATCATCGTATCGGTGCATGCATTCGCGACCGACCCGACGCGTGGCTTCTTCATTCTCACGTTCCTCGCGGTGGTCGTGATCGGTGCACTGATCCTGTACGCCTGGCGGGCGCCGTCACTCGATTCGGACGTGGGTTTCGGCCTGCTGTCGCGCGAGACTTTCCTGTTGTTGAATAACGTACTGCTGGTCATTGCCACGGCCCTGGTGCTGATTGGCACGCTGGCGCCACTCGTAGTCGAGATGGCGAACGGCGGCAAAATATCGATCGGCCCGCCGTGGTTCAACGTGGCGTTCCTTGTGCCTATGATTCCGCTGGTGATTCTGCTTGGCATGGGTATGCATACCGCCTGGCGCACGCAGAACGCCGCCTCGTGGTGGCGTGTGCTGCGCATCCCGGCCATCGTGGCCGTCGTGCTCGGCGTGCTGATTCCCCTGTTCGTCTATGGCCGCATCAGTATCCTGCTCGTTGTCGGCTGTGCGTCGGCCGCATGGATCGTCATTTCGTCGCTCATCCAGCCGGTGCGCTCGCTGCTCCGTGAGAAAGGCGCTGCAGGGATCACACGGTCCGCGCTCGGCATGTCGGTTGCCCATCTCGGCATGGGCCTGTTTGTCCTTGGCGCGACGGTTGTGTCGGCCTTTGGCGTTGAGTCGGATCAGGCCCTGAGCCCCGGCGAGTCGATTGATGTGGCGGGTTACGAGTTCCATATGGTCGGTCTCGGGAATGTGCAGGGCCCCAACTTCTCGGCGATCGAAGCGGAGATCGAAATTCGCGACGAAGGTGAGTTCGTGGCCACAATCAGGCCGCAAAAACGCCAGTACCTGGTTCAGAAAAGCCCGATGACCGAGGCCGGTATTCGTGCCGGTTTGGACAAGGACCTGTTCGTTGCGCTCGGTGACCAGCTTGGCAACAACACCTGGAGTGTTCGCGTGCAGTACAAGCCGCTTATTCGATTCATCTGGCTCGGCGCGCTCATCATGGCGCTCGGTGGGCTGATTGCCATTAGCGACCGCCGCTACCGCAGCAAGGCGCGCGAGAAAGCCGGGGATGCCATCGAGGCCGCGGAGGCAACCGCATGAATCGATTTATCTGGCCCCTGGTCGCGGTGCTTGCACTGCTCGTGTTCCTCGTGATGGGTCTTCGCCACGGCGATCCGCGTGCCTTGCCTTCGCCATTCATCGGCAAGCCCGCCCCCGAGTTCGAACTGCCAACGCTTAAGAATCCCGAAGTCAGCATCGGTACGAAAACCCTCGCCGGCGACTACGCCCTCGTTAATGTCTGGGCAACGTGGTGCGTCATGTGCCGGGCCGAGCATCCGTTCCTGCTGGAGCTGGCTGCCAACAAGGCGATTCCGATCTACGGTATCAACTGGCGGGACTCGCGCCCCGAAGCCATTCGCTGGCTCTATGATCTGGGCGATCCCTATCTTGCATCCGCCTACGACGAGGACGGACGTGTCGGTATCGACTGGGGTGTCTACGGTGCGCCGGAAACGTTCCTGGTCGATCCTGAAGGCACGGTGATCTACAAGCACCTGGGTCCGCTCGATCCGGCGATCTGGCAACGTGAGTTTGCACCCCGCATTGCGGGCGGAGGTCCGGGACAATGAAACGTCTACTCGTATTGGCCGTCAGCACCCTGCTGGTGTCGACAGCGTTCGCCATCGATCAGGGGAAGGTGTTCGACGACCCGGAAATGCAGGCCCGCTATGAAAAGTTGATCTCGGAGGTTCGTTGCCTGCAGTGCCAGAACCAGAGCATCAAGGATTCGAACGTGACGCTGGCGGCGGATTTGCGTCGTGAAATAGCGCGCATGATCGAGGAAGGCCAGACCGACGAACAGATCGCGGAGTTTCTCGTGGTTCGCTACGGCGAGTTCGCACTGTACCGGCCGCGAACCACCGGCAAAACGCTAGTCCTGTGGCTGGCGCCATTCCTGCTTGTGCTGGTCGGCGGATTTGCGCTCATGCGCGTTGTGAAACACCGGATGTCATTGCCGATAGACGGCGAATCCGGCGAAGAGGGGTAGGCGAGTGACCTTCTGGACTATTCTCGTTGTCTTGTGCCTTGGGGCCGTTCTGTTTGCCGTGTGGCCGCTGTATCGCGAATCACATCGCCTGACACCGCTCCTCGCGACCGTTATCGTTTTCACGGTCGCCTTGACGACCATCGTGTATGACCAGGTCGGCAGCCCCGGCGTGCCGTCGGGTCGAAGTGCCACGAATGGCGGTGGCGAAGACCTGCCGGGCATGGACGAAGTTGTAAGCTCGCTGAAGGCCCGGCTGGCTGAAAATCCCGAAGATATTGCGGGCTGGAAGATGCTCGGTCGCACCCAGTTGACGATGCGTGATTACGTTGGCGCTGTAGAAACCTACGAGCAGGCGATGGCACTCGAGGAAGGCCGGGATGCCCAGACCATGGTTGACCTTGCTGTCGCGATTCTTAATCGTGACGGCACGGCGATTGAGGGACGTCCGGCAAGCCTTATCGACAATGCGCTTGCGCTCGACCCGAACAACCCCGCGGCCTTGTTTTACTCGGGGCTCGGAGCCGCTAATCGTGGCGACACGGACACCGCGGCCGCGCGATGGGAGATTCTGCTGGGCCTGAATCCGCCCGAGAACATTCGCGGTATTCTCGAGCAACGCCTGGCCGAGTGGCGTGGTGAAGCCATGCCGGCGCAGGCACCGCCCATGCAAATGCCGCCTGAGAGCGCGGCGCAGGCAGGCGATGCGGTCATCTCGGCGCAGGTGTCCCTGTCCGACGATGCGATGGCCGCCATTTCGGTTGATGCGAGCGTGTTTGTGATTGCCCGGGATCCTGCAGCGCCGTCACCGCCGATTGCCGTGTCACGGCATCGGGTCAGCGATCTGCCGACGCTCGTTTCCCTGAGTGACGCGCAGTCGATGGTCGAAGGGCGTAATCTGTCGATGTTTTCCGAGATTGAGCTGCTGGCCCGCGTATCGCTGTCCGGTACGCCCGGCGCGGCATCCGGCGACTGGTTCGGGTCGCTGCTCGTCCGGCCGGCGGAGAACGACTCGGTGGTTCTTACGATCAACAAGCAGGTGCCCTGAAGCATTGGCGGGTGAGTCGAACCCGTCGGAGCGCATGTGTTTTGCCTGCGGCAAGGACAATCCGATTGGTTTGCATATCGACTTCCATGTCGACGGCGATACCTGCACCGCTGAATTCACGCCCAACGAAAATCACCTGAGCTGGGAAGATACCGTTCACGGCGGCATCATTTACAGCGCGCTCGACGACGTGACCGGTAACATTCCCTACCGGCAGGGACTCAAGGCACATACGGGTCGCTGCGAAATCCGGTATCGCCAGCCATTGCGACAAGGGCAGACCGTGCTCCTGAAAGGCTGGACTGAAAAGCGCAAGGGTCGTCTAATGGTCATTCGCGGTGAGGCGCGACGTAAATCCGACAATGAGCTCGTGGCCGAATGCACGGCGAGCTTTCTCGTGGAGCAATAAGTGGCATTACCTTCAATACTCGCCGGCAAGCTCCGGCTGCCGATGATCGGTGCGCCGATGTTTATCGTGTCTGGGCCGGAACTCGTTACCGAGCAATGCAAAGCCGGCATCGTTGGGTCTTTTCCCGCGTTGAATGCCCGGCCGCAAGAGACACTGGTCGAATGGATTCGGCAAATCAAGGCGGATCTTGCCGAACACGCAGACGCGCATCCTGACGAACCTGTCGCACCGTTTGCGGTGAACCAGATCGTGCATCCGAGCAACCCGCGGCTGCTCGAGGACATGGAAGTCTGCGTCGCGGAACAGGTTCCCATCATTATTACGAGCCTGAGTCCGCCGAGCGATATCGTGAAAGCCGTGCACGACTACGGTGGTCTCGTGTTTCACGACATCATTAGCCTGCGGCATGCGCGCAAAGCGATCAGTCAGGGCGTCGATGGCATTATTGCCGTGTGTGCCGGAGCCGGCGGTCATGCCGGAGCTCTGAGTCCGTTTGCCCTGGTCGGCGAGCTGCGCAAGGAATTTGACGGCGTGCTGATCCTGTCGGGATCGATTACGCGAGGCGACGATGTGCTTGCCGCCACGGCGATGGGCGCCGACCTTGCATACAGCGGCACGCGGTTCATCGCGACCAGTGAGGCCCGTGCCGTGCCGGACTACAAAGAGATGATCGTCGACAGCAAGGCGAGCGACATTATCAATTCATCGCTCTTCACGGGAATCCACGGTAATTATCTCGCCGGGAGCATAGCGAACGCAGGGATGGACCCGGCGAATCTGCCGGCCGGCAGCAAGGAAGACATGGACTTCAGCAAGGCCACCGCGACCGACGCGAAGGCCTGGAAGGACATCTGGGGCGCCGGGCAGGGAGTCGGCAACATTCACGACATCATCCCGGCACGCGAGGTCGTCATGCGCATGGAACAGGAATACCGTGACGCGCTGACCCGCGTCGGCGCCGCCTGACTGTGCACACGGTACTCTGGTCTTACCTGTTCGTAGCGCTAGGCGGCGCGCTCGGCGCGATGGCCCGGTTCGCATTGAACGTCTTTCTGCAGCGTGATGTCGCGTTCCCCTGGGGCACCCTTGGCGCCAACCTCATCGGCTGCCTGGTCATGGGCATGCTCGCGCACCTGATCGCACACTCGTCGTGGTTCAACGAGGCCGGTTTTATTCCGGATCAATATCGCCTGCTGTTTGCAATCGGGTTTTGCGGGAGTTTCACGACGCTGTCGACGATGGTCATGGAATTGAACACGATGCTGCAGCGCAACGAGTTGTTCTATTCCTTCACCTACCTGTTCGGCACGCTGGTCGGTGGCTTTGCGTGTTTCTACCTGGGCTTCGCTATCCTGCGCTCGCTTCGAGCAGCGCTGTAAGCCGTTCCAGCCATTCTTCGTGCTCGGGCTTCATGAGGGTCGAACGCAGGCAGGTGACCGTGTCGCTGTCGACGGCTACCTCAGGCGCGTAGCCACTGAACAGGTCGCTCGGCAGCTCGATCAGAGCGAGGTGCAGCTCGCGGTCAGCAGCCTTTTGAAAGACGTCACGAGCGCGTTCTGAAGCCGCGCTCGTGCTTGCCGCATTGACGGCGTACACGACGATATCGAGTTCGGGCTGCATGAGCGGCGTAAACTTGCTGCTGTTGTGCAGATCCCGCCACAGCGTTCGCGCGGCACGCAGACAGGCATCCAGTCCCTGGGCGAAGTCGCCACCGGGTGTGGGTGGCAGCAGGCGATGCGTCGCCCATAGCGCGACGGCCGACGCCCCGGGCCGCGAGCACTCGAGGGTGATCTCGCCGAGGTGCATTTCGCCGGAACTGAAATAGGTATAGGGCGAATCGTGTTTGTACAGTGTGCCAACCGACGGGTCCCGGAAGAGGATGCAGCCGCAGCCATAAGGCTGCAGCCCATGTTTGTGCGGGTCGATGACGATCGAATCGACGTCGCCCAGTCGGTCGTAATGCCGTCTTTGGTCGCTGCCCAGTTCGTGGGCGAGGCCGAAGTAACCGCCGTAGGCGGCATCCGCGTGGATCCGAAACTCGTAGCGGTCGCGCAGGGCCAGGATGTCCTCGAGAGGGTCGACCGCGCCGAGGCCCGTGTTACCCATGGTGACGACCACCGTCCCGATCTCACCCTCGCCGAGCATGCGCTCGACGGCAGCCACGTCCATGCGGCCGTGCGTGTCGACCGGCACGCCGGCAAACGGGATGCCGAGGACCTCGGTGATGCGGCCGTGCGTGTAATGCGCCTGCGCTGACGCAATGACCTTTTTGCCCGGGTGCAGTCGCCCGGCCACCCAGAGTGCCTCCAGGTTGGCCATCGTGCCGCCGCCCGCGAGGTGTCCCAGCGGCCGGTCCCAGCCGAACATGCGGCCGAGATCGACGATGCACTCTTTCTCCATCGCCGAACTGGCGCGTCCGCCGTCGAGAGCGTGGTTGTTCGGGTTGACCCACAACGACAATGCATAGGCCATGCGAGCAACCGGGTGCGGTGGCTTGAGCATCTGGCCCGCGTACTGCGGGTGGAAATACGGATAGTTGTCCTGCATGCGCTCGGCGACATCCATCAAGACCTCGGCGGCCCGTTCGGTGTCGAAAGAGGGGGTGAAGTCCGGTAGCCCGGATGTCCCGTCCTCAAGCTTCACCAGTGCATTGCCAAGCAGCTCAAGTTCGCGCTTATTGATCATTGGTTTTCCTGTTCCCGTTGCCGCGCAGCTTACCGTAAACTGCATGCATGGACCTGATCGCACTGGCCGTACCGTTTTTCCTGCTGGCTCTGCTGCTGGAACTATTCGTCGACTGGCGGAAGAAGACCGGCTACTACCGCAGCAACGATGCGATAAACAGCATTAGCGCGGGCATGCTGGACACGACCCTGGGCTACTTCACGAAGTTTCTGCCGCTGCTGGGCTGGGGGTTTGCGATGCAGCACCTGGCCCTGTTCGAGATTCCGCTAGACTGGTTCAACCTGTCGTTACGTGGCCTGGCCTGGTGGGCCCTGGCGGCCATTGCCTGGGACTTTTGCTACTACTGGTTCCACCGCTTCAGCCACGAGATCTCGATACTCTGGGCCGCCCATGCCGTGCACCACCAGAGTGAGGATTACAACCTGTCCACGGCCTTGCGCCAGACCAGCACGGGGTTCCTGTTCGGCTGGATCTTCTACCTGCCGTTGTTCGTGGTGGGATTTCCTCTCGAGGTACTTATTACGGTCAATGCCGTAAACCTCATCTACCAGTTCTGGGTTCATACCCAGTTGATCCGGCGGCTGGGTCCGCTGGAAGCGGTTCTCATGACGCCGTCGCACCATCGGGTGCATCACGCGCAAAACGAGCGCTACATCGACAAGAATTACGGCGGCATGTTTATCCTCTGGGATCGCCTGTTTGGCTCGTATGAGCCTGAGAGCGACGACGAGCCGGTGGTATTCGGCGTGCGCAAGCCGCTCGCAAACTGGAATCCGTTCTGGGCCAACCTGCAGGTCTATGACTACCTGTGGTTCGATTCGCGCAAGACGAAGCGCTGGCGCGACAAGCTCGGCATCTGGTTCCGGCGCACGGGATGGCGACCGGCCGATATGCAGGCGCGCTATCCCAAGTCGCGTGTCGACCTCGCGCATTTCGAGAAATTCGACCCCGAGGTCGCGCCAGGGGTCCGGCGTTATGCGGTCGCGCAGTTCGGCGTTGCCATCGCGGCTATTCTCTGGATTGGTGACCTGTTTGCTACAAGCGGGGCCAGCGCCGTCATCGTGCCGTGCATCGCACTGTGGGCGCTGTTGCTATCGCTGGGCTGGCTGAACGAGGGCCGGCAAGCCGCGGTAGCGCTGGAACTGATTCGGCTGCTGGTGGTGACGCCGGCGCTGCTGCTGTCAGCCTACCTGTCGGGAATGGAAATCGGTCTGGCCGCCGTGATCGGTGTCACCGTGTACGCGGTCGCAGGCTCGGCATGGTTGCTGGGTGCCGGACGAAATCAAGAATTATTAGCTTAGAAAACAATAATTAATAAACAATACTTAGAGTTAATTCGACTATGAAGCGAGTCAATATACGTACAGGTGCACCGTGGGAATCGATCGTCGGCTATTGCCGTGCCGTCAGGGTCGGCCCGCACGTATCGGTGTCCGGCACGGCGCCGGTCGGCGAGAATGGCGAAGTGGTCGGGATCGGCGACGCCTACGTGCAGGCAAAGCGCTGTATCGAGATCATCGAAAAGGCGCTGGTGGAGGCGGGCGCTGGTCTGGGTGATGTGGTCAGGACCCGGATGTTCGTGACCGATATCAGCCAGTGGGAGGCGATAGGGCGCGCCCACGGCGAAGCCTTTGGGGAGATTCTCCCGGCCACGGCCATGGTCGAGGTGTCGCAGCTCATTGACCCTGCCATGCTGGTCGAGATCGAGGCGGACGCGATCATTGCGGACTAGCCGCGCACGCCGCACGACGATCTCAGCTGCCGAGGCGCGGCGCATCGCGCTCGCCGCCCAGGGGCTCGACAGGGGCCGTCCTGCGAAGCCCAACGACGCCCGGCACTTTCGCCGGGTGCTGCACGCCATTGGCGTACTGCAGCTGGACTTCGTCAACGTGCTGATTCCCGCTCATTTCCTGATTTTGTGGTCCCGGCTTGGAGGCTATAACCGCAAGCGGCTCGAACGCTTTCTCTACGATTCGCGTGAGTTCACGGAACAGTGGGCCCACGAAGCGTCGATCGTCCGGGCCAGCGACTGGCCTTTGCTGGAGCATCGACGGCAGGCGTGGGAGCCCTGGCGGCGCAATCCGCTGGCCTCGCTCGACGATCCGGATGCGTACCTGCGTGACATTCTCGAGCAGGTACGAGAGCACGGCGCCGTCACCGCCAACGACTTGCCGGCCGCGCGAACTCCTATGCGCAAGAAACCGGGGGACTGGCATCGCCCGGTGCAGCGCTGGGCACTGGAGCACCACTTCGGACAGGGCCTGCTGGGTGTCCGCCGGCGCCTGGGTAACTTCCAGCGCGTCTACGACTTGCCCGAACGACTCATCGATGACGTCCACCGCCAGCAGTCTGTGAACGTGCACGATGCGCGGCGCGAGCTGTTGCGACAATCTGCAACGTCTCTCGGCGTGGCGACGGTCAAGGACCTCGCCGACTATTATCGTATGACCGCTCGAGACGCAGCACCGCACGTCGCCGAACTCGTCGAGGAGGGCGCGCTGCACCCGGTCCAGGTCGAGGGCTGGAAGGACCAGGCCTACCTGGCGGAAACGGCCCGATTTCCCCGCAATATCGAGGGCGCCAGTTTGTTGTCGCCGTTCGACCCCATCGTGTGGTGCCGGCCCAGGGCTGAGCGACTGTTTGCTTTCGAGTACCGTATCGAAATCTACGTGCCCGAAGCGCAGCGGCGCTGGGGCTACTATGTTTTGCCATTCCTTCTCGGGGATCGCAT
>SHLT01000124.1 GCA_004282875.1 Chromatiales bacterium | reverse complement strand
GAATGACGGCGCCGAAACCGCAGCTCATACAGTCGAGGAACGACATGCTGAAAATTTCCATCGATCTGCGTTTGCGGGCCATCAGTTCGACTCCACGTAAATCATGCGAAGTTCGACGCCAGGGGTACCGACGCGCAGCACATCGCCGGTCTGCAATGCAGCAGACCCGTCAATGCGATGCCCGTTAAGAAACGTGCCGTAGCGGCTGTGGTCGGTGACGACGCACTGGCCATTCGTGACAGCGATATCGCAGTGCCGGCGCGACACTCCGGCAACGTCCTGCCCCAGGTCCAGCCAGCGCTCTCCTTCCTCCGCTTGGCTACCCAACGACAGGGCCCTGGCATTGAGCGCGACCGCATTGTTTTGCAGCAGGACATGGGTGGGCTGCGAGCCGCTATTGCCGCTGGCCACGTCCAGGCTTACGGGCGCCTGATCCCACGGCAGGTGGCGCACCAGCGTCACACCACCCGCAGGCTGTTGCTCGGAGCAACGCGCTACCAGCCCGCGGGCGGTAGCGCCGGGTTCCAGCAGGAACACCTCGCCGCCGACCCGTGCTTTTAACGTGTCCGCAAGGCCCGGCATGCGCGCCGCCCGATCCGACAATTGCAGGGCCGGTGTCTCCCCGGCCCGATACAGGGCGCGCAGGTTACTGACAATATTCTGGTAGACCGGCGTGGCCGCAGCGACGAACTCAAGCGACGCAATTTCCGCCTGGTGCGCGATGCCCCGGTACTCGATATCCATGGTGACCGACTCGCGAGTGTTGGCGATCGCAAGCCAGTCCAGTATGCGATCCTGTAACGCCTGTTCGGTTTCCGCGGTGTGCAGCGGATCGAATCGCGACTGCTGCACGAACGACTCGGCAATCATCCGCAGCCAGATGGCGTAGAGACTGAGCATTCCGGATTCAGCGACGACGGCAGCACGCTCGTACTGCGCCTGCCCGTCCTGGCTCAGGCGGGTGACCGTCGCTGAATGCAGGCTCAAGTCAATATGCGCCGGGACGGCGTTACTGTATTGCCGGCGAGTCGCCGCGACCGCCGCGTCAACCATCGCCACAACAGGGATATCCAGGTCCATTGTGATGCCCAGCAACAGTCCCAGGTTGTCGGTGCTCATATAACCCGGGACTGCAAGCGCCAGTTTGTCGCCCGGCTTCGCCACCCGCTTCCACAAGGCTTCCAGCTGGTGGCTGACCAGGTCGGCCGTTGTGAGGTGGGTGAACCGCAGGTCGGTCAGCGCAGTCGTGCTGAGGTCGTTCCAATAGCGATTCTGAATGCGGCGGGGCTCCAGGCTCGCGCTGGCCCATGCTTCGCGACCGCTTATAAGACCGTCGTCCCCAAGCAGCGCGTACCCGGGTTCGCGACACAGGATACGCTCGCCGTCCGTAAACAGGAGTCCCGCGTCGTTCAGATGTGCAGCCAGCAGATTCACGTCAGCTTGTCTTGTGTCTTAGTCGGCCTTCAGGTGACGGATGACCTTGTCATCGCAATAGGTTTCGCTGTCAAAAACGAGACGTTCCTGCATAAGTTGCAACTGGTGCACCAGGAACATCAGGAAAATACTGATCAGGAGCGCAATAAACGTTGAGTTGAACGCGACACCCAGGCTCTGGGTTACGCCCGCAATATCGCCCTTCACCGCTTTGTCAGCCTGCGCCAGCGCCTCGCCAATGCCGCGCACGGTACCGATGAACCCGATCGACGGAATGGCCCAGGAAATGTAACGAATCATCGCGAGTTCGGACTCGAGGCGGTCCGCCTCGGATTCACAGATCGTGTGCGTGCTGCTCGAGACATCCTGGATGCTGCGAGTTGACGCGAAACGTCGCAATGCATTCAACAGTGCACGCGGCAATAGCATCTGCTGCCGATCCTCGGGCAGCGCCTGCACCTGGCGGGCGAACTCACGCGTATCCTCGGGGAGTATTCGCATCCCTTCCGGCACCGGCACCAGATCGACATCGAGCAACTTGCGTTCGCCACTGATCTTGGCCGCTTTGTAGCCCATGATCGCGAGGGCCCAGAACATCAAAATGAAACACGCCTCCTGCTCGAAGTCCTTGACGAGTACCCATACGCTGCGTTCACGCACGTAGTCCGAATCGGCCGCGGCCAACATGTTTTGCTCGGCAATCACCTCGGTGGCGTTCGGCCGCACCACGGAAACGTAGAAAGCATGCACGATGATAATGGCGATGATGAGAGCGAAGAGCTGATAGACGAACTCAACGGGAATGTTCTTTTTGTTCATGTAATGGCGCTCTAAAGGTCAGGCAGTCAAATATCAGTAGGGAACACGACGTTTTGTTCGAAGCGGACTTCCTGCGTCGACTCAAAGTCCTCGTCCTCAATTTCGGCGTAGTCTTCGTCGAGACCGAGCAACTCCTCGATCTCCTCATCGGTCACCTCGGTTTCTTCGTCGCCAGCCTCGGACTCGGTCGAAGTCGCTTCTTCCGCGGCGGGCTCGACGGTTTCGCTCTCCGCCGCCTCCTCCTGTGCCCACAACGTGGCCGTACCCAGGAACAGGAGCAAAATTGTCAGTTGCAGTCGATACATCGCGAGGCCTCCACAGATCCGCTACGAGTTTGGACCATTGCTGCGCCTGATTGTCTCACGAAATTTCAAACTGGATTCTAGTCGGCGAAGCGCGCGACGCGAAAACCGACATCCTCCCGCGGCTTCGAACTGAAATCCCTGTAGCTCAGTCGCAGCTGGGCCCTACCGGCATGCCGCCAGCTCGACCCGCGGATAACGTGACTGGCACCCCGATCCGGCCCCGTTGGATCCACAACCGGCGTCGTGATGCCCGGCGTCGGCACGGTGTAAAAATCATTGACCCATTCGGCAACATTGCCGCCGCCGTCAAAGATTCCCAGCGCGTTCGCCTTGAAACTGCCAACGGGCGCTGTCGACGCGTAGCCATCGTCATAGGCCGGCAAGATAGACGGGACGAGTTCGATCGCGGACCGATCGGCGAAATTTCCAGCCTCGGCGGGCGGGGGCCACTGGGTTCCCCACGGAAATCTGGACGGCTGCTTCTGTCCCGCATAGCGAATGGCCAGGGCCCACTCTGCCTCGGTCGGCAGCCGATACCCGTCAGTCAGCGGATACACCGGCACCCATTCACCAAACTCGGCCTTGTACGCCGGGGTCCGGCCTTCGCGCTGGCTTAGCCAGTTGCAGTACTGCACGGCCTCCGACCAGCTGACGTTGGCGACGGGATTACTGTCGGCGCCAAGCGACGGATGCAGGCTGGTCCCGGAATCGTGATTGGCCTTGTACTCGGCGAACTCCTTGTTGGTGACTTCATGAACGCTGATCAGGAACGGATGCGTTACCGTGACCGGCACGATGACCTCGTTGGCCCGCCGCCCGACTTCGGCGCGCGACGCACCCATCGAGAACGTCGCGGGCTCGACCCGTCGCAAGGTCTGGCCCGCTGGCGATTCGAGCGTCCTGGCGATGCTGTCCTGGGCGACGGCCTCCAGCGATCGCAGGCCGGCAGACAGGGTCTGCGGGTAACCGGGGCGCGGCGTGACCGTGCGCCGCCAATCGGTATACCCCTGGCGGCGGACTTCTATCGTATGCGGCGCCGAACTCAGGCGCAGGGTCGTCTTGCCCTTGCCGCGAGGCCGACCGTCAACGTATACCGTGGCATCTGCCGGGCGTACTTCCACCGTCACCGTACCGAGGCGCGCCGACAGATCGACGGTGATTGATTCAGACGCGCTGGATTCCATCCGTATGCTGCGGCGGGTCACACCGTAGCCGGCTTTCGACAGACCGATGTCGTAGTCCACTTCAGGGGCCAGCGACAACGTCAGCGGGGACTGCCCGCGATAGCGTCCGTTCACGGTTACGTTGGCACCCCGGGGTATTGTATTCACGATCAGGCGCGCGTCCGCGGGCTGCAGTGTAATCAGCGGCAGCTGCTGGGCAACATTGGATTCGGCAACAACAGTTCCGTCCCAGGCGGTATAGCCGTCTTTGGAGACGGTGACTTCGTGAGAGCCTTCGAGCAATTCAACGGTCGCGGGCGTTACGCCGATTTCCTCCTCACCATTGAAAATTCTTGCGCCCGGCGGATCCGATTCGACCCGAACTTCTGCCCAGCGCGGTACCAGCTGCACGGTGAAGCGCTCGAGCCGATCAAGACCGGCCATATTCACCACACCGCGAAACGGCAGGAACTTCTCGGACTCGACGCGGACCGAATGCTCCCCGGGCTCGAGCTCGATGGGACCGAAAGGCGCTTTGCCGACCTGTCCTTCGTCAACTGTTACGACGGCATCGGCAGCAGGCGCGACCGACACCAGCAGCCGCCCCGGCTTTTTCCTCATGCGCAGGCTCAGGGTCATAGACTGTTCATCACCAACAACGAAGCTTTGTTGCACGTCGTAGTAACCCTGCTTCCCGACATTAACCGTGTAATTGCCCTTGCGCAGCAATACGCGATCGCCAATCGGCAGCCGGAACCAGCCGCCGTCAATGCTGAACGAGTCCGGCTCCGCCGGTTCGATTTCGAACTGCACCGACTTCGCACTAAACAGCAGGTATGACGCGATCAGAAGTGCCGAGAGCCCAACGGTCACGATGACCTTCAGCGGGCTGGTTCGTTCTTCGTTTATGCTTGCTGCCGCTTCCGTTGCCCGGGTAAACGCCGTCGGCGCGATCGCCTCGTCATCGGGCGCCTGTTCGTCGTCAGATTGTTCGGGCGGGCGCGTGACGTAAGCGCTGTCTTCAAGCCGCACATCGAGTACGAGACGTCCGTCGGCCTCCCGCAAGGTGATGCAGCTGCCATAGAAGTGAAGTTCATCGCCGTCTTGCAGGCGCTGACTGGTTTCGAGTGCGTCACCATTGATCGTGAGGGTGTTGCTGCGGCCCACGGGCTGCACAAACGGCGTCCCGTCCAGCAGGTCGAGCAGCGCAACGGGTTCTCCGCCCGGCCCGGGCAGGCGCAGTTCGCAGTCGCTGCTCGTCCCGACACGCAACGGGAGCGCATGGGCCTCCACTCGACGCTCACCCTCAACGTCCCTGATAAACAAGTGATCGAAACTCAAATTGGCTCCTTACAAACGACCTCGACGGGCCGCATGTCGATTTCCGGCGCGACGCGAAACTCGACACGCACATCACGATAGCCCTGGCGTACACCAACTGCCACGTACTTGCCCGGCCGCAGGTCCAGCGCCGTGTTGCCGAAATTGCCGAGCACGCCGACCTTGTATATCGAGACCGCCGTCATGTTATCGGAAACCAGCTCCACCGCAACGGGCGTGGCCGCTCGCTTGAGCAAACGCAGGAGTTCGTCACGCTGCCCTGCGAGGCGCGGACCGATGTCAGTCATGGTAGTAATCTCGACAACGAACGACGTCGCTTGCTGCATGACGGACGGCGCTGACAGCCTGTCAGGATCCTTGATGTAGTCGTCGAGGCGCGTATGCAGGGCGCTCATGCGGCGCGCCCTGGCGAGCCCGTCAATTGCAAACGCCAGGTTGGCGTCGACTTTGAGAATTTCTTCGTACGTTGTCGCAGCGGCGTCCCAGTGCTCGGACCGTTCCAGCGCGATGGCTTCCTGCTCCAGCGTGTTGATGTTGTTCAGCCGCAATCCCTGGTCGACCTGGAGCAAACCGTCAGCCGGCTCCCTGGAACCCGGAATCAGTTTCTGGGCCATGCGGAAAGCGGCACGCGCACCGAGGTAGTCCCCGATCGCCAGCGCCTCGAGGCCCTCGCTCATCCGGGAGTCGAATTGGATCTTGCTGCGGGTTGTGCGCACCCGCTCAAGTCCCGTAATCGCCGGCTCCCAGTTCGGGTCTATGGTCACCGCCCGTTCAAAACTCGTCTCAGCCGCATCCAGCTCGAGTTCTTCTTCGAATGCCAGGCCCTGGTCGACGAGCTGCAGTACGGTCTCGAGATTTTGGGCTCGCTCGAGACCCGCCCTGGCTTCAGGGTGGTTGGGCGTGATGGCGACTGCCAGTTCATAGAGCCGCAGCGCCTCGGACCTGTCGCCCTCGTCGAATGCCGCCTGCGCGCCGGACAGTGCCTTGCTGAACTCCGGTTCGACCTGGTCGAACAGCGGCTCGAGCAGTGACAACGCATCCAGGTAATAGGCCTCGGCCGCAGCCCAGTCGCGTTTGAGAAAGGCTTCGTCTCCAAGCGCGTAACGCTCCTTGGCACGACGATAAGGAACCTGCGCCCAGCGCTGGACACTGCGTTGTTCGAGCGTCGAGAAACTGGACAACAACTCACCCAGAATCATCTCAACGTTAAAGCGCAGTTTGCCTTCATCATCGAGACCGCTGAAGTCAGCGTCATTCTCGTTGAATTCGATCACCTCGCCTTCGAGGGCCTGGTTCTCGGGAACGTACTCCCGCGTAACGCGATCGATCGGCGTGTCGCCCTCATCGTCGGCGACATCGGCATCGACAACCGGGTTGCTGATACCGCCATCTGCAGGCGCCGGCCTGGCATGCTCTTCAGAAACCGGGCGATCCTGCTCCTGAACCGCATCGGGCAACAGGAAGACGACACCCAGCAGGACGCCCACCAGGACCGCCAGCGCGGCGCCCAGTGTGACCGGGCTGATGCCGCTGGTGCTGCGTGCCGGGACGGACGCACCCGCGTCGGTGTCGGGCACTCGAGAGTGACGAACCGCCGAGACGGTCTCGACAGGCTCGTCCTGAATCACCGGGCGAGCGGTAATCTGCGAGCGTGCCGCACCGGGTGCAAATCCGGCTGCGCGGAATGCGTCGCCGACCTCCACCGCAGCAGGCCGCACGGACGCATCCCGGTCGAGCATGCGTGCCACCAGGTCCTGAATCGCGGCAGGAATCGCATCGCCGGCCGCAGACGTCAGCGACGGCGCCGCACCTTCGAGCGACGCCGGTGGCGCGCCGGAGATGAGTTCGTACAACAGCACGCCCAGCGCATACACGTCGTCGGCCGGCTGGGCAGCCTCACCGAGTTGCGCCTGCGGGCTCGCGGCAATCGGAGAGCCCCCTCCGGCCGTAGCGCCAACCTCCGCCGCTACGCCGAAATCGCTGAGATACGGGGCGCCGTTGTAGTCGATGAGAATGTTGGATGCCTTTACATCGCGATGCACAATGCCTTTGGCATGTGCATAGCGCAGTGCATCCGCTATCAAACCGGCCGGCGGCAGAATGTCGACCAGCGGCTGACCGGTCAGAGCGGCGAGATCCGAGCCGTCGATGTATTGCAGGCTATAAAACGCCAGGCCCCGATCTTCGTGAAATTCGAAGGCGCGCACGATATGCGCATGCATGAGACGCAGATTGGTCTGCCACTCCTGGCGCAGGCGTGCGCCGGCGTCGCCGGCCGCAGACACGATCTTGAGGGCAACAGACGCGCGTGTCAGACGATCACTGGCTAGCCAGGTCTGCGCCTCAGCGCCCCTGCCGAGCGGCCGCTCCAGCGTGTACCTTTCGGCTAACTGGGTCCCTTTACTAAGCTCGAGCATCGTGCGCCGCTTTATTCTCTCTAGTTCGTGGGCGCGCGTTCCGTTGTGCGCGATGGCGCGCCAACGTCGACCGTTTGCGTGAAACCGGTCTCAGCCTGGTAGATCTCCTTGAGCAACCGACGCCAGCCTTCGTACTGTGCTTCGGCCGTGCCGGTCAGCCGCCGTTCCTGCCCCTCGACATTGACGACCATGGGTGCCGCCTGGGCCCCGAACGACTCGGAAAGCTCGGCGATTGCCGCCAGGTGGGAATCCGCCTCGCCACCGCGCTGGATGCCGCCGATGATGCGATTCAGGCCCTCGGAGACACCCATGTACTGCAAATTGCGATTAACACGTCGCTGGCGGCTGCTGCTCGAGTTATTGGCATCGACAGCCAGCGATCCCGCAAGCACCACGACGCCCACCAGCGTCTGCATGCGGGCCGATCGCTTCACCTGCCGGTAGGCAATGGACTCCTGCCGCGACACCTTGCGCCAGTTCCGGTAGGGAATGGCGATGCCGTAATAGAAATTGGCGTAATGTTCGTTCAGCGTATCGACAACCAGGCGATCGCGCTCACGAATCTGCCGCAGGCGTGCCACCGTGGGGTCATTTTCCGCTGGCAGCCGGGCAATGCTGTAAATACCGTCTTCGTTCGACGAGAGGTGCTCTCCGTAGGCAAGTGGCGACATGTCGGCAAAGAACTGCAATTCGGATACCTGGCGCGTCTGCGCGAGATCCTTGTGTGGCATCTGCTCGGCAAACGTATGCAGGTCGTTGGCAATGTCGTTGAATATTTTCTGGTACGGGTCGAGTCGCCGGTCCCGACGCTCGGAATACGATGTCAGGCCCGTTTGCGTTTCATAGGCCTTGCTGAACCAGTGACGACCGGTCGCATCATTGACCGACACTTCGACCGCCACGAATTCGCCATCGGACTTCTCGATCTGGCCGCTGATAATAATGTCGGTAAAGGCCTGTCGCGACGGGATGACGCGAACGGCGCCCCAGTGGCCGGTGCCCTGCAGCGTGGTCTTCAGATGGTAGGCAAGATACTTGGTCTCGGCGAGGCGAATCTCGTCATAGACACCGGTCTTGCGGGGATTGTTTTTCTCGTCAACGCCGGAGGCGAATTCAACGATGCCGATATCCAGTAGCCGCGACTCATCCGCCGGTGTTTCCGCCACCAGCAGTTCCGTTTCATCTGCGACGACAACTTCGTTGACCGTGCAGCCCGTACCCAGCAGGCACAGCGATATGAGTAGCAGCAGTGATCTCAGCATAGGGCGCGTTCGCTCTCCTTACATACCTTTGTACTTACGGTATTCTTCCCAATAGCGCTCGCGCAACTCGGGATCATCTGTCGCCAATGCCGCTTCGCGCAGCTGTCTCGCCACGATATCGTCGTCAATTACAGCTTCGATGTCATCCGGCGTGCGTTGGGCGATTTCCTGCGCATCCAGCCCGTCGAGAGGGCCGCCACCGACCTCGCCCGACGCCGCGTCCTGGCCGGCGGTGCCACCACCGCCGCCGCTGCCGCCGCCCATCGCGCCGGCCGCCTGCTCACCCAGGCTGATCGAACCGCCCTGGTTGCCACCGGAGCCCGTGTCGAATCCTTCGGTATTGCGTGACGCAGACGATATCTCGCGTTGTTCTTCACCTATGGCCTCGTCGAAGTCACCCAGGGACTTGTCGAGTTCCTTGCCGAGCTTATCCGCTGCTTCGGGATCACCCGGGAACTGGCCTACGCCGCCGGAGCCGCCGGCACCGCCGCTGCCATCAGCCGCACCTTCGTCGCAGCCCATGGTGCCGCCAATGCCGCCACCCGAGATGCCACCATCATTGCATTCACTGCCCGACGAGCCGCCGCCCTCGCCGCCGCCGGGAATACTGACACCT
>SHLT01000123.1 GCA_004282875.1 Chromatiales bacterium | reverse complement strand
CCGCCTGGTTGTTCCGCCGCCGCTTGTTGCAAACGCTTCTCTAGAGACTGATTCTCAGATCAACGTAGTAGTAACGTCCCCAGTCACGGTGAGCGTCTTTGAAGAAGCCAAACGACTCATCGGCCATCGGCGCTCTTTCGTCCGTCACGTTGTTGACGCCGAGGCGAACCCGCATATCCGTCTCGCCAACCTCAAATCCATAATCAAACTTGGCGTTAAAGGTCGTCATTGACGGAATCGGGAAAGCATTACCGTTGGAAAGGATTTCATCGAAACTGCTGATGTTGAATCCCTGGACCGAGGCTGCCCAGTCGTCCTTGCGCCACGCAATACTCGCTGAGTGACGTTGCTCCTGGTTGCCATCGATGCCGAGCAGGTCACCGAGACCTACGAGCGGATAAACAATCGTCGGGTCAGCGTTCTTCGCGGCCAGGACCGTGGTCGACAATTCGCCCGACGCGGTCTGCTCGAACGTCTCGTAGAACGAGCCGTTGTAGCGCAGGTCGAACACGCCGAAAGACGTTTCGAAGTTGTAGTAAACCCCGATGTCGTAGCCTTCGAGTCTCCGGGTATCGAGGTTCGTGTACTTGTCGGACACGAAATCGACTTCGCCCGCCGGGCACAGGCCGGCGGCCATGTACGCGTCGACAAGGTCGGTATCGGTCGGGTCAAACGGCAGGCGCGTGACGTCGGGGTTGCCCTGGACACTGGCGCAATTACCCGTACCGGCCTGCAAGCGCAGAACCAGGTCGTACAGGATGTGGTTCTCTTCGCCGAAGAGGCCGATCGTGCCATCCTTCTCGATCGTCCAGTAGTCGGCCGTAATGGTCAGGCCTTCCACGGGCTCCAGTACGAAACCGAAGGACGTGTTGGTCGACTCTTCCGCCTTGAGCTCCTTGCTGCCCGTAGCCTGGCGCTGGATACCGTAATCGCAGTCCGCATCCAGGCCACCCTGGTCTTCACCGTAGAAGCAGACCCAGTCGTTCAGCGTATTAGAGCGCGCAACGAACGCCTCGTTGATCGTAATGAGGTTCGGTGCGCGGAAGGCTTCCGACCACGATCCACGGAACAGCAGTTTCTCCAGCGGACGCAAACCGAAAGCGACTTTGCCGACACCGGTGCTACCGATATCGTCGAAGTCCTCGTAGCGGTAGGCGACCTGCACGTCCAGCGTTTCGTGCAACGGCAGCTGGAACTCCGCGAACAGCGAGTTCGTCGTACGGTCACCCGCGCCGTCCGGTGTCGGGCTCGAATTGACGACGTCCGACGTCAGGGGATAGGTGTCCCCCTCGAAGTCGGTGAACGTAATCGTACCGTCCAGCCTGGGGTCACGATCGTCCTTGTACTCTTCCTTGCGATATTCGTATCCCGCAACGAAACCGGCCGGCCCGGCGGGCATCTCGAACAGTTCCGCGTTTGAGATCTTTGCGTCCCACGACGCGAGCGTCGTCTCGCCTTTGCGGTACACGTCGATTAACGCCTGTTCAATGTTCGTATCGACGCCACCGCTGAACGGGTTATAAGCCGACGGCGTTGGGTCGAACAGGGCGTTGGTGATCAGCGTGTTCGAGAGGCGGTTACTGGTAATGTCGTCACGCGTCGCCTCCGAGTAGACGAGTGCCGACTCCCAGTCCCATTCGCCGGCTGATCCGCGCAGCCCGTAGAGCAGGCGGTAGGCATCGCCATCATTGTTGACGATGCGCGGATACTCGCCGAAGCGGTAGAAGTCCATGCGCAGCTCGAGACCTTCCGCGGGAACGTCGGTGCCGATGATCGAGTCCGGCAGGCGGTTCGGGGATCCAATCGGGCCGAACGGATTGTAGTAGTTCTCGGCGCCGACCCGGAGCGTCACCGCACTCAGGTCGATGGACGGCGTGTTGATGCGGTTGGTCTTGGAATCGTAGAAGTACGCATCGCCAAACATCTCGAGGCCGGACTCCAGCTCGTGGTTGAAGTAGGCGTAAATCGTCGTGCGTTCGAGTTCCGACAACAGGTCACGATTGTCATTAAGGTTATAGCGAATCGTGCCCTGGCCATCTTCATGCAGGCAGGTGCCATAACCTAGATCGTAGACGGGCTGCGTCGCATCCGGATCGGTATTGGTGCAACGGGAGTCACCGATTGGATACACCTCGAATTCGCCCGAGCCGTCAACCACTTCATTCTGGCGCAGGCTGTGGCTGCTGCTCAGGCCGGACACGACATCGAACTGACCCCAGAGCGAGTTCGCACTGTTGTTCCGGAAAATAGTACTCGTGGCGTATTGCGCGTTAGGGTGATCGTCAGGGAGAAAGTCGAAACGTGACCGGAAGTCCGAATCGGCCCAGCGCGGATCATCCTGTGAATTCACGCGATCGCGCTCGTAACGCCGCGCAAAGACGCCGACGTGCGTGGCGCCGCCATTGAAGCTCTTGCCCCACTCCAGCGACAGGGCCTGGTCGCCACGCGGCAGGTTGTCAAAGTCGGTGTAGCGAGCCCGGATCGTGAATCCCTCGAAGTCGTCCTTGAGCACGGTGTTGATCACGCCGGCAACGGCATCAGCACCGTAAATGGCCGATGCGCCATCGCGCAGGACTTCGACACGTTCCACACCGTAGACCGGGATGTGGTTCGAGTTGACCGAGTTGACGGGAACAAAGCTGCCGCCGACTTCTTCGGTCTGGTACGACGCCATGTTCACCATGCGCCGTCCGTTCAGCAATACGAGCGTGTTGCCCGTCCCGAGATTGCGCATATTAATCGCGCCGACGTCACCGCGAGCCGCGTTGACGCCGCCTGCCGTATCCGTCTCGCTGAAGAAGTTCTGGCCGAGCTCCGGAATCATGTCGATGAGTTCGTCACCCGACTCGATACCCATAATCTCGATGTCCTCGGAACTGAAGACGGAGACTGCGAGTGCCTCAGAGATATTCGCGCCCTTGATCTGGGTGCCCGTGACGGTGATTTCGTCCACCACGTCATCTTCGTCTTCCTGGGCAAAAGCCAGCCCGGAACCCAGGAACGAAACCGCCGCCAATGCCGCCAAACCGGCTCGCAGCAGATCGTCCAATCCGTGTCGCTTGTTATTCATTATGTTTCCCCCGAATGGAATCGGATACCGCAATACGCAGTACTGCCCCAAAATTAGCAATCCCCGGATAGTGTCGCCAATAGCAACGTTTCCGAGCCCCATAGACAGAGGTTATACTACGTCGAAAGGAGCGGCTATGCGACTGCGACAAATCGAGGTCTTTCATGCCGTATACAGCGCCGGCACGATGACCAACGCTGCAGCAAAACTTAACGTCTCGCAACCCTCGGTGTCCAAGGTGCTTGCGCATGCTGAACAGCAGCTCGGCTACCGGCTGTTCGACCGGGTCAAGGGCAAACTGATACCCACGCCCGAAGCGCACCAGCTGTTCAAGCACGTCAAAGACGTCTACGAGGATGTGGACCGGTTGCGGCACGTCGCGAAGAACCTGAAGGCGAGCAGTGCAGGCCGCATCCGCGTCGCCAGCACGCCGGCCTTCGGCCTCGAGACCCTGCCACGAGCGATTGCGACGTTTCGAAAGCGGCATCCGGAGGCCGTGTTCGAAATCGAGACGCTGCATCTCGACGAAATAAACCACGCCCTGCTCGAGTCGCGTATCGACATCGGTCTCGCCTTCGATCCGGCAGAACATCCGGGGATTGCCGGCAAAAAGCTCGCCCGCGCACGCTTCGTCGTACTTGCTCCCGACGGCGAGGAATTCGAAGGCAAGTCACAGGTGACGATCGACGACCTGAAAGACCGGCCGTTTATCGGGCTGAACAGTCGTGGTCCGCTGGGGCAGCTGCTGTCGCAATTTCTCGAGTCCAGCCACGCACAGCCCGCTTTCGTCGCCTGGACGGAGACCTATCATGTGGCCAAGGCGCTCGTCGCCTCGGGCGCCGGCATTACCATTACCGACGAGATCACCGCCCGGTCGGCGATCGGCGGCAACGTGGTGCAGATTCCGCTGGAGCCCGCGATTAGATTCGACGTGACCCTGCTGCAAATGGCGGACACGCCGCTGTCGCTTGCGACCAAGAAATTCACACGACACCTCGGAAAACTCGTCAGGGAATTACTCCCCGACACCTAGTCCTCGGCCCATAGCCCCAAGTTATAGGCTCCGGAACAATGAGTATTTGAGGGACTGACAAGCGGCTCAGTACCATCAACGGGAGTTTCTGCGAGGATCTGGAAATGCACGTTGTCGTCCTTGGTGCCGGGGTTGTCGGTGTCACGACCGCCTACTACCTTTCCCGGCATGGCTGCGATGTCACGGTGGTCGACCGCGCCAGCGATGTCGGTGACGGTGCGAGTTTCGCCAATGCAGGACAACTCTCTTACAGTTTCACAGACTCGCTGGCCAAGCCGGAATTCCTGACTCACATACCGGCCCTCATGCTGGGGCGCGATGAGGGTGTGCAAGTGCGCCTGACCCCGGCGCTTGTGACCTGGGGAACCCGCTTTGTCGGTCAGTGCACACGCAAACACGCCAGGGAAAACACGCTGGCCGTCCTCAAAATCGCGATGCGCTCTGCCGAGTTGTTGGCACAAATCCGCGACGCGCTGCCATTCGATTTCTGGCACCGCAAAGCGGGCAAGCTCGTATTGCTCAGCAGCCAGGCCGAGCTCGACGCCGCAAGAAACACGCTCGAACTCAAGCGCTCCCATGGCTGTGACACCCGGATCCTCTCACGCGCCGAGGCCATGGCCGTCGAGCCGGCGCTGGAGCAAGTCAGCGAGGACATTGCCGGCGCCGTCTACTCGAAGAGCGACGAGGTCGCCGATTCGCAGAAGTTCACGGCAGGCCTGAAAGACTGGCTCGAAGCAACGGGGACGGTGAAGTTCAGGCTGTCTTCGGATGCCAGCAAACTCATTGCTCGTAATGGCCGCACGCATGCGGTCGTCGTCGACGAGGAGCCGCTCGAGGCCGATGCGTTCGTGGTCTGCATGGGCGCCTGGAGTCACGAGCTGCTGCGCACCGTCGGCATCAACCCGCATGTCTTTCCCGTGCGCGGCTACAGCATCACGCTGCCGCCCGGCGAGGCAGCGCCGTCGGTCAGCATGACCGCGCTCAGACACCGCATGGTCTACAGCCGCCTGAATGGGCATGTACGTATCGCCGGATTCGCGGACTTCAGGGGCTTTGACACCAGTACCGACAACGAACGCACGCAGCTGTTGCTTGATCTTGCCCGGCGCTATGCCCCGCACGCCGCCGACTATGACGCCGACGACATCAAGCCCTGGGGCGGTTTTCGACCCATGACGCCCAACGGCCAGCCGCGAGTCGGTCAGACCCGTTCCAAAGGGCTGTTCGTCAATACGGGTCACGGCATGCTTGGCTGGACGCTGGCCTGTGCCACCAGTTTCGACGCCGCGCGGGCGGTTGCCGAGGCGCACTAGTCGATACGCATGGAAGGTCGTAGCGGGACCCTGCGGCACTCCTGCAGGAGTGCTGAACCCCGCAAAAAAGCCTGATAGGCTTTTCCCATGATCAGACGACTGATAAGCCAGGTAGTTGCATCAATTACGGTTACGGCGACGACGGAGGCCGATACGCCCTCGCGCGAGGATGCGCTACGCCTGGCGACCGCCGTTCTCATGATCGACGTCGCGCGTGCCGACCACGTCTTTGAGGACACCGAGTTCGATCGCGTACTCGAACTCGTACAGACGCATTTTGATCTCTCGCCCGAGCAGGCTGCCGATCTCGTCAACGATGCTGACGGCAAAGCCGAAGACCTGGTCTCCCTGCACGACTTCACACAGCTCCTGCACCACAATCTCGACCAAGCAGACAAGGCAAAGATCGTTGGCCTGCTGTGGCAGATCGCCTACGCAGACGGGCGCCTCGACAAGTACGAGGATTCGCTGGTACTGAAGATCAGCGACCTGCTACACGTCAGTCGCGGGCGCGTCATGCGACTCAAGGACGACGCGCGGCCGACCGGCGCTTAGTCCTCCGTCGATTCTGCCGCAACGGCGGGCGGCGGGAAGCCGGAGCGGAGGTTCAGGTCGCGTTGCGGGAACGGTATCTCGATACCGTACTCGGTCAGCTTCGTTTCCAGCGCCCAGAGATACGCGGCACGCGTACGCGTGGGCCGTCGTGCACCTTCGCGATTGACCCATACCGTCAACAGGAAATTCAGGCTGCTGTCGCCAAAGTCCACGAGCCAGACATCGGGACGGCGGCGCTTGATGTGCGTGAGCGTGTAAGCGACTTCTTCGGCCGCTTCGATGGCGGCTTGCTTGACGAGATCCTTGTCGCTGCCGTACGCCACGCCGAAAGGAATGCGCACGCGGAGCACTCTCTCGCCCAGCGTCCAGTTCGTCAGCCGCGCGGTCACGAATTCCGAGTTGGGGACGACGATATCGATATTGTCGTTGGTGTTGATCAGCGTGCTGCGCACGTTGATCGCCTTGACCGTTCCCGTGAGTCCCGTGTCGAGTTCGATGTAGTCGCCGACACGCAGCGTGTGTTCGAACAGGATGATCAATCCGGAAACGAAATTGCTGACGATGGACTGCAGGCCGAAACCGATGCCGACACTGAGCGCGCCCGCGACCAGGGCGAGCTTGCTCAAGTCGAGGCCTATCGAGGACAAGGCGACGACAATGGCAATAATGATGATCGCGTAGTGCGTCAGTCGGCTCAGCGTATACAGGGTTGCCTGGTTGCCCGTCGTGTCCTTCTCGCTAAACCGTCGTAATGCATAGCGAATACCGCGGGACAGCAGGTAGGCGACGAGGAGAATAACGAGCATGCGGAAGATGTCGCGGCCCGTAACCGGCGTATCCCCGATGTGGAAAAGCGTGACATCCGCGAGGCCCACGGCTCGGTTGTACACCGACTGCACCTGGCGACTTGCCGATTGCAACCAGGACGAGAATGCACCCGACGACTCAGCGACGGCAGCATCGACAGCGGCGGCCAGAAGTTCGAGGTCAGCGACAGCATCCTCGACCCCGGCGATGTCGGCCAGGGTGGCCTGCGCCGCAGCAAGCCGCTCGTCGAGCAGACGCCGTGACGCTCGATTCATCCCGCTGCGGTCCATGGTTTGCACCGACAGCAATTCAGCCTGGCTGTCTTGCTGCCAGTCCGGCAGGTTCAGCGGCGCAGTCCGGATTAGCTGCGACCATACCAACGCCTGGTCCTGCAGCTCATCCATGTTCGGGTCGGTGTCGAGCTGTAGCTCCGTCCACCAGCGGCGTGCCTGGGTCTTGGCGAGATTGACATCGGCGAGCGCCACTCCGACCTGGGCGTCGATCAGCTGTTGCTGGAACAGGCGCTGTTGTGAACGGCCGTTCGGCGTATCCAGGTCCAGCTCGGTCGCCTCGAGCTCGGCCGTGCGCAAGGTCTTGCGCGCTTCCTCCGCGGCTTCAGCGTTCTCGACGACGGCGTCGAGGATCCGCTCCAGGTCGGCCTCGTCCGGGGTCGTCGCAAGATTCTCGCCGGCCAGTATCACGCGCTCTGCCGTGGCATCGGCATAGTCGGCCGCACGTGCCTGGCTTTGCGTGAGCAGCCGCAGGCGGCGCGTCGATATCGCCTGGGCCGAGCGCGTCTGGATGAGCCGCAGCCCGGCGATCACTTTTGCGTCGCCCGGCGCGGCGTCGACGTAGTCCTTGAAGGCCTGGTCGCGGCGCCGGGTCGCCCCGCCCAGCACGCGCTGCTCGCGTTCAACCTCGAGCTGTTCGGCAACGGCGCCTTTCTGCGCATCGCGCGCGACGGCCGCCAGGCGTAGCAGGTCGTCGAGTGAATAGCTGATTTGTGGTTGCGGCAGTGCCTGCAGCTCGAGTTCATCGTCGCTGCGCAAGGCGAGATAGGCAGAAAGATTATCGCGCACCGCGGCGAGCAGGGACTGCCCTGTTTCCAGGTTGGCCGCATCGAGATCGGCGACCTTCCGCTCTGCCGCGGCAAGAAAGTCGTTGATCCGGGCCTCAACCTCGTCTCTTGGCCCTTCGAAGTAGGACCAGGAGCCGGCTTCGATCTTCGTTAATTCAAGACTTGGCGGCGCATCGTCCGCCTCATTTTCCTGTGCGCGCGCACCTGCGAAGAGCACGCTTCCCAGAAGGAAAGCGAGGCAAATTGTCCGTACGGTGGTGTTCATCCGCTCGGACTATAACCCCTGTGTGGCGCATTGCCACCCGATGCGAGTGCGTCTCATTACATGCCATGCCACTAAAGTAGTCTTTACTAATTTAGTGGGCTGTAATACGGTATTGCGGGCGACTAAACGAAGGGGATGAAGATGGCGAAGATCGTCGTAATGGGCGCCGGTATCGGCGGTATCTCACAGGTTTACGAACTGCGGAAAGAACTCGGCAAGGAGCACGACATCATGCTCATCGGGGACTCCGATCACTTTGAGTTCACGCCGTCGAACCCCTGGGTCGCCGTGGGCTGGCGCGAGGAAGAACAGATCAAGGTCGGCCTTCCCGAGCTCATGCAGAAGTACGGCATCGAGTTCAACGGCAACGGCGTGCGCCGTCTCCATCCCGATGAAAACCGTCTTGAACTGAACGACGACTCGTCCATCACCTACGACTACCTCGTGATCGCTACGGGACCCCGGCTTGCGTTCGAAGAAGTCGACGGCCTCGGGCCCGACGGTCATACGCAATCGGTCTGCAAGACCGGTCACGCCGCAGCGGCAAATCTCGACTTCAACAAGCTCGTCGAGAACCCGGGACCCGTCGTCGTTGGCGCGGCACCGATGGCTTCGTGTTTCGGCCCGGCCTACGAGTACATCTTCATCCTCGACACGGAACTCAAGAAGCGCAAGATCCGCGACCAGGTCGAAATGCACTTTGTCACCCCGGAACCCTACATCGGCCATCTCGGCCTCGACGGTGTTGGCGACACGAAGAGCATGCTCGAATCAGAGATGCGCGACCGGCATATCCACTGGACGACCAACGCAAGAATTACGCACGTCGAAGACGGCAGGATGCATTTCACCGAGGTGGATGACGAAGGCAACGACAAGAAAGAGCATGAACTCGAATTCAGGCACTCGATGATCCTGCCGGCATTCAAGGGCGTCGACGCCGTCATGGACATCGAGGGCCTGACGAATCCGCGCGGCTTCATTCTCATCGATGAATTTCAGCGCAATCCCAAATACCAGAACATCTTCGCGGTCGGCGTTTGCGTGGCCATCCCCCCCGTCAACGCAACGCCGGTCGCGACAGGTGCACCCAAGACCGGCTACATGATCGAGTCAATGGTCACCGCAACCACGCACAATCTTGCGAAGCTGTTGCAAGGCAGCGAGCCGGATGAGCGAGGTTCCTGGAACGCGGTTTGCCTGGCCGACTTCGGCGATACGGGCGTCGCGTTTGTCGCGCTGCCGCAGATACCGCCGCGCAA